>DASRJG010000205.1:0-6106 GCA_035649595.1 Candidatus Polarisedimenticolaceae bacterium
GGCGACTCCTGAGGCCAAAACCGGCCACACTGAATGTGATGACCACGCAGTCCACCCGGCGGCCCAACCGGCTGATCCACGAGACCAGTCCCTACCTTCTGCAGCACGCCCACAACCCCGTCGACTGGTATCCGTGGGGGCCCGGGGCCCTCTCCCGCGCCAAGGCCGAGGACAAGCCGATCTTCCTCTCGATCGGCTACGCCGCCTGTCATTGGTGCCACGTCATGGAGCGGGAGTCGTTCGAGAGCGACGCGATCGCCTCCCTCCTGAACGCGTCGTTCGTCTCCATCAAGGTCGATCGCGAGGAGCGGCCGGACCTCGACGAGATCTTCATGACGGCCGTCCAGATGCTCACCGGGCAGGGCGGCTGGCCGCTCTCCGTGTTCCTGACGCCCGACGGGAAGCCGTTCTTCGGCGGGACCTACTTCCCGCCCGAGGACCGCTACGGAAGACCGGGGTTCGCGTCGATCCTCGCGCGCGTCCGCGACGCCTGGTCGGGGCGACGCGAGGGGATCGCGGCGCAGGCCGCGGCGCTGACGGAGGCCCTCGCCGCGACCCCGCCCGTAGCACCGGCGGGACGGCGCGTCGGCGTGACCGAGAGCCGTCTCGCCGCCGCCGATCTGGCCGCGCGGTTCGATCACGAGTGGGGCGGGTTCGGGGGGGCGCCGAAGTTCCCTCCGCACGGAGCGCTGGCGCTGCTCCTCCGGGAGCACGCCGCCTCCGGCGAGGCGGAGCCCCGCCGCATGGTGGAGACGACGCTCGACCGCATGGCCTCCGGCGGGATGTTCGACCAGATCGGGGGCGGCTTCGCCCGCTACAGCGTCGACGAGAGGTGGCTCGTCCCCCACTTCGAGAAGATGCTCTACGACCAGGCGCTGATCGTCCCGGTGTACGTGGACGCCTGGCGCGTCACGCGGAAGCCGTTCTACCGGCGCGTGGTCGAGCAGACGCTGGACTTCGTGCGCCGCGAGCTGACGGGGCCGGATGGGGAGCTGTGGGCGTCGCTCGACGCCGACAGCGAGGGGCATGAGGGACGCTTCTACGTGTGGACTCCGGACGAGGTCGCGCGGGCACTCGGGCCCGAGGACGGGGCGTTCGCGGCCGCGGCGCTCGGCATCGGCGCGGTGGGGAACTTCGAAGGGAAGAGCGTCGCGCACCTGCCCCGCGGCCCGATCGACGAGGCGGAGGCGGCCCGCCTCGCCCCTCTCCGGGAGCGGTTGCGGCAGGCGCGGGAGTCGCGCGAGCGCCCCGCGACCGACGACAAGGTCCTCACCGCATGGAACGGCCTGATGATCTCGGCGTTCGCCCGCGCCCACCAGGCGTTCGGGCGCGAGGAGGACCTGCGCTCGGCGCGTCGCGCGGCCGATTTCGCGACGACCCGTCTCACGTCCGGGGACCGGCTCCTCGTCTCCTGGCGGCGAGGCCGGGCGCACCTCAACGCCTACCTGGACGACTACGCGTTCCTCGCACGCGGGCTTCTCGACCTGTACGAGTCCTCCTTCGACAGACGCGACCTCGACCGCGCGGCGCGGCTCGCCCGCATGCTCCCGGCCCGGTTCGGCGACGGCGCGGGGGGTTTCTACTTCACGTCGGACGACCACGAGGCGCTGCTGACGCGCACGCGGAGCTCGTACGACGGCGCGCTCCCCTCCGGGGCGGGCGTCGCGGCCGAGGTCCTCTTGCGGCTCGGGCGCCATCTCGACGATCGCGCGCTCGCGGAAGCGGGCGAGCGGACGCTCGCCGCGGCGGCGCCGCTGGTCGGCCGGATGCCGTCGGCCTTCGCCTCGCTGCTCCACGCCGCGGCCTACGCGGAGGGGAGCGTCGTCGAGCTCGCGATCGTCGGACCCCGCGACGCACCGGAGACGCGCGCGCTGCTCGACGTCGCGGGGCGCTGCTACGCCCCGGCCCGCACGATCGCCGCGCACGACCCGGCCGACGGCCCGAGCGACCTGCCGCTCCTCCGGGGAAAGGCGCAGGTTGCGGGGCGTGCGGCCGCGTACGTGTGCCGGAACTACGCGTGCGCGTCGCCGACGACCGACCCGCGCGCCCTCGCGGCCGCGCTCGGAGAAGGCGCGTGCTAGCATCGCCGGTCCCGAGGAGCGCGCCCTGGCCAATCGCAAGCCCAAGATCGCGTGGGAGAAGCTCTCCGACGACGACCTGCTCCACCTGCGGATTTGCGATCTCGGTGTCCGGATCAGAGGAACGGAGCTGGAGCTTCGGGTCCGGCAGCTCGACCGCGAGCTCGACGCGCAGCGCCTCAAGCTGAAGCCGGTCTGCTTCCTCTCCGACGAATGGCTCTCCCCCGGCGACGAGGCGGCGGTGGGGATCCCGTTCTTCCTCGCCCACCCGCGCCTGAAGGCGCTCGAGAACCGGATGATGTTCGAGGTCGAAGGGGGAACAGCCTCCTGGTGCATGAGGCTGCTCCGGCACGAGGCCGGCCACGCCTTCGACCACGCGTACCGCCTCTCGCGGCGCGAGGACTGGCGGGAGGTGTTCGGCTCTCCGCGGACGAAGTACCAGCCCTACTACTACGAGATCGAGCCGAAGAGCCGCGACTTCGTGATCAACGTCCCCGACCACTACGCGCAGGCCCATCCCGTGGAGGACTTCGCCGAGACGTTCGCGGTCTGGCTGAACCCGGCCTCGAACTGGAGATCGCGCTACGAGGGACGCCCCGCCATCAAAAAGCTTCGCTACGTCGATCGGCTCATGCGGGACGTGCGCGGCCGTCCGCTGCCGCGGCGGACGCCGGTGGTGGGGCCGGAGGCGCGCACGCTCCAGTCCACGCTGCTCAGCTACTACGAGAAGAAGCTCCGCCTCTTCCCCCTCGGCGACCCCGCCGCGACCGAGCGCGCGCTGAAGCGGATCTTCGGCGCGTCCCGCGCCGCGCGGCCGGCGCATCCCGCCTCGGACTTCATCCGCTCCCACAAGCGATCGCTCGTGGACGCGATCGCGGGATGGTCCGGCGAGCGCCGGAACCAGGTCGGGCGCGTGGTGGCCGGCCTCGCGCAGCTGTGCACCACGCACAACCTCGTGCTCCGCGAATCGGAGGCGAAGACGCTGCTCAAGTTCTCGACGTTCGCGACGACGCTCATCGTCAATCGGCTCCGGACCCACAGCTACCGGGTGACCGGCCCGTGAAGAAGCCGCGTCACAAGGAGCGCCTCCGGATCCTCGTCCTCTTCGAGGTCCACGATCCGCCCGCCCCCGACGGGGAGTACGAGCGGAGGATGCGCGAGGAGCCCGACTGGCGGACCGAGGGCCACGTGGTCGGCGCCCTGAAGGCGCTCGGCCACGAGGTGCATCTGGGGGCGATCTTCAAGCATCCGCGGGACGTGATCGACCTGGTCGAGCGCATCCAGCCGGACATCGTCTGGAACTTCGTCCAGACGTTCCACGGAACGCGCTACTTCGAGAGCCACGTCGCCGGGGTGCTGGAGCTCTGCCGCGTCCCGTACACGGGCTGCGGCCATCGCGCGCTGGTGCTGTGCCAGGACAAGGCGCTCTCCAAGGAGATCCTCAAGCATCACCGCGTCGCGGTTCCGCCGTTCGTCGTCTCGCGGCGCGCGCAGCCGTCGAAGAAGCTGTCGCGCGCGATCTTCCCCGTGATGGTCAAGCCGCTCGCCGAGGAGGGGAGCGTCGGGATCTCCCGCGACTCCTTCGCCGAGACCGAGGAGCAGGCGCTCGCGCGGGCCCACTTCCTCCACGAGCGGCTGAAGCAGGACGTCATCGTCGAGCAGTACGTGTCGGGGCGCGAGATCTACGTCGGCGTCCTCGGGAACGACCGGCTGAAGGTCCTCCCGCCGCGGGAGCTGAAGTTCTCCAAGGTCCCCGAGGGGGAGCCGAAGTTCGCCAGCTTCAAGGCGAAGTGGGACGAAGGCTACCGGGAGCGATGGGGGATCTTCTCGACCTTCCCCGACGACCTGTCCGAAACCCTCCAGCGCTCGATCGCGGCGGTGGCGAAGCGGGTCTTCCGCGCGCTCCAGATGCGCGGGTTCGGCCGCATCGACCTCAGGCTCACCGAGCAGGGGAAGCTCGTCGTGGTGGAGGCGAATCCCAACCCCGAGATCGCGCAGGGGGAGGACATCGCGGAAGCCGCGGCGAAGACCGGCATCCCCTACAACGACCTCATCGACCGCATCCTGACCCTCGGCCTCGACCGCTCCGATCCCAAAGGCGCCTGAGCCATGCTCGGCGAGCACGGCGTCGCCCCGTGGATCTGGGTGAACGTCCTCCTCGCCGTCTGCCTGGCGGTGGACTTCGGGCTCGCGTCGGGGAAGCACCGGGCGATCGGCATCCGCGAGGCGGTCTTCTGGAACGTCTTCTGGATCGCGCTCGCGCTCGCCTTCACGGGGGTGGTCGCGTACGCGTACGGCCGGACCCCCGCCGCCGAGTACCTGACCGGATACGTCGTCGAGCGGGCGCTGTCGGTCGACAACATCTTCGTGTTCGTCGTGATCTTCCGTTACTTCGCCGTCGGCCCCGAGCGCCAGGCGCGCGTGCTGTTCTGGGGGATCCTGGGAGCGCTCGCGATGCGCGGCGCCTTCATCCTCGCCGGCGCCGCGCTGGTGAACCGGTTCCACGCGCTCCTGTACTTCTTCGGCGCGTTCCTGATCTACACGGGGATCATGCTCGTGCGGAAGGGGGGCGAGGGCCCGCCCGAGCCGGAGCGCAACGTGGTCGTGCGGCTGGTCGGCCGCGTGCTTCCCCTCGATCGCGACGCGACCGGCGACGTCTTCTTCGTCAAGACGCACGGCCGGTGGCACGCGACGCCGCTATTCATCGTGCTCCTCGTCGTCGCCACCACCGACTTCGTGTTCGCCCTCGACTCGCTCCCCGCGATCCTCGGGATCACGCAGGACCCGTGGATCCTGTACACGTCGAACGCGTTCGCGATCCTCGGGATGAGGGTCCTCTACTTCCTGCTCGCCGCGGTCCTCCCCCGCTTCCGGTTCCTCAACCACGGCCTCGCGCTGATCCTCGTCATCATCGGAGCGAGGATGCTGCTCGAGCGCTGGGTGCACGTCTCCACGGAGGTCACGCTGCTCCTCGTACTCGGGATCCTGGCGGCGGCGATCGTCGCCTCGCTTGCGATCCCGCCGAAGGGCGAGAAGCCGGGCTAGCCGCGGGAGACGGGGGACAGGGCGACGCTGCGCGGCGTCGGGTGCAGGGCGTCCACGAGCGCGTCGACGCAGGACGGGTCCCACTGGGCGCCCCGCCGCTCGCGCATGAGGCCGATCGCCGCGTCCATCGTGAGCCGGCGCCGGACGAGCGAGGTCGTCATCGCGTCGAACGCCTCGGCGACGGCGAGGATGCGCGCGGCGCGCGGGATGCTCGTCCCGGACAGCCCGTGATAGCCGCTCCCGTCGTAGCACTCGTGGTGGTGGAGGATCGTCTCGGCGACCGCATCGTCCCGGTCGAGCGCGCGGAGGATCGCCGCGCCCCGCTCCGGGTGGGTCCGGAGGAGCCGCACCTGGCTCTCCTCCAGCGGCCCCTTCTGGCGCAAGACCTCGGCGGGGAGCGCGACCTTCCCGATGTCGTGCAGCATCGACGCCCGCAACAGCTCGGCCGTCTCGCCGTCGGCCATCGCCAGCTCGTCGGCGATCATCGCCGCGAAGGTGGTGACGCGCTCGGCGTGCCCCGGCTCGAAGCCGTCCCGGCGGTCCGACCAGTCGGCCACCCGCGCGGCGACCTCGAGGTACGGGGCGGGCGGCTTGACGAAGCGCGGGACCTGTGACCGCAGCCTCGCGGCGAGCGCCGAGCGGAAGCGCGCTAGCCCGCGGCCGGGGGCCTCCGCCGGACCGTGCTCCCCCTGCCTGAGGATCACCCGCCGCACGCGCACGAGCGCGTCCACGCGGCCGAGGAGCTCCTCCGCGGCGAAGGGGGTCTGAATCCGGTCGATCAGCCGCTCCTCGACGTACGGCTCGCGGGCGTCGTCGCTCTCGCGGTGCACGAAGAGGATCGGCGGCGCGAAGCCGCGCGAGCCACCGAGCGGCGCCGAGAGGACCTCCTCGGGGGCGGCGACCGCCGCGACGACGACCTCGGGGGCGGACGCGCGCTCCTCGCTCCGCCAGCGGGCGACGTCGGTCGTCGTGGTGACCCGATG
>DASRJG010000206.1:0-21889 GCA_035649595.1 Candidatus Polarisedimenticolaceae bacterium
GATGTTCGCCGTCGTCGGGCAGTCGTTGAATGGGAACTCCACCAGCTCCGGATAGTTGGGGGTGAGCGGGACGCGCGTCCATCCTGAGAACGATGGGCCGGTCGCGATCTCGACCTGTCCCAACGAACCCTCGGTGCCGAAGATCTCCCCCGTCGGGTCGTAGTCGAGGTTGTGCTTCGTCCAGAAGGTGAGCTGCGGACCCTGGCCGGGAGCCGCGAGCGTCAGCACGGGCGTCGTGACGTCGGCGCAGACGCCATCGCTGCTCAACGCCGTGTAGACGTTCGGACCGGTCCGACCTTCCGTCGTCGCGACCGTCCACGGAGCGGAGGGGAGCATCTTCGCCGTCCCGATGTCCCCGGCGTCGTCGGTCCAGGTTCCGATCGCGGGCGGGCCGTCGGGGGAGGTGGAGACGCGAATGGTGTTCGTCTCCTCGTTGCCGCCGCGGCAGGGGCCGGCGTGCCCGGAGGTCGCGTCCTCGGCGCGGACCACGTACCAGCGCGGAGAGCCGTAGGCCAGATCGACGCCGTCCGAGAAGCTCGTCCCCGAGACGCACCGCGCGATCCGGTTCGCGGCGCTCGGCGTGAACGTGCTGGTCGTTCCGCGGTAGACGTTGTACCGGAGGTCGGAGCCGCAGAACGCGCTCCCCGCGCTCCACGAGAGGTTCACCGTGCAGCTCGCGAGGCCCGCGCTGGCCGCGCCCGTCAGCCCGTGGAACGACGGGACGAGGATGCAGTCGCCGGTGGGGACGATGGACGCGCAGGAGGAGCGCGGGGATTCGCACGCCGCCGTCGTGTCGGACGCGGCCGCGATCGCATAGCTGTACGTCGCGCCGCCGGACACCGTGCCGTCCAGGTACGACGTCCCGCTGACGGTCGCGATCGGGATCCACGACGTGGCCGGGCAGCTGCCGAAGCTACGGTAAACGGTGTAACGAACGGCGCCGGGGACCGACGACCAGGACACCGACACCTGGTTGTCGGCCGGCGCGCCCAGCGTCGGGGCCGGCGGCGGTGCGGGGGCGGGGCAGTCGGTCAGCGCGCCGCGCACGACGAGCGCGAACGGCTGCGGCCCGAACGGGACGTCGATGCCGCGCACCCGGACGATCCAGCGCCCGGCCGCGGGGGCGTCGAACACGAGCCGCTCGAGAACGTTGCGCGTGTCGTGCGGATCGCCGGGGGCCGACGTCGCCACGGGCTCCCCGGTGCCGGGGTCGAGCGTCTGGAACCAGACGGTCCCGGAGGGATCGACGACCTCGAGCTTCAGCTCGTTGACCCGCGCGATCGCGGCATTGAGGGCGGCGGGGTAGTCGCTCCAGGCGAGCGTGGCCCGGAAGGGAGTTCCCGCCGAGACGTCGTAGGCGTGGACGACCACGCCGCCGGTGACGAGCCCCTCGCGCCGGTCGTCCACCCGGAGCTGGAACGAGCTGCCGGCGAACGGGAGCGTGCGGTCGAGCTGGATCCTCCCGTAACCGGAGTCGAAGTCGGGATCGGGGGCCGAGGCGCCGAGCGCGACCGCGCCGTCCACAAGCGTGGCCTTGAGCAGCGCCGCCGACGGCGTGAAGCCCTGCGCCGGGTTGCGTGTCCCCGCAGCGAGAAAGCCGGCGACGTAGTACTCGCGGACCAGCGCCGCAAGCCCCGCCGCCGTCGGGGCGGACATCGACGAGCCGTCGAGCGAGCAGGTCCCGCAGTTGTTGCTGGAGAGGTTCATGTCGGAGGCGGCGGAGACGGTGGATTCTCCCTGCGCGGCGACGGAGGGCCCGAGTCGTCCATCGTGGACCGGCCCGGGGCTCGTGAACCAGGAGGGTATCGTGGCGGCGCTGCCGTGCCCCACCGAGCCGACGACGAGCGGGCTCTTGGCGATCGCGGGGGTGCCGATGGAGATCGGCGGCGGGCAGAACGCTCCGCCGTTCCCCGCGGCGGCGACGACGAGCAGGTCGGGGTGCGTCCACATCGCGAGATCGGCGTCGCGCGAGTAGGAGTCGTACGGCGCGGTGCAGCCGGGGATGCAGCTCCCGAGCTGGTCGTAGCAGGCGCCTCCCCAGGAGTTCGAGTGGATGCGCGCGCCGTTCTGGAAGGCGACGTCGGTCAGGTTCCAGACCGTGCCGCCGAGATCGTTCAGGTACTCGAGACCGTCCCCCATCTCCTGCACGACGAGCTTCGCCCCCGGGGCCTGCCCGTCGCCGCCGTTACGGTTGGGAGTCGTGAAGCCGGCGCAGTCCGCGTACGGGGCCTGATCCCCCGCGAGCGATCCGGAGGTGTGCGTCCCGTGTCCGCTCGCGCCCGTGATCGTCGCGGGGCAGGTGTCCTCCTCCCCCGTGGGACCGCCCGACCAGTTGTAGTAGAGAAGGTCCTTGCGGCGTGGCGCGATCGAGGCCGGAGGGCAGGGGACGGCGCTGCACGTCGAAACCGGCGGCGGGCCGTTGGTCAGGTCGCGGAAGAAGCAGAGGTCGTAGTCCTGCGCCGAGTCGGCGACCGCCGCGATCTGCCCGCATCCGAAGATCCCGTGATCGAACATCGGGGTCACCTGCGGCGAGGGGCCGACGAACGACTGGTGGACCCACACGGCGTCCTGGTTCATCGGGCGGAAGCGATGGACCGGCTCGATCGCCTCGACCTCGGGGAGCGACGCGATCGCCGAGAGCGCCGCGGCGAGGCGCGCGGCGGGGATCGACGCGCTGACGCGCCAGGCGCCGTCCTTCCCCGACGGCGCCGCGAGCGGCCGGAGGCCGTCGAGCGCCTCGAGCACGCGCCGCTCGGGCTCGCCGGCGGCGAGGATGATGCGGATCGCGGTCTCCCCCGCGGGCTTCCCCGCGCCCGCCGCGAGCTGCGGCTCGATCTTCAGGTGCGGGGGGAGCACGCCGAGCCATCGGACGAAGGGGAGGCGCCGCACGGCCGCCTCCGCGTCCGGGGCGAGGCGAAGCCGGTAGCCATGCATGGGGAGGTAATCGAGGATCTGCGCGCCGGCGGACTCGAGCCGCTCGCGCTCCGGCGCTGCGAGGGGCCCGGCGAGGATCGCGACCACGTAGCGGGAGCCGTGAGCGCTCGTTGCGAGCCGTGTCTCGTGGAACCAGGCGGGAGGCGAGGGGAGCGCGCGCGCGGGACGGAACGTCCCCGACGTCAAGCGCAGCTCCGGCTCGGGCTCGGGCGCGGCAAAGGCCGGTGCGAGAAGCGCGCTCGCGAGCAGCGCGAGAGCGAGGCGGAACGGCGGCTTCGGCATGGCGGCCTCCTCGTCGCGAGAATATAGGGTCAGGTTCGGTCCCCCGAGGCGCGTAGAATCCCGCATTCGAGGGGGATTTCAAATGCGATATCGGCGCTGCACGCTCGTGCTCGCGGCCGCGCTCGCGGGGTGCGCCGCCGCTCCACCCGAGGCGCCGGTCGCAGAGCGGCTGGTCGATCTCTACGAGCCGAAGATGGTGAGCGGGTCGCCGCCGGCCGCGGCCTCACCCGCCGCTCCGCTCGCGTGGCGGTTTCTCGCGCCGTTCGCCTCTCCGGATGGGGCGAAGGACGCCACGCTCGGCTGGAAGGGACGCCGCGTCGCCGGGCTCGCGCTCGGGGCGGCGGGGCTGACGGGGCGGAGCCTCGACACCTTCCCGCTCGTGTATCTGGACCGCCGCGCGGACGCGGACGATCGCGACCTCCTCCACGCGGTCGAGGTTCGCCTCCGCGCTTCGGCGGGAGCGAACCTCTCGGCGTCGTTCAGCGGAGAGGAGAAGGCCGACCTCGACGAGATCGTCGCAGCCGCCGAGGCCTTCCCCTGGTCGGCGAGGACGCCGATCGTCGCCGGCCCCGAGCTCAAGACCTACACGCTCCGCAGCCGCCGCCCGGTCACCGCGTCGGGGGTCCGGCACATCTTCCTGCGTCCGACCGACGCGGCGGGGGCGACCTTCGAGATCGAGTCGATCAAGCTGATCTTCAGGAAGGAATACCTGGCGAGCGTTCCGTCCGGCGTCGGCTGGCAGGGGCTCTCCGAGATCTACCACGAGACGATCGTCTCCCGGGCGCCCGAATCCGTGCGTCTCGATCTGGACCTCCCGGCGCACCCCTGGCTCGACCTCTCGATCGGGACCGTCGAGACCGGCCCGGTGGGGTTCCGCGTCGAGGCCGACGGGCGCTCCGTGCTCGAGCGCACGGTGACGACGCCGCACCGGTGGGAGCGGACGCCGGTCGATCTCACGGCTTTCGCCGGAAAGAAGGTCGCGCTGACGCTGTCGGTCACCGCGGAGCATCCGGGCGCGCTGGGGTTCTGGGGCTCCCCGGTGGTGCGCGAGCACGCGAAGGCCCCGCCGAGGGGCGTGATCCTCGTCTGGGCGGACACGCTCCGCCGCGACCACCTGCAGATCTACGGCTACAGGCGTCCGACCTCCCCGACGCTCGAGAGGCTGGCCGCGGGGGGAACGCTGTTCCGCGACTGCGTCTCGCAGGCGACCTGGACGAAGGTCGCGACCCCGTCCCTGTTCACGTCGCTGTTCCCGACGTCCCACACCGTCCGCGACTTCTCCGACCGGCTGCCGTCGTCGGCGACGACGATCGCCGAGGTGTTCCGGGACGCGGGGTACGCCACGCTCTCGCTCTCCTCGATCCTCTTCACCGGAGCGTTCACGAACATGCACCAGGGGTTCGAGGAGCTCCACGAGGACGGATCGCTCCCCGACCAGGAGTCGAGCAAGACCTCGCGCATCTACGTCGATCGGCTGCTCCCCTGGCTCGAGGCGCATCGCGACACGCCGTTCTTCGTCTTCCTCCACGTCTCGGACCCGCACGATCCCTACAAGCCGTACGCGCCGTACGACACTCTGTTCGCGGACCCGGCGAAGGCGGAGGAGCACGAGCGGCAGCTCGACCAGGCGCGGAAGTTCATCGCGGAGCCGCTGCTCAAGCGGTTCGGCATGCCCACGCGCGACGAGATGGTCAAGGCCGGCATCGATCCGGACGCCTACGTCGCGCACGACCGCGACTGGTACGACGGCTCGATCCGCGCGATGGACGCGGAGATCGGGCGCCTGTGGGAGCGCCTGCGGACGCTCGGCCTGGAGAGCTCGACCCTGCTCGTCTTCACGGGGGACCACGGCGAGGAGTTCCTCGAGCACGGCCGCACGTTCCACGGGCAGTCGGTCTACGGCGAGCTCACGAACGCGCCTCTTCTCTTCTACAGGCCCGGGGGCGTGCCGGGCGGAAAGATCGTCGAAGAGACGGTCCGAACGATCGACATCATGCCGACCATCCTGGCGCTCAGCGGGCTGGCCGCCCCCGAGGGGATCGCGGGCCGGAGCCTCGCCGGGCTGATCGAAGGGAGCGCGAAGGGACCGGGCGGCGCGGTGGCCGCGGAGCGCGCGCCGTACGTCGTCTCGGAGAAGGCGGTGACGGCCGAGGTCGGCGGGGGGCCGCCTCCGCACGACACCGAGTCCTACGCGATCGTCGAGGAGGGCTGGAAGCTCATCCACAACGTCAAGCGCCACGCCGGACGCCCGGAGTTCGAGCTGTACCGCGAGCGGGAGGACCCGCTGAACGCGAGCGACCTGGCGGGCGCCCATCCCGACATCGTCAAGCGGCTGTCGGACCACCTCGCGGCGTGGCGGGCGCAGGCGAACGATGCGCGCCTGGCGCCGGACTCGGAAGCGACCCGCTCGATGAGCCCTGAGGAGCTGAAGCGGCTGCGAAGCCTCGGCTACGTCCAGTAGCGAACGCCCCGAGGCGGCGCTCGAAGGCGTCCATGTAGGTGTAGATCACCGGCGTCACGAACAGCGTCAGCATCTGCGAGAACAGGAGCCCGCCGACGACGGCGAGGCCGAGCGGCTGCCGCGCCTCCGCGCCGGCCCCCCACCCGAGCGCGATCGGCAGCGTGCCGAACAACGCGGCCATCGTCGTCATCATGATCGGCCGGAAGCGCACGAGGCAGGCGTCGTGGATCGCGCGCACGGCGTCGGTCCCGTCGCGCCGCTGCGCCTCGACCGCGAAGTCCACCATCATGATCCCGTTCTTCTTCACGAGGCCGACGAGCAGGATCACGCCGACGAACGCGATCACGGAGAGATCGCGGCCGAAGACCATCAGGGTCAGGAGCGCCCCGAACCCGGCGAACGGGAGCGCGGAGAGGATCGTCAGCGGGTGGATGAAGCTCTCGTAGAGGATCCCCAGGACGACGTAGATGAACAGGACCGCGATCAGCAGCAGGAGCCCGAGCCCCCGCTGCGAGGCCTCGAACGCCTGGGCGGTCCCCTGGAACGCCGTCGTCATCGTGGCGGGGAGCACGCGCCGCGAGAGCCGCTCGACCGCGCCGACCGCCTGACCCAGCGCGACCCCCGGGGCGAGGTCGAACGAGACGGTCACCGACGGGAGCTGTCCGGAGTGGCTGACCGTCAGCGGGCCGACCGACGTCGAGACGCTCGCGACGGCGTCGAGCGGGACGAGATCGCCGCTCGCGGAGCGCACGTAGAGGAGCGAGAGAACCGACGGGTCCTCCTGGAACGGCCGCGCCAGCTCGAGGATCACCTGGTACGAGGCGTTCGACGCGTAGATCGTCGAGACCTGGCGGAAGCCGTACGCCGAGTAGAGCGCGTCGTCGATCTGGGCGGCGGTGAGCCCGACGGCGGAGGCCCGGTCCCGGTCGATCGTGACGTTGACCTGCGGGTTCCGAAGGAGCAGGTCGGTCGTCACGTCGCGGATCTCGGGGAGCTTGCGGAGCTCCGCCTCGAGCTTGGGGGCGTTCTCGTACAGCTCGCGCGTGTCGGTGCTCTGCAGCGTCAGCTGGTACTGGCTCTTGGTCAGCCGGCCGCCGAGACGGATGGCGGGCGGGTTCTGGAGGAAGACCCGCATCCCCGGGACCTTGGAGGTCGCCGCGCGCAGCCGGTTGATCACGACCGAGACACGGTCGCGCTCGGCCCGGGGCTTGAGGCGCATGAAGAGCACCCCCTGGTTCGATCCCCCCGAGCCGCCGCGGTTCCCCACCGTGGACATGAACCGGTCCACCGCGGGGTCGCGCATCACGATCGCGGCGATCTCCTGCTGATGCTTCGCGATCGCGTCGAACCCGACCCCTTCCTGGGCCTCGGTGAAGGCGATGATCTGCCCGGTGTCCTGGTCGGGGAGGAACCCCTTCGGGATCGCGGCGAACATCCCCACCGTCGCGGCCAGCATCACGAGGGTGATGACGAGGATCGCCGCGCGATGGCGGAGCGACCAGACCAGCCCGGCGTCGTACCAGCGGAGCGCCGCGTCGAACCCCCGCTCGGTCGCGCGGTAGAGGCGTCCGTGGCCCGACGCCCCCTCCGGCCGCAGGAACCGGCTGGAGAGCATCGGCGTGAGAGACAGCGAGATGAAGCCGGAGATCAGGACGGCGATCCCGATCACGACGGCGAACTCGTGGAACAGCCGCCCCATGATCCCGCCCATGAAGAGGATCGGGATGAACACCGCCGCCAGCGAGACGGTCATCGAGACGACGGTGAACGCGATCTCGCGGGAGCCGTCGAGCGCGGCGGCGAGAGGCGGCTTCCCCATCTCCATGTGGCGCACGATGTTCTCGAGCACGACGATCGCGTCGTCCACCACGAACCCCATCGCGAGCGTCAGCGCCATGAGCGACAGGTTGTCCAGGCTGTACCCCAGGGCGCTCATCGCGATGAACGTGCCGAGGATCGACAGGGGAAGGGCGAGGGAGGGGATCACCGTCGAGGAGACGTTGCGCAGGAACAGGAAGATCACCAGCACGACGAGGACGAGGGTCAGGCCGAGGGTGACCTGGACGTCGTGCACCGATTCCCTGATCGACTCCGAGCGGTCGTTGAGCACGCGCAGCTCGGCGGCGGCCGGGAGCTTCGCCTGGAACCCGGGGAGGAGCTCCCGCACCGCGCGCGCGACCTCGACCGTGTTGGTCCCCGGCTGGCGCTGGATCGCGAGGATGATCGCCCGGTCCCCCATGAACCAGGCGGCGGTCTTGTCGTTCTCGACCCCGTCCACGACCTCCGCGATCTCGTCGAGACGCACCGGCTGGCCGTCGCGGTAGGCGACGATGATCGGCCGGTACCCCTCCGCGCGAAGGATCGAGCCGCTGCTCTCCACCGTGTAGGTCCGGCTCGCCCCCCACAGCGCGCCGGTCGGCAGGTTGGAGTTCGCGTTGCGCAGGGCGGCGGCGACTTCGTCGATCCCGATGCCGCGCGAGGCGAGCGCGCTCGGATCGACCTTCACGCGCACGGCGTACTTCTGCGCGCCGAAGATCTGGACCTGCGCGACCCCCGAGACCTGCGAGATGCGCTGCGCGATCATCGTCTCCGCGTACTCGTTGAGGTCGTACATGGCGAGCGTCTTCGAGCGGAGCGCGATGTAGAGGATCGGCTGGTCGGCCGGGTTGACCTTCTGGAACGAAGGGGGCGTCGGCATCGCGGGGGGGAGCGTCCGCCCCGCGCGCGAGATCGCCGCCTGGACGTCCTGCGCCGCGGCGTCGAGGTCGCGCCCGAGGACGAACTGCAGCGTGATCTGCGTCGTCCCCTGCGCGCTGGTCGAGTTCATCGCGTCGAGCCCCGCGATCGTCGAGAACTCCTTCTCGAGCGGTGTGGCGACCGAGGCCGCCATCGTCTCGGGGGACGCCCCGGGGAGGGCGGCCTGGACCTGGAGCGTGGGGAAGTCCACGTTCGGCAGGTCGCTGACCGGGAGGAGGCCGTGGGCGACCCATCCGAAGGCGAGGATCGCCAGCATGACGAGGGTCGTCGTCACCGGGCGGCGGATGAACAGGGACGAGATGCTCACGATCCCGCGCTCGCGACGACCTTCGCGCCGGGGACGACGCGGAGCTGGCCGTCCGTGATGACCGTCTCGCCGCCGTCGAGCCCCGAGGCCACGACCGTCTCGTCGCCGATCGCCCGGTCCACGGTCACCGGACGGATCGCGGCGGTGCCGTCGCCGCCGACCACGAACACGAAGCTTCCCTGCTGGCCGACCTGGATCGCGGTCGAGGGGACGACCACGGCGTTCACCTGCTCGGCGAGCGCGAGATCGACCTCGACGAACTGCCCGGGCCAGAGCCCCCGGTCGTCGTTCGGGAACTCCGCCTTCAGGCGGATCGTCCCGGTCGCCCGGTCCACCTCGTTGTCCACGAAAGTCAGGCGCCCCTCGTGCCCCTCGCCGCCCGTGCCGCGCGACTTCGCCGTGACCGGCAGGGCCCCGGCCGCGGCGCGGGCGCGGATCTCGGCGAGGTTCTTCTCGGGGAGCGCGAAGGCGACGTTCACCGGCCGGAGCTGGACGATCGTCACGAGGGGCGGGTCCTCGCTCGCGCGCACGAGGTTCCCCTGTCGGAGCATGACGCTCCCCGCCTTCCCCGTGATCGGGGACGTGATCGTGCAGTAGGACAGCGCGAGCTTCGCGTCCCGCACCTCGGCCTCGTCCGAGCGGATCGTCGCGGCGAGCGAGGCGGCCTGCGCGGTCGCCGCCTCGTACTGCTCCCGCGTCACGTATTCCTTCGCGACGAGCGTCTCGTAGCGCGCCGCGTCGTCCTGCGCCTTCTTCAGGAGCGCCGCGTCGCGCGCGAGCTCGGACTCCGCGCGCGCGAGCGCGACGCGGAACGGCTCGGGGTCGATCGTGAAGAGCGCCTGCCCGCGCACGACCTCCGCGCCGTCGGCGATGTGGACCTTCAGGATCGGCCCCGCGACCCGGGAGCGCACCGCGACGCTCGCGACCGGCTCGACGTTGCCGATGCCGTGGAGCGAGACGGCGACGGTGCGCCGCACCGCCTTCCCGACGACGACCGGGGCCGGCGGCGGCCCCTGCGGGGTCTTGGCGGCGTCCCCGCCGCAGCCGAGGGTCAGGAGGATCGCGATCGCGACGGCCGATCTCATGGGAGCGCCTCGGGGCCGGTCAGCCGGCCCGTGCTGAACAGGAGCCTGGCCGCGGCGACGAACCAGTCGGCGCGCGAGGAGATCTCCTGGGCCCGCGCGCGGGCCAGGACCGACTGCGCGCTCAGGAGGTCGAGGAACGTGCCGACCCCCTCGCGGTAGCGGCCGAGCGCCACCTCCTCCGACTGCGTCGCGCTCGCGAGCAGGTCCTTCGCGGTCGCGATCCGGACCGTCGCCGTCTCGAGGTCGGTCCAGCTCTGCCAGACGTCGTCGATCACGCCGCGCTCGACCCGGCGCGCCTCGGCGGCGGCCCGCTGCTCCTCCTCCCGCGCCTCCGCGATCTCGTACTTGTTGCGCAGGCCGTTGAAGACCGGGATGCGGAGCGTCAGCCCCACCGACCAGGTGTCGATGCTGGACACGAACGTCTCGGGCCGGTAGTAGTTCCGGTTGGCCGCGCCGTCGAGCGAGAGCTTGGGAAGCCAAGAACCCCGCGTGGTCCCGACGTGCGCCTTCGCGGAGAGCCACGCCTCGCGCGCGGCCGCGAGATCGGGGCGCGACGCGAGGGCGCGATCGATCTGCGCCCGGACCTCGCTCCCGAAATCGACCGCGGGGACCTCGGCCGGAAGCTCCCCGACCTCGAACGTGACGTCGGGGGAGACCCCCATGCGGGTCGCGAGCGCCCCTTTGAGGCTCGCGATCGCGCCGGAGATCGTCTGCACGTCGAGCACCGCCTGCGACAGCGCGGTCTTGGCCTGGAGGACGTCCGCGATCGTCGCGAGGCCGGCGTCGCGCCGCCCCTGCGCGGTGTCGAGCCCGGTCTGCGTCTCGTCCTGCGTGATCCGCGCCGCGGTGAGGCGCGCCTTCGCGTCCACGTAGGCGACGTACGCCTCGATGGTCGTGAGCACGGTCGCCTGCACGGCCGCGCCGTGGGTCCAGACCGCGGCCAGCGCGTCGCGGCGCGCCTCCTCGATCGTCCCGGCCCGCTCTCCGAAATCGGCGACGAGCCAGTCGAGCGTCGCCCCCGGACCGTACGTGGTCTGCCGGTTCGTGAAGCGTCCCCCCTGCACGGCGGTCTTCGCCTCGGTCGCGCCGAGCGTGACGTCGAGGCGCGGCCAGCGATCGCCGCGCGCCGCGCCGAGGGCATCCACCTTCGCCCGCGCGTCGCGCCACGCGATCTGGGTGCGCGGGTCGTTCCGCAGCGCGACGTCGAGCACGTCCGCGATCTGCAACTGGTCACGGCGGGCGAGGATGTCGGGGGGGATCGGGGTCGTGTCCGGCGGCGGCGCCTCGGGATAGGTCCCCGGCGTCAATCCTCGGGACGGGGACTCCGGCAGCGGAACGCTCTCGGCGTGGGAGGCCGTCGCCGCGAGGAGCGCGGCGGCGATCGCGATCGAGACCGTCCCGGGGAACGTCATGCGACTTGGGATTATCGCAAGCTCGGGAGGATCGCGCCCGATCAGGCGATCCCCAGGTACGCCTTCTTGACCTCGTCGCTGGCGGCGAGCTGCTTCGCGTCGCCGGACATCACGACCCGCCCGACCTCGAGCACGTAGGCGCGGTGGGCGACCTGCAGGGCCATGTGGGCGTTCTGCTCCACGAGGAAGATCGTGGTCCCGTCCGCGTTGATCTCGCGGATGATCCGGAAGATCGTCTGCACCAGCTGCGGGGCGAGGCCGAGCGACGGCTCGTCGAGGAGCATCACCCGGGGGCGCGCGAGGAGCGCGCGGCCGATCGCCAGCATCTGCTGCTCTCCCCCCGACAGCGTCCCGGCCCGCTGCTTGAGCCGCTCCGAAAGACGCGGGAACAGCGCGAACACCCGGTCGCGGTCCTTCGCCACTTCCTTGGGGCTCGTTCGCGCGAACGCCCCCAGGTCGAGGTTCTCGTCCACGGTCAGGTTCGGGAAGATCCCGCGCCCCTCGGGGACCTGGGCCAGCCCGAGACGGAGGATCTTGTGCGGCGCGAGGCCTGCGAGGTCGCGCCCGTCGAAGACGACGCGCCCCTCCGAGCAGCGGCACACCCCGGAGACCGCGCGCAGGGTGGTGGACTTCCCGGCGCCGTTGGCGCCGATCAGGGTGACGATCTCTCCCGCGTCGACCGAGATCGACACCCCATGCAGCGCCTGGATCGCGCCGTAATGGACCGACAGGTTCTCGACCGACAGGAGCGCCATGGCTACGACGCCGCCTCGCTCGGCTCGCCGAGGTACGCCTCGATCACCTTGGGGTTCTTCTGGACGTCGGCGGGGGCGCCGGATGCGATCGTCACCCCGTAGTCGAGGACCGTGATCCGGTCGCAGATCTCCATGACGAGCCCCATGTCGTGCTCGATCAGGAGGATCGTCATCGCGAACTCGTCGCGCAGGCGGCGGATGAGCGCCGCGAGCGCATGGGTCTCCTTCGGGTTCATCCCCGCGGCGGGCTCGTCGAGGAGCACCACCTTCGGGTCGGTCGCGAGCGCGCGCGCGATCTCGAGGCGCCGCTGCGCGCCGTAGGGAAGGGAGCGGGCCTCCTCCTCCCGCTTCTCGTCGAGGCCGAAGAGGGCGAGCAGCCGCCGGGACTTCTCGAGGATCGCCGACTCCTCCGCCCGGTGCGCGGCCGAGCGCAGGATCGTCGGGAGCAGCGCGTGGCGCCCCCTGAGGTGGCAGGCGATCCGGACGTTGTCGAGCACGGTGAGATCGGGGAAGAGGCGGATGTTCTGGAAGGTGCGGGACATCCCCGCGAGCGCGATCTGGTGCGGCTTCAGGCCGATCAGGTCCCGCCCGGCCAGGCGGATGATACCGGCGTCGGGACGGTAGACGCCGGTGAGCAGGTTGAACACCGTGGTCTTCCCGGCCCCGTTCGGTCCGATCAGGCCGTGGAGGATGCCGGCGGGCATCTCGAGGTCGAAGTTCGCGACCGCCTTCAGCCCGCCGAAGGAGATCGACGCCCCCTTGATCTCGAGGAGCGCGCTCACGATCGTCTCCGCCTGAGCCACGGAAGCTCCCACACCTCGCGCAGGCCGAGGATCCCCTGCGGCCGGAGGATCATCATGAGGATCAGCGCGAGCGCGTAGATCGGCATGCGGAACTCGGAGAAGCCGCGGAGCGCCTCGGGGAGGAGCGTCAGCACGATCGCGGCGAGGACGGCGCCGGACACCGAGCCCATGCCGCCGAGCACGACCATGATCACGATATCGAACGACTTCTGGAACCCCAGCTCGCGCGGGTTGAGCGACGTCCCCACCTCGTGCGCGAACAGCCCCCCGGCGATCCCGGCGAAGGCGGCGGCCAGCACGAACGCGCGGACCTTGAGCCGGGTCGTGTTGACGCCGACCGCCTCGGCGGCGATCTCGTTCTCGCGGATCGACAGGAAGGCGCGTCCCAGGCTCGAGAACTTGAGCCGCAGCGCCACGAGCAGGGTGACCGCGACGAAGACGTAGACCCAGAAGAGATCGGTGTAGTAGGGGAGCCCCGAGAACCCGAGCGAGCCGCCGAGGCTCGTGGCGAGCGTCGGCCACGAGGCCGCGCGCACCTCCTCCGCGGAGGTCACGACGTCGCCGGTGCGCTGGAGCATGACGCGGAGGATCTCCCCGAATCCGAGCGTCACGATCGCGAGGTAGTCGCCGCGGAGCCTGAGGGAGGGGAGGCCGACGACGAACCCGGCCGCCCCGGCGACGGCGGCTCCCGCGAGGCACCCGCCGACGAACAGGAGGTCTCCGCCCGAGAGCCAGCCGGCCTGGACGCGCGGCGCGCCCCAGATCAGGTACGAGCCGTAGTAGGTGAAGCAGCCGGCGACGTAGCCGCCGACCGCCATGAAGCCGGCATGCCCGATCGAGAACTGGCCGGTGAACCCGTTGACGATGTTGAGCGAGACCGCGAGGATCACGTTGATCCCGATGTCCATCAGGAGCTTCACGGCGAACGGGCCGATGATCGGCCCCGCCGAAAGCTGCATGGCGACGGCGAGCGCCAAGCCTGCCGCGAGCGGAGCGAGCCCCTTGATCACACCTTCTCCGCGACCGCGCGCCCGAGGATCCCGCTGGGGCGGACGAGCAGGACGAGGATCAGGATCGAGAAGACGTAGATGTCGCGCAGGTGCGGGGACAAATAGGCCGCGCCGAACAGCTCGATGAACCCGATCAGGATCCCGCCGAGCATCGCACCCCGCACGTTCCCGATCCCCCCGATGACCGCGGCGACGAAAGCCTTGAGCCCGAGCAGGACCCAGGTCGCATGCGCCGGCTGGTTGAGCCCCGGGTACTTCATCGCGTAGAGGAAGCCGGCCGCCGCGGCGAGCGAGGACCCGAGCACGAAGGTGAACGAGATCACCGCGTCCACGTTGATCCCCATCAGGGCCGCGACGGTGGTGTCGTGCGACACGGCGCGCATCGCTCGCCCCAGGCGCGTGTGGAAGATCAGCCGGTCGAGCACGAGCATCAGCGCGAGCGCGGTCCCTGCGCCGATCAGGTCCACGAGGTGGACCTGGACGCCGGCGACGCTTCCGAGCACGCGGTCGGCGAGGACCGACGGCATCCGCTGGGGCTGCGTCCCGAAGAACCACTTGAGCTGGCCGACGTTCTGGAGGAGCAGCGAGACGCCGATCGCGGTGATCAGGACGTTCAGGCGGGGGGCGCGGCGGAGCGGACGGTAGGCCAGCCGCTCGATCGTGAACCCGGCCGCGCCGCAGGCGGCCATGGCGGCGAGCAGGATCCCGACCGCCGCGAGCACGGAGGGCTCTGCGTCCGCGGCGGCGTACCCGAGCCCGACCGCGAGCGTGTAGGAGATCCACGCGCCGAGCACGAACACGTCGCTGTGCGCGAAGTTGATGAACTGGAGGATCCCGTACACCATCGTGTAGCCCAGCGCGATCAGCGCGTAGAGGCTCCCGACGGCGACGCCGTCCATCAACGTCTGGAGGAACTTCGTCACGATCCGAGGCTACTGCGGCGGCTCGATGGTCGTGACGTACACCGGGATGCCCCCCTTCATCTGGACGATCACCGCGGACTTCTTCGCGTCGCGGTTCTCGTCCATCGAGATGATCCCGGTGACGCCCTTGAACCCCTTCGTCGCGGCGATCGCCGCGCCCAGCGTCTTCCCCTCCAGGGACTCCGCACGGTCCATCGCGTCGAACAGGAGACGCGCCGCGTCGTAGCCCAGCGCGGCGAGCCCGTCGGGGACACGCCCGTAGTCCGCCTTGTACTTCTCGACGAAGTTCTTGACCTCCGGGCGCTCCTCCTGGAAGGAGTAGTGGTTCGAGTAGTAGCTCCCCTCGATCGCGTCCTTGCCGATCGCCGCGAGCTGCGTGGAGTCCCAGCCGTCGCCGCCGAGCATCGGGACCGTGATCCCGAGCTTGCGGACCTGGATCGAGACGTTGCCGGCGTCGGTGTAGTACCCGGGGACGAAGAGGACGTCGGGCTTCGTCGCGCGGATCGTGGTCAGCTGCGCCGAGAAGTCCTGGTCCCCGCCGGAGTACGCCTGCTCGGTGGTGACGATCCCCCCCTGGTACTCGAACGCCTTCTTGAAGTAGTCCTTCAGCCCCTTCGAGTAGGCCTGACTCTGGTCGTAGAGGATCGCGGCCTTCCCGGCCTTCAGCGTCTCCCGCGCGAACTTCGCCTCGACCCATCCCTGGAACGAGTCGAGGAAGCAGACGCGGAACACCATGTCGCCGATCTGGGTGACGGCCGGGTTGGTGGACGACGGCGAGATCATCGGGACGCCGTACTGCTGCGCGACGCGCCCTCCTGCGAGCGAGAGGGTCGAGGCGACCTCGCCCAGGATCGCGGTCACGCGGTCGTCGGTGATGAGCCGCGTCACCGCGGTCCCCGCCTCCTGCGCCTTGCCCTGGTCGTCGTAGGTCTTCAGCTCGATCGTCTTCCCCTTGACGCCCCCCGCGGCGTTCCGCTCGCGGACCGCGAGACGGATGCCGTTGTCGGTGGACTGCCCGAACGTCGCCTCGGAGCCGGTCATCGATCCGTAGTGACCGATGAGGATCGTTCCTCCCGCCGGCTTCGGGCCGCCGCCCCCGCCGCCCGCCGGGGACGCGGCGCTCCCCGCCCCGGCGCCTCCCTCGGCGGGCTTGTTGCCGCCGCAACCGGAGAGACCGGAGACGAGCGCGAGCGTCAGGGCGATCGTCGTCGGGATCCTCGTGACGTTCGAGTTCATGGGACCTCTCTTTCGGGGCCGGATTATCGGTTGCGATCCGGCCCCCGGTCAACCGCGCCGCCTGGTATAAGGCGCGCGGATGGTCCGCCGCGTCCTTTTCCCTCTCGCCGTCTTCCTCGCCGTGCTCGCGGTGGTCAAGATCGGCTTCGCGCGAGTCCCGTCGGAAGGGCTCCTCCGCGAGGACGGCCTCTTCCCGCTCTGGGCGCGATGGGAGCGCGGGGGCGCCGCGCGATGGTTCGTCCCCGTGCTCGCGGCGGCCGTGGGCACGGGTCTTCTCTGGCGCCGGGGCGCGATCGACCGTCTCCCGGCGCCCGCCTTCCTCACGGGGGCGATCGCGCTCTTCGCCGGCGTGGCGTGCGCGCTGTCCCTGACGAACGGCGGGTTCCCGGCGGGGCTGACCTGGCCGCTCACGCGCGACGAGGACTACGGCCGCGACGTCCCGCGCTTCCGCTCGATCGCGGAGCTGGGCGCGACCTTCACCGCGAGGCAGGCGGAGCTCTCGCTGCACGGCAGGACGCATCCGCCGGGACCGATCGCGGTGATGCTCGCGCTCGAGAGGCTCACCGGGGGAAGCGTCGTCGGGGCCGCGCTCGGGCTCGTCGCGCTCGGAGCCCTGACGATCCTGCCGCTCCACGCGCTCGCGCGCGATGCTCTCGGGGAGCGTGGCGCGCGGCGCGCCGTGCTCCTGTGGATGACGGCGCCGGCGGTCCTCCTCTACGGGGCGACCTGCATGGATATGGTGTTCTCGCTGCCCGTCGCGGTCGCGATCTGGCAAGGGGAGCGGGCGATCGCCTCGGGGCGCGCGCGGCCGGCGGTGCTCGCGGGGCTCGCGATCGGCGCGAGCCTGCTCCTCACCTTCGCGGCGGGGGTCGCGGCGCTCGCCCTCGCGCTGGTCGCCGCGTCGCGGCGCGGGTTCCGGGTCCTTTCGATCGTCGCGGGGGTCGCGGTCGCGGTCCTCATCGCGGCGCGGCTCGTCTGGGGGCTCGACTGGTGGACCGCGCTTCGCCAGGCGGCACGGCTGGACGCGGCCGATTGGCCCGCCTGGTCGTCGGCCCGCTACTTCGTCTGGACGCGGCTGATGGACGTCTTCGACGCGCTGATCCTGTTCGGCGCCGCGCTCTCCGCCGCGTGGGCGGGGCTCCTGCGGCCGGGGCTCCCGTCCTCGCCCGCGTGGACCGCGTGGGCGCGAGGGGCCGCAGCCGCGTCGGCGCTCGCGTTCGCGCTCGGGGCGTTCAAGATCGGGGAGACGGGGCGGATCCTGATGTTCCTGCTCCCCGCGGTCGTGGTGCCCGTCGCGAAGCTCCTCGAGGACGACGACCGCGCGATCGCGATCGTCGCCCTCGCGGGGCTGGCTCAGGCGCTCGTGTTCGAGGCCGTCCTCGATACCCGGTGGTGAGCCGCGATCAGTGGCCGTTACAGAAGTCGGCGCAGGTCACGACCGCTCCCTTCACGCAGAGCACGTCGGCCGGACAGCCGATCTGGCGGCACTTCACGTCGGAGCACTTCGGGAGCTTCTCGGAAGGGGAGGCCAGCGCGGCGGCGCCGGCGGCGAGCGATCCGAGAACGGTGACGATCAAGGCGGCCTGGGCGATGCGTCGATTCATGATCTCTCCTCTCATCGTGCGGTGAGGACGGCGTCGGCCCGCTTCACGACCCCGTCACGTCGAAAGACTACGGTGACCTTCGCCCCCGGGGGGAGCGATTTCAGCGCCTCCGAGAATTCGGCGAGCGTCGCGATCGTCCTGTCCCCCAGCCCCACGATCACGTCCCCCTCGCGCAGGCCGGCGGCCTCCGCCGGGGAGCCGGGCGTCGTCCCGCCGATCCGGACGCCGGGCCCGGCGAACGCGTAGTCGGGGACCGTTCCGAGGGAGGCCCGCCGCGGGGCGCCGGAAGCCGCGGCGGGGGACGCGCCCCCGATCGCGGCGGACAGAGGCCGATCGCGGGTGGCGAGGTAGGCCACGCACTCGCGCGCGACCGCGGCGACCTTGACGAGGCCGTCGCCGTCGATCTTGTCGGGCGTATCCCCCGCCGCGTGGTAGTCCACGTTCGCTCCGGTGAAGAGCTGGATCGCCGGGACGCCGGCCTCGGTGAAGCTCGCCTGGTCGCTCCCGCCCGGATCCCCCGCGACCCCCTCGACGGGGACGCCGGTGACGTATCCCGCGCCGTTGACGATGTGGATCCATTCGCCCGCGGTGCCGGTGCCGAGCACGAGCAGCTTCCCGGTCCTGAGGCGCCCGACGGTGTCGAGGTTGACCATGCCGATCGTCTTCGACGCGGGCCACGGGGCGGCGCGCGCGACGTAGCGCTTGGAGCCGAGCCGGCCGGTCTCCTCGTCCGCGAACGCGGCGAACACGATCGCGCGGGGCTGCGGCCCGGCGGCGGCCATCTGGCGCGCGAGCTCGAGCAGCACGGCGACACCGCTCGCGTTGTCGTCGGCTCCGGGGCGCACGACGCCGTCGGCGCCGGTCCCCAGGTGGTCGTAGTGGGCCCCCACGACGACGCTCTGCTCCGCCCACTCCGGCTTCGTCCCGCGGAGGACCCCGATCACGTTCTTCGCGGCAGGGTCGGGCGGGAGGAGCTCGAGCCCCGCGGAGCGCATCGCGGCCGCGATCGAATCCGCCGCGCGGTCGAGCTCGGGCGTGCCGGCCCCGCGCCCGCGCATCGCGGGGGAGGCCAGCTCCGCGACGGTCGCGATCATCCTCTCCTTGGAGAACGCCGGCGGGAGCTCGGCGAGCGCCGGGCGCGGCGCGAGGGTGCCCATCTTCGATCCCTCGACCAGCACGGCGCAGAGCGGCGAGCCGGTCACGGCCCACCGCTCCTTGGCGACGTTGACCGGCTCGTCCCCCTCGAACGCGAGGGACGAGTACTTGTGGTAGTGCGGGAGCTTGCGCGCGAGCCCGGCGACCTGCGCCGCGCGCTGCGCGGCGACGAACGCGACGACGGCCCCGCCCACGCCGGGGCGGCGGGCGACCAGCGCGATCGCGCGGTCCCCCTGTCGTGCCGGCGCGACCGGGTACGCGGCGAGGGCCTGCTCCGCGACGGCGAGGAGCCGGTTCTCGAACCCCACGATGAACAGCGAGCCCGTAGGGGGAGCCGACGCCAGCTCCGCGTCGGTCACGATCCGCATCGGCGCGGCGCGGCCGGTGTTCCACGCGACCGCCATCGCGCGGTAGGCGGCGAGCAGGTCGGCGGGGGCGCCGGCCGGGAGAACGAGCGTCGCGGAGGCGTCGCCGAACGCGCCGGAGAGGGCGGGGGGGACCTCCTCGGGATCGAGCGCGCGGAAGAGGTCGAACTCCGGATCGACGTCGAGGCGCAGCGGCCGCGCGGGGAGCGTCAGGTCGAGCGGCGCCGACCGCCCGGCGGCGCGCACGACCGTCTGCATCGCGGCGTCGCGCCCTTCGAGCGTGACCGCGAGCGGGACCGCGAGCGCGTAAGGCTCTCCGTCCTGCGATTGGTCGATCGTTCCGGTGAGCCGCCAGCCCCCCGCCGCCTCGGTCGCGCCGACGGACGTCAGGCGGAGGCGGGGCGCGCCGGTGCGGTCGACCCAGGGGGCGAACGACGCGGCGAGGTCGCGCCCCGCGGCGGCCTCGAACGCCGCGCGGACGTCCTGGAACGACGCGCGCCGGAACTTGCTCGACTGGAAGAGTCCGCGCAGCCCGCGGACGAAGACGTCGTCTCCCAGCTCGCGCCGGAGCATGTGGAAGAGCATCAGCGCCTTGCCGTACCCCACGGCCTCGGTCGAGGGGCTGTGGCGCTCCCGGAACTCGCGAAGCGGGAAGTCCTTCGCCGAGGAGACGTAGTCGCCGTACTTCTGCAGCGTCTCCTGTCGATACGCGGCCCCGCCCCCCTTCTGCTCCGCGAAGAGATGGTCGGCGAGGTACGCGGTCAGCCCCTCGCTCCAGTTCCCTCCCTCCGGCGCGACGTAGACGCCGTTGCCCCACCAGTCGTGCAGGATCTCGTGCGGGTAGGAGGTGGTGAGGATGAACGGGAGCCGGATGACCTTCGATCCGAGCAGCGTGAACGACGGCATGCCGTACCCGGTCTCCCAGAAGTTCTCGACCAGCGCGAACTTGGAGTAGGGGTAGGGCCCGAGGAGCCTCCCGTACATCGCGACGTAGCGGCCGGTCGCCTCCAGGTAGGAGGCCGCGAGCGCGTCGTCGCGCTCCCGCTGCAGGACGATCGCGTCGATCCCCTCGAGCCGGCGCGCGGTCTCGGTCCACGGGCCCGCGACCAGCCAGATCTCCTCCTGGGGGTCGTCGGAGACGAACACGACGCGCGTCCTCTCGGGCGTCCTCTCGTGGACCGTGCGGCGCCCCTGGCTCATCGCGTCCCAGCCGGCGGGGAGCGTGACCTCCAGCTCGAAGGTCAGGAGCGACCCCGCGGGCGGGGGCGGATACCAGCCCGAGGCTCCGGAGAGGAACACGCCCTCGCTCTGGATCGTGCCCGTCGTCTCGGCGAACCCGCGCGCGTAGTCCTCTCCCTCGCGCGCGATCGGCCTCTCGATCAGCTGCGACCGGTCGATCGGCGTCACCCGGCCGCTCGGGTCGCGGAGCGAGCCGCGGAGCACGATGCGATGGGCGGCGGGATCGAGCGTCGCGCGGAGCGTGTAGCGCGCGGGCTCGGCCGCGAGCGCGGCGCCGGAGACGAGGAGGAGCGCGATCGGGATGGGGCGCACGACCGACGATCCTACACTCCGCGGCTTGACCGGCCTACGCCACGGGGCTACCATCCGCCGTTTCCGCCTTGAGGACAAGGCGATGCGAGCTTGGCTTTCGCGGCACGGGAGAGTGGGACGATGGGTGGTCGCGCTCACCCTCGTCACGGCGGGCCTCTCCGTCTTCGGATGGCGCCAGATCTCCAACGCTCGCTACACGAACATCTACCCCGCCGACTACGTCGGACCCGAGACCTGCGGCAAGTGCCACAAGACGAACTTCCGCTCCTGGCAGGAGCACTCCCACAAGAAGATGAACCTCGCCGCGAGCGAGGAGACCGTCCGCGGTGACTTCTCGGGCGTGACGGTTCCCTACGGCAAGGGGAGCATGCGCTTCGAGCGTCAGGGGGACGCGTTCACGATGGCGGTGCTCGTCGGGGGGCGCGAGATCCGCAGGCACAAGGTGACGCGGACCGTCGGCTCGATCTACATGCAGTACTACATCGGGACGCAGATCTCGGGCCCGGAGCCCCCCGACCACCTGACCTACAAGCTCGAGAGCAAGCTGCCGTTCGCGTACTGCTACGCGCTGAAGCGCTGGATGCCGGAGTACTACCTCGACTCGACGGTCGACGCGGAGCAGGGGTACCAGGACGGCTCGTTCTACGTGGACGCGCCTCCGCTGCACAACTGGAACGTCTCCTGCATGACGTGCCACAACACCTACCCGTACGTCGCGCGGCTCTGGCACCAGCCGCCGCCGAACGAGAACACCGGGATCTGGCAGGGCGGCTATCCCCTGGCTGCGGTCGAGACGTCGCTGTCGCGGGACCACGAGGGTCGGATCGACATCCAGGACTGGCACATACGTGCGCTCGATCCCGCCGAGCTGGTCACGCTCGGGATCAGCTGCGAGAGCTGTCATTTCGGTGGGCGCGAGCACGCCAAGAACGGCAAGAAGATCCGGTTCGTGCCGACGAGCCCGCGGCTCACGGTCCACCGGCCGGGCTCGTCCGAGGCGGTGAAATCCAATCGCAAGGACCCGTACGTCGTCAACTCGATCTGCGCGCAGTGCCACAACTCCGGGCTCGAGCGATACCCGAACGGCGGGAGCTGCGTGAACTCGAGCGAGGCGTTGGACATG
Source organism: Candidatus Polarisedimenticolaceae bacterium (assembly GCA_035649595.1). Lineage (GTDB taxonomy): Bacteria > Acidobacteriota > Polarisedimenticolia > Polarisedimenticolales > DASRJG01 > DASRJG01. Next base: position 21,764 of record DASRJG010000206.1, read on the forward strand.
GCTGCGGGAGCTTGCGCGAGCGCGATCAAGTGCACCGACTGCCACAACCCGCACCGCCGTGGCCCGGGGACGGGCGCTCCCGACCAGCCGGCGCACATCGCGGCCTGCCTGACCTGCCACGGGAAG
>DASRJG010000207.1:0-12142 GCA_035649595.1 Candidatus Polarisedimenticolaceae bacterium
CGCGTCTCATCCAGGCCCTGGCCGCCGAAGCCTCGCGGGCTCTGGAAGCGGCCGCCCCGGACGAGCGGGTCGAGCCCTGGCAGAGGCGGAACCTCTTCCGATTCGGCCGGCGGTTGGCGCGGGCGTCCCGTCTCCTGCTCCCGGACCTGTTCGACCTCGTGGTCGCGGCGCGCGGCACCGTTTCCGACAACTTCGCGTGGGAGCTCCATCGTCTCGCCACCTCCTACCCGTGGCAGACGGCCGCCGCGTCCGACGCGCCGACCGCGAGGATCCGCGCGGAGGAGATGTGGGACGGGGTCCGTCGCGTGAGGCTCACGCGACGGCTCGCGCGCGCGAAGACGCGCCGCCCGGAGTCGATCCTCCGCAGGCGCCGGCGCGAGGAGGCGTACCCCGGCGAGTGGCTCGGATCGTTCGACGCGAGCTCGATCTGCTCCTACCCGCCGGAGGACGCGATCGTCGAGGCGTTCGGCGGCTACCTGCGGAAGAAGGGGCGGGCGGTCCTCTCGGAGGAGGGGGCGCGGACCGTCCCGTTCACGACGTCGGTCCGTGACGGGATCGACGTGCGCGAGACGATCCGGCGCTGGGCCGAGCGGCGGATCTACGTCCGCGAGCTGGGACACGTCCCCGGGGAGATCGGCGCGATCGTGGCGATCTTCGACGACGACCTCGGCGGCGAGGGCGATCGGTTCCCCTACCGCCTCACCTGGCTCGGGGAGCACTCGCAGGAATCGGACATGGCCTTCTACGCGACGGCGCCCGAGCAGGGGATCGTCGGACCCGGCATCTGCAGGGTCACCTACGGCGGGTTCCTGCTCTCCTACCCTCCCGGGCGGCTCGCGGACGTCTGGACCGACCCGGACTATCGGCTCGCGGAGAGCAAGCCCGAGATCCTCCTGATGGCGGCGCTCGACTACTCGCGGGAGCGGATCGTGGTCCATGCCGCCGCGAAGCCGCCGCGCCCGCTCTTCCGCGACCTCGCGGCCCGCCTCGACCGGAAGATCCTCCACCTTCCGCTGGGGACGCTGTCGCCGGCCACCCTCCGGAAGATCCGGGTCATGCACATCCTCGCGGGGCACGACAAGCGCCAAATCGCCAAGGATTACGTCTGGTAGTTGCCGCGGGGCCCGGCGCGCCGTACGATGACCGGGCCATCAGAGACGACACCGCGGGCGCTGCTCCCGCCGGATCCCTCGAGAGGCCAATCCCATGGACCGGAAGTACGGCCACAAAGGCTATCAGGACTCCTCTCGCGACGATCGCGGCCGCGAGCGCAAGCGGACACCCCCTCCGACCCCGCTGACCCCGGAGGAGCGGGCCCAGCAACGATCCCTCCGCCACGCCGTCTCCCGCGAGGCCAACGAGGTCATGCGCTGCCCGAACTGCGGGCGAAGCGTCGTCGCCTCCGGAGCCGTGGGGTTCGAGACCACCTGCCCTCATTGCGTGGCGCCGCTTCACGCCTGCCGGGCCTGCCGCAACTTCGACACGAGCGCGCGCTGGGAGTGCCGCGCGCCGATCGCCACACCGGTTGCGGAGAAATCGAAGGCCAACACCTGCACGCTGTTCGAGGCCAGGCTCGTCCTCGACGCAACCGGCAAACGCGCCGGTCCCTCCGGCGCCTCGAATGATCCGAAGTCACAGTTCGAGAACCTGTTCAAGCGCTAGCGCGCTCGCGCGCGCGGCGGGAGCTTGGTGCTGGCTGCTCGCCGCGCTCGGCCCCCCGCTCGCGGCAGCGCCTCCCCCGTCGCGCCCCCTCATCGAGCGTCCGTATCCGATCGAGGCCGCCCCGTCCTTCCCGGGGGGGCTGTTTCACTGGGTGGATTCGCTCGCCGGGACGAGCGCCGGGAAGACGATCCCCGCGCATCGCGAGGACTACCTCAAGCGGTTCGGCGCGCTGAGCGACGCGGACAAGACCGCGCTCGAGGCGTTCGTGGCCGCTCGGGCCGAGCACATGCGGCGCTCGACCGGATCCGCGATGCTCGGCGCGTTCTGCAACGCCGCGACCGTGGCGGCGGCGCTGGAGGGCGTGCGCGGGGAGCTCAGCGGGAAGTCATGGGAGGGGCTCGCGGGCGCGCTCGATCATTTCGAGCCGAAGTACCGGAAGGTATGGAACGACGGCGCGATCCCGCAGGCATTCCTCGAGCGGGCCCGCGCCGACGCTCGGCTGCCGGAGATCGCGGCGCTGCTCGAGAAGATCGTGAAGTTCTACGGCGTGGACCCTCTCGCCGCGACCCCGCCGCGACTCGCGCTCGTTCCGGTCCCCGCCGGCTACGGGACGCACGCGGAGGCGATCGGCGGCGTCCTCCTCCTGGAGATCCGCGACGGCGAGGGGCTCGCGGAGGAGGCGAGCGTGATCGTCCACGAGAACGCGCACTTCCTGTGGAGCCTCGTCCCCCCCGAGCGCAAGACCGACCTCGCCGACTTCGCCGCGGGGATGAACGGCCGCGCCCAGCGCGAGTTCCCCCACCTCGGCGAAGCGATCCCGACGGCACTGGGGCAGGGGGTCGCGGACCGGCTGTTCCGTCCGTCCTCCTGGTCTCCGGACGACCCCTGGTATCACGTCCCCGAGATCGACCTCTGCGCGAAGCGCATCTTCCCGATCGTGCGGTACGCCCTCGAGGCCGGTCAGCAGATGGATCGGGACTTCCTCGTCCGCACGCTCGCCGCCGCGACCCGGTCGAACCCGGCCGCGAAACAGCTCGCGATCAGTCCCCGATGATCTTGACGAGGACCCGCTTCACCCGCCGGCCGTCGAACTCGCCGTAGAAGATCTGCTCCCACGGTCCGAAATCGAGCCGCCCCTTCGTGATCGCGACGACGACCTCGCGCCCCATGATCTGGCGCTTGTGGTGCGCGTCGGCGTTGTCCTCGCCGGTGCGGTTGTGGCGGTAGCGCTCGGGGTCGTGCGGGGCGAGGGCCTCGAGCCACTCCTTGTAGTCGTGGTGGAGCCCCGACTCGTCGTCGTTGATGAACACGCTCGCGGTGATGTGCATGGCGTTGACGAGGCAGAGCCCCTCCTCGACCCCGCTCTCGGCGACGGCGGCCTCGACCTCCGGCGTGATGTTGCGGAAGTCCATCCGTGCCGGGATGTTCAGGCTCAGATAGCGGGTGTGCGCCTTCATCCCCCCTCCTTGTCTCCTCCAGACCCCGAACCTATATTGCCGACGTTTTCGCGGAATAGGGGAACGAGCCATGCAGCGGAGAAGCCTCGAATCGGGCGAGGGCCGGATCGGCCTCCTCATCTCCCTCGCGGTCCTCGGGTCGGCGATCTTCGTCGGCGTGAAGATCATCCCGGTCCGGATCAACGCTTACGAGTTCCGCGACTTCATCCAGGAAGAGTGCCGCTTCGCCGCGACTCGGAACCATGACGAGGAGATCTTCAAGCGGGTCTTCGACAAGGCGAAGGAGCTGAAGCTCCCGCTCGAGAAGAAGAACCTCCACATGGAGCGCACCGGGCGCGAGATGGTCATCAGCGCCAAGTACGAGCAGACGATCGACCTGAAGGTGACGAAGTACGTCTTCAGGTTCGATCACGAGGAGCGCGCGCCGCTGTTCTAGGCGCAGCACCGGCGCCCGTCGGCCACCACGACCCGGCCCCCCGCGACGACCGTCGCGACCCGCCGCATCCCGAACCGGTAGACGAGGTGATATCGGTTGGGGACCGCGTGGATCGCGAAGTCCGCGCGCTTCCCGACCTCGATCGATCCGGTCTCCTCCGCCATGCCCAGCGCGTACGCCGCGTTGAGCGTGGCCGCCGTGAGCGACTCGTCCACCGACAGGCGCAGCGTGAGGGAGGCGAGCTCCAGCGTCGCGCCCATCGCCTCGCTCGGAGCGGTCCCCGGATTGAAGTCCGTGGCGATCGCGACCGGGACCCCCGCGTCGATGAGCCGCCGGGCGGGGGGCTTGGCCTCCTGCATCAGGAAGAACGTCGCGGCGGGGAGGAGCACCGCGGCGGTCCCCGCGCCGGCGAGCGCTTCGATCCCCGAGTCCGAGACGTGCTCGAGGTGGTCCGCCGACGCGGCGCGGAGCTCCGCCGCCAGCCGCGCGGCGCCGTCGTCGGCGAGCTGGTCGGCGTGGAGGCGGACGCCGAGCCCCGCGTCGCGCGCCGCGAGGAGGACCCGTCTCGCCTCGTCGATCGTGAACGCCCTCGCGTCGACGAAGGCGTCCGCGTAGGCGGCCAGCTCCCGCCGCGCGATCTCGGGAATCATCTCGCCGACGATCTCCTCGAGGTAGCGCTCCCGCGCGTCGCGCCGCTCCGCGGGGATCGTGTGCGCTCCGAGGAACGTCGGCACGACCCGCACGGGGTGGTCCCGCGCGCCCGTTGCGAGCGCCTCGAGCTGCTTGATCTCCTCCTCGAGCGACAGGCCGTACCCGCTCTTCGCCTCGACGACGGTGGTCCCGGACGCCAGCATGGCGTCCAGACGGGCGCGGACGAGGGCGGCCAGCTCGCTCCGCGAGGCCGCGCGCGTGGCGGCGACCGTCGAGAGGATCCCGCCCCCCTTCGCGGCGATCTCGGCGTACGTCGCCCCGGACAGGCGCCGGTTGAACTCCTCCTCGCGCCACCCCGCGAACGGGAGGTGGGTGTGCGCGTCGACGAACCCGGGCACGGCGGTCCCGCCCCGCGCGTCGATCGTCGCCCCGTCGGGCGGGAGGGCGACCGCCTCGCGAAGCTCCCGCTCGGTCCCGACGAACACGATCCGGCCGGATCGGACGGCGATCGCGGCGTCCCGGATCGTCCGGAGCCGGCCGAGGTCGGCGCCGGTCCGCGCGGACCGTCCTTCGGGTGTGGCGAGCTCTGAGATGCCGACGACCGCCAGGTCGGCTTGGATCATCCGATCTCGGTCGTGGACCGGCGGCGCAGGAACCGGAGGTTGTCGATGTCCGCCCTCTCCTGACGGCGCAGGTCGAGGAGCGAGAGGTGCTCCTCGATCGCCGCCCGCAGGCGGTTCTCGAAGGCGTCCTTCTCGAGACGGAGCCGGCCGATCTCGTTCTCCAGGGCGTGGAGCTGATCCTGCGACTGCTCGAGGAGGCGCTCGGCCTTCACGCGGGCCTCCTTCACCAGCAGATCGGCCTCCGCCCTGGAGCGGTCCTTCAGGTCGGACGACATCCGCTGCGCCGTGACGAGGGTCTCCTGGAGCGCGCGCTCCCGGTCCTTGTAGTCCTCCACGCGGATCTGGAGCGCGCCGTTCTCCTCGCGGAGCGTCGCGTTCTCCAGGTTCACCCGCTCGACCTCCTCGGCCACGGCTTTCAGAAAGAGGCGGACCTCGTCCGCGTCGTACCCGCGCATCTTGCGGGTGAACTCCTGCTTGTCGATGTCCATCGCGGTCAGCCGCGCGCTCATGACGACCTCCGAAACGCCGGGAAACATAGCCTCCTGCCCCGGGCCTGGCAAGATCGCATCACGCACGCTCCCCGAAAATCGCGCGACCGACGCGAACGAGGGTCGCCCCCTCCTCGATCGCGACCTCGAAATCGTCGGTCATCCCCATGGACAGCTCCGGAAGCGTCCGGCCCACGCGCCGCGCGAGCACGTCGCGGAGCCCCCGGAGCCTCGCGAACCACGGCCGGGAGGCTTCGGGGTCCTCCGCCGGCGGCGGGATGATCATCAGGCCGCGGAGGTCCAGATGCGGCGCGCGCGCGACGGCCTCGACGAGCGCCTCCAGCCCGTCCTCCCCCGCGCCGTGCTTGGTGGCCTCGCCCGCGAGGTTCGCCTGCGCGAGGACGGCCTGCACGATCCCCCGCGCGGCGGCCCGGCGGTCGAGCTCGGCGGCGAGGGACGCGTCGTCCACCCCGTGGATCAGCTCGAACGCCCCGACGGCGTGTCTCGCCTTGTTCGCCTGCAGGTGCCCCACGAAATGCCATCGGGCTCCGGAGCCGGTCTCCGCGATCTTCGGGAGGGCCTCCTGGATCCGGTTCTCTCCGAACAGGGTCTGGCCCGCGGCGATCGCCTCCCGCACGGTCGCGGCGGAAACGGTCTTCGTCACCGCGACCAGGCGGACCGAGGAAGGATCCCGCCCGGCGCGCGCGCAGGCCGCGGCGAGGCGCGACCGGACCGCCTCGAGCCGGGAGCTCAGGTCTCCCATCGCGTCATTCGAAGGTCTCGTGGATGCGGACGGGGGCGTCCCCGGAGCCGGCCTCGGCCAGGTTGAGGGCGCGATTGACCAGCTTGTCGGCGTCGGCGTTCCGCCGGCGCGGCACGTGGCCGATCGAGAAGCGCTTGAATCCCGCGATCCGCCGCGCGGCCTCGCCGTGGAGCGGGATCAGGTCCGGGTGGCGGACTTTGTATTCGCCGCGGATCTGCTTGACCACCAGCTCGGAGTCCGCGACCAGCTCGACGTCGTCGGCGCCGCGGGCCGCCGCGAGCGCGAGGGCCTCGAGGAGACCGGAGTACTCCGCGACGTTGTTGGTCGCGCGGCCGATCGAGCCCGCGAATCCCTCGAGCGCCCGGCCGCTCGCGTCTGTGACGACGACTCCCCAGGCCGCGGGACCGGGATTGCCGCGCGAGCCGCCGTCGAAGCCGGCCCTAAACCGCCCCGCCATTCACCGCCTCGACCTCGGAGCCGGGGGCCTGGATCGGCGGCCGGCCCGATGGCGCCAGCGCCGGCTCGTAATAGAGGTAGCGACGGCAGTTGCCGCAGATGTGGACCTTCGTCGCCTGCTTGATCTCCTGGTAGACCTGCGGCCGCAGGCGCACGTGACAGGCCGAGCACATCTCGTGGTCGGCCTTCACCAGGAAGATCCCCCGGCGCCCCTCCTCGACCCGCCGGACGTTGGCGACCAGCGCCGGCGGGAGCGTCGCCTCGATCTCGCGACGCTCGGCGGTCGCGCGCTCGATCCGGGATTCCGCCTCGGCGACGTCCGTGGCGATCGCCGTGCGCTCGGCCTCGACGATCGACCGCTCGGACTCGATGTGCGCGGCGCGCGCCTCGAGGTCGCCCGAGAGCGCCTCGACCTCTTCCATGCTCGCGAGGATCGCGTCCTCGTGCTCGCCGATCCGCGCCTTCGCGGCGTCGATCTCCTTCAGGACGGCGGCGTACTCCCGCTGGTTCTTCACCTGCATCAGGCTGTCCTGGAAGTGCTTCCGCGTCTCCTCGAGCGTGGCCAGCTCGAGCGACCGCGCGCGACGGTCGGCCTCGATCGCGTCGAAGCGCTCCTTCGTCGCGACGTACTCGGAATTCCGCTCGCGGAAGCGGTTCTCGGCCTCCTCGAGCCTGCCGGGCGCGCCGTCCACCACCCCCCGGGCGCCCTGGATCTCCAGGGCGAGCTCTTGCATCTTCAAGAGGCTTGCGAGCTGTGTCCGCGCATCCGTCATGCGATCCTCCGTCACGAGCCCCCTAATACACGAAGGGCGCTCGTGAACCGAGCGCCCTTGTTGCGGTCTTCACCTGCGGACCCGCCCCGTTCGTTGGAGGCAGGCCCGGCCGGGCGAGGTCGCGGGTGTCTTCCCATTCGGATCCCTTCACGGCAACGTCCGACCTTATCACCGGGGTCCGGAGGCGTCAACGGCCGGACGTGAGCCCGCCCCACACCAGACGGCAGATCAGGACCGCGGCGAGGATCCCCGCGGCGTCGGTCGCGAGCCCGGCGGGGATCGCATGGCGGGTCTTCCTGATCCCGACCGCTCCGAAGTAGACGGCGAGGATGTAGAACGTCGTGTCGGTCGCCCCTTGCATCGTGCTCACGAGGTACCCGAGGTACGAATCGGGGCCGTGCGCGTCGAGGATCTCGCTCATCACGCCGAAGCTCCCCGATCCGGAGAGCGGGCGGAGCAGGGCGACCGGGACGGCCTCGGCGGGGAGACCGATCGGCGCGGTCACCGGCGAGAGGACCGTCACGAGCGCCGGGAGGCATCCCGACTCGCGGAACATCCCCACCGCGACGAGGATCGCGATCAGGTAGGGCATGATGCGGAGCGCGACCTGGAACCCGTCCTTCGCCCCTTCGATCAGCGACTCGTACACGGGCACCCCTCGCGCCCAACCGAACAGGACGAAGCCCGCGATCAGCCCGGGAACGGTCCAGCTCGAGAAGACCTCCCTCGCGATCGCACCCGCGGTCGCCGATCCGTCGCGCCGGGCGAGCGAGAGGGCGAGCGCGACGAGCAGCGCGAGGGCGTACCCCGCAGCGAGGATGCCGCCGAGCCGCGGGGCGCGAGGGGACGGGGACGACTCGGCTTCGAGGGCCCCTGCTGCGGCACGATCCTCCGTGGAGGCGGGAGGCGGGACGGTCCTGAAGCGCGGCAGCCGGGCCAGCAGGGTCGCGGCGGCGATCGCCGCGATCGTCGCGCACCCCGAGGCGAACCACGTGGCGAACACGATCCCTCCGGGATCGGCGGAGCCCGCGGCGGCCCTCAGACCGATGACGCTGCTCGGAACGATCGCGAGGCCGGCGGTGTTGATCGCCAGGAACATCACCATCGCGTCGGTCGCCGTCCCTTTCACCGGATTCAGCCGGTCGAGCTCCTGCATCGCCCGGATCCCGAACGGCGTCGCCGCGTTCCCGAGCCCGAGCAGGTTCGAGGCGATGCAGAGCGTCATCGCGCTCATCGCGGGGTGGTCCTGGGGAACTTGCGGGAAGAGACGCCGCATCACCGGGGCGGCGGCACGGGCGATCAGCCGGAGCAGCCCCCCGTCCTGGGCGACGCGCATCAGCCCCATGAACAACGACATCGCCCCGACGAGGCCGATCGCGAGATCGACGGCCTTGCGGGCGGCGTCCAGCGCGCCCGACGAGACGGCGTCGAGACGGCCGGTGAGCGCTGCGACGAGGACGGAGGCGAGGACGAGGACGACGAAGAGGCCGTTGAGCACCTAGGCGTGCCGCAAGGCCCGCTTCACCAGGGCGTCCTCCTCGCGCTCGTGCTCTCGCATCATCGCGAGGAGGCGATCCAGCTCGGTCTTCAGCGCCGCTATCTCCGTGGGATCGCACCGCCGCGCGATCGTCCTCGCGGCCTCGAGCGCCTCGCTCAGACGGGCGTGCTGCGTCCGGATCCGGCGGACGTCGCTCTCGGCCTGCGGGAGCGCGTCCAGGATCCCCTGGAGGAGCCCGCCGTCCTCTTCGGTGCCGAAGTGCTCGTCCAGCCGCTCCTTGAAGCTGTCGATCCGGACCGCGACCGTGCGCATGGTCTCCGGCTCGGCGGCGTCGGGGTCGAGGTCGCGCAGCGCCCTCTCGAGCTGATCGAGATGGAAATGGATGAGGCCGTGCTCGTCGAGCGCCTGCTCGCTCAGCTTGGAAAAAGTCTGGGAACCGCCCATCGGAGCCCCTTCATCCGCGCCACGCGCCCGCGCGACGCTCTCCAAGTTTGCCGCAGCCGCGCCATTCGTCAAGTCGAATGCGCATCACGCGTCGGCCGCCCTCGCGTCTCCCTTCGTCACGAGCCTCCGGCAGATCCCCTCGACGATGTCCGCGACCGCCGCCGCCGCGACGGCGCGCCCTTCGACCTCCACCACTTCCACGCGCCGCTTGCGAAGGATCCCGGCGACCTGACGATACGCCCCATGAAGGTCCGCCTCGTGACTCGAACGGGCGTCGCCGGTGTCGAGGACGAGCACGTCGGGCGCCGCGGGGTGCGCCAGGTCGAACGTGTTGACGAGCCAGACCTCGGGGGCGCGCCGGACGAAGCGGACCCACTGGGAGAGCGGAATGCGCCGCTCACCCGACAGGTAGACCATCACCTGCTGCAGGCCTCGATCGTCGAATGCCCCGCGGTACAGATGCGCTTCCGACCAGGCGAGCAGATCGACCAAGGGACTCCCCTCGCTCACCACGAACCGCGCGGTGCGTCCGTCCTCGAGCGACTCGTCCACGCGCGCGCGCCGGATCATCCGCGCGAAGGCGTCCCCGCGGTAGATCCCCCCCGTCCGGAAGATCCAGGCCAGAGCCTTGGGCCATCCGAGGCTCCGGGCCGCGGGGACTCCCGGGTCGGAATCGGGGCCGGCGCCGAGGCCGACCGTGCGCCCCAAGCTTTCGAGACGCTCCCTCGTGGCGACGTACAGGGCGCGGTTGACCTCGCCGTCGACGCCGCAGAAGGCCACGCGAATCGGCGGCGCCGGCCGGGGACCCGGGACCGGAGGCGCGGCCGGGGCGAGCGCGAGGACGTCGGCGCGCGCCTCCTCGGCGATGTCCCGCGCGTCCAGCGCCGTGGAGAAGGTCCTGGGCTTCCCGATGATCACGTCGATGCCGAGGGGAAGCGGGACCGATTCGCCCCGCGGAAGGCTCCGCTCCGCGCCGGCAAGGAAGACCGGAACGACCTGGACGCCGGGAACGCTCTTGACGATCCTCCCGATCCCCGGACGGAACGGGCCGACCACCCCGGGCTCTCCCCGGCTTCCCTCGGGGAAGAAGATCAGCGTCTCCCCGTCCTCCAGCGCCTCGATCATCGGAGAGAGCACGTCTTTTCCGGGGGGGGCCGTCCTCTCGATCCCCATGGCGTTCATCCAGACCATCGCGACGGCGCGTCGCCAGGCGGTCTTGCCGAAGTAGTCGGCCGCCGCCACCGGGTGCACGTGGGGCAGCCGCCGCAACGGGAACATGCTCATCAGGAGCGCAGCGTCGAGGTGGGAGTTGTGGTTGGCGACGACGATGCACGGTCCCGTCGGCACGTAGTGCAGGCGGCGGTAGCGCGCTCCCCAGTACCAGCGGAGCATCGGCCGGACGAAACCGACCTGGAAGGCGTAGAGGGCGGCGAGCCGGAGCGCTCGGCGCAGGGACTTCACGACGAGACGGCCTGCACGTAGTGGTAGAAGACGGGGGCGGCGTAGATCGCCGGAAACGTCCGATCGAGGAAGGCCGCGCGCCCCATGATCGCGTCCGACTGGGTCCGCATCAAGTCGTGCGAGACCGCGTCCGAGACGAGGGATCCGCCCGCCGTGGCGAGCGCCACCAGCACGCCGGCCGTCGCGCCGTGCGTCGGGCGGAGCCCGGCGAGCGGGGCGAGCCACGCCCCGGCCGCCGCCGCGGCCGCCGCCCCGGCGACGACACCGAGGAACGGCCGGACCTGCTCCTCCCCGGGACGCATGCGCCCGGAGAACCGCTGGCAGAGATCCGCCATGAGGCCGCACATCCCGAACAGCTCCAGGGACCCGGCGGCCAGATGGGTCATCAGTCCGAAATGCGCCGCGCAGAACACGAAGACCAGGACGCCGAGGAGGACCCGGCCGAGCGCGTCGAGAAGCCCGGGTTGACGCGGCGCGATCGACAGCAGGACCGGCATCAGAAGGAAGACACCGACCACCGTGGCCCCGCTGAGGAGGTTGAACGACCCGGCCCACGCGGGCCAGAGGGCGATCGGAATGAACAGGTAGGTGAGGAAGATCGCCCACCGGTCCTGGGGACGGAGGGGGGTGAGGAAGAAGTACTGCTTGAGCGCGAAGAACATGACGATGCCGAGCAGCGGAAAGGAGATCTTGGGGCTCATCCGGGAGAGCACGACGATCAGCACAGCGAACTGGGCCCAGGCCGCGACCCAGCCGGGGAGCGCCCGGTACCGCCCCCCCTTCCGCCCAGCCAGGACCGCGACCGGAGCGATGAGCGCGATCGCTGCGGCCAGGATCAAGACGAGCCTCGGGATCTCGGGCATGCCCCCCCTCCGGCCGCGTATTATGCGGCGGCCGACGGATTGCGGGCGTTTTCGCCCCTGCGGGCCAGGACGCGCTGCGTCCAGGCGAGGAAGAGCGCGGAGCTCCCCGCGCTCGCCCCCATGAGCCCCACGATCAGGCCGAGCACTCCCGGGATCCCGAGCCTCTCGGCGCCGGCCAGGCCGAGCCACGCTGCGGGAGCCGCGAGCACTCCGTACCGGAGCGCCGACAGCCCGAGCCCGGGCCGGCCGCGCCCCATCCCCTCGAAGACCGGGCGACAGAGGAAGAACGGGGTTGCCGCGAGAGCCGCCACGGGGACGAGGCGCAGGGCGGGGACCAGGTAGGCGAAGGTGACCGGCGAGGCGGTGAGGTGGCGCGCCAGTGGAGGGGCGACGAGGTAGAGGATCGGTGCCACCGCCGCCGCGTAGACCAAGCCGGCGATGTGCGCTTGCGTCAGCCCGCGGCGAACCCCGTGGAGGTCGTTCTCGCCGAACTTCCGGGCCGCGAACGGGAGCATCGCGACCGACGCCGCGATCGCCGGCATCGCCACGAACTGGAAGACCCGGTAG
>DASRJG010000208.1:0-29277 GCA_035649595.1 Candidatus Polarisedimenticolaceae bacterium
GGCGACTGGGCCGGGCTCGCGCTCTGGTTCGACATGACGCGCGACTGGTACGACGGCGACGGGCCCTCGGGGAAGTGGGTCAGCTTCTTATCACCCTGAGCCTCCCGCGACCGATCGAGGCGATGAGCCGGTCTAGGGGCGTGTGGCGGCCCTTCGCCTCGGCGGGCCGCAGCTTGGCCAGCAGGCCGGCGGCACCCGACGCCACGGGCGCTGTCCTCACGAGCCGGACCCAATCCTCGCCGGCGGAGAGCTTGGCGAGGCGCGCCGTCGCCGCGTCGCGCGCCTTCGCGACACGCGTGTCCTTCGGCAGCGCGACCGCCGCCTCCGACAGCGCCCAGGTCGCGATCGCGTGAGTCGCGGGGTCTTCCGAGAGCGCCCCCGACGGCATGCGCCACGCGAGGAGCGCCTCGAGGGCGGGCTGGCCGTCGGACGGTGAGAGCTTCCCGTCCTCCGCGAGATCGGCGAGCACGCGAAGCGCGGCATCGAGGCTGGACACATCCGCCCGCAGGGGGGTGATCGCGCGACAGGCGGCCGGGGGCGGCGCAACGCGACGCGCGCCGACAGCGCCGCCCATCGTCTTCATGAGGTCGAGGGCGACTTTCTCGGCCGCGACCATCACGGCCTCCGCACGAGGAAGGGGTGCGTTCGATGCGTTGCCGCCCGCGATCGTGTGGAAGGATGCCTGTCTCGCCTCGGTGGCGTCCATGCCCTCCGGGAGCGGAACGGCCTGACGCACGATCCGCGGCTGTCCGTTCGGGTTGACGACGCGCGCGTCGTCCACGGCCACGAAGGACGTGTAGGACGTCATCAGCCGGTGCTCGAGCGCGAGCGCGGTGACCTCGGCGGCCACCGCGTCGGGGACCGCGCCGGGGGAGGTGGAGAGCATCTCCTCGATCCGCCCGCGCGCCCACAGCGAGGCGATCGCGTCGTGGCGCATCTCCCGCTCCGGCAGGACGACGTGCATGCGCTGCTCCCAGTAACGTCCGCCCAGCTTCCCGCGGAGCACGATGTCTCCCTCGCCCTGGCCGACGTACCGGCCGAGGAGGGTCAAGGTCTGACCCGAGCCGAGATCGCGGATCGGATCGGGGGTGAGATCGGCGACGGGGAGCGCGCCCCAATCGATCGACAGGTCGGTGAGGTACGGCTTCGTCACCCAGGAGCGGAACGCGGAGAGCGCGTCGTCGGCGCTCTCGTCCGCGCGGACGGGAACGTAGGCGCCGCCCCCGAGGTCCGCCATGCGATCGAGAAGGAAATGATTGGGGGCCGATCCGATTCCGACCGTGTAGATGCGCGCCCGCCCGACGGTCCGCCGGATCTCCGCCAGGATCTCGTTGTCGTTCCCGACGTAGCCGTCGGTCAGGAAGACGACCAGCCGGAGACGGTCCGGATCGGTGGGGCGCTCGAACACGGCGCGGAACGCCGCGAGCATCTCGGTCCCGCCTCCGCCGTGCTGGCCGGCCAGCCATCGGATCGCGGACTCGACGGCCTGGCGGTCATTGGGAAGGGGATCCTTCGCGTACACCTCGTTGTCGCCGGAGAATCGAACCAGGTTGAAGGTGTCCCTGGGGCCCAGCTCGTGCAGCGCCTTCGCGACGAGACGCTTCGAGGCCTCGAGCGGGATCCCCGACATGCTGCCGGAGGTGTCCACGACGAACACGATCTCCTTGGGCGCGGCTTCCTGGGGGCCGACCTCCCCCTTCGGCTGGAGCAGGAGGGTGAAGAAGCCGTCGAGCCCGGAGCGATGGGTCAGGATTCCGGTGGCGGGCCGCTCCGCTCCGACGCTCCAGCGCAGCAGGAAGTCCTTGTTGGGGAGCGTGTCGCTCTCCGCGAGCCGCACGGTCGCGCGCGTGGGGGACGGACGCTCCACGACGATCTCGTGGCTTCCGCTGACGATCTCCCTGGCGGCGACGCCCGCATCGATCGTCACCGCGATCTCGACGTCGTGGGCGGAGCGCGTTCCGGGGGCGAGCACGGGAGGGCGGACGCGGTCCTTGTCGGGGACGCTCGCCGGGAGGTAGCGCGGCCCGACGACGAGCGGAAAGGTCAGCCTGTACACGCCGCGCTCGTACCGCAGGGTCTCGACCGTGCGCAGGCGCACGGTGATCGGCCGGTGCGGCTCGAGGTTGGCGACCGACTGCGTGAAGACGTTCGGACGCTCCTGGTCGAGGAGCGCCGCCTGCAGCCCCGAGGACCGCGCGGTCTCGTAGATCGCGCGCGCTTCCTCGCGCCGCTCGATCCGGCCGCGGATCGTGCGGTCGCCGACGATCAGCTCGAAATCGTCGATGGCGGCGCGGTCCCCGAGCGGGAACGTGTAGACGGCCTCGACGGGCTCGTCGAACGGGTTGTCGAACGTCTGCTCGACGACGGCCCGCTGGACGAACGCGGAGACCTCGATCGCGACCTTGGTGTGCCGGAGCGGCATCTCCACCGCGGTTCCGTCGGGCTTCGTGACCTCGAGGGCTCCGGGGGAGGAGGCGGCCACGAGGAAGGGGATCGAAACGAGAGCGATCGTGAGGGGTCTCATCGCGTGTCCTCCTGTTCCGATGGGACAGGAGTACTCGCGTCGAGTTCCCGCGGATCCTCCTCGATCGCTTCGGCGCGGCGGGGGAGCCGCGAGCCGCGCGCGGCTCAGTCGGCGTCCACCCCCGTGGCGATGACCGGTGAGGAGGCTCCGGCGGTCGGCCACACCCCGCCGGCGACGCGGTAGAGGACGGCGTCCTGGCACCGGGCGCAGCGAGGGAGCGGGGTTCCGCCCGGCATGAAGACCCGTTCGGCGGAGGGCGCGCAGCCCCCCCGGTGGTAGGCGTGGTAGATCGCCGACTCGGGGGCGCGCTCGCCCGCATGCAGATAACGGCGGAAGTCCGGGGCGCCGAGCCTCCTCGCGATCTCGTCGGGCGAGGCCCCGGGCGGTCCCCTGCGCCGCACCATCGCGTTCAACGGCTTGCGAGCGGCCTGAAGCTCCCGTTGGCGCCGCATCACCCGCCGCTGGGTCTCCTCCAGCGTGGCGCGCTGCTCCGCCATCAGCCGGACCTGCTCGTCGATCCATCGACGCAGGAGCACCGCCTGCGTGACGTCCGTGACCTGATGGACGAGGTGGGTGATCTCCTCGCTTCCGCTCCCGAACACCGGTGCGTTGAGCGGCGCCCAGAATCGCTCGACCCATCCCCCGTCCCCCGAGATCTGGTCCCGCACGTCGTACCGCTGGATCGCCATCCGATGCGGCACGCCGAGGGTCAAGACCTCGCGAAGCGAGGTCCGCAGGTTCTTCACGCCGTCGGCGCCGGTGTCGCTGGGGTTGTCCGGGAAGACGTCGAAGAGGTTGCAGCCCCTGATCTCCTCGCGCCAGGTCAGCGTGGCGCCGAGGTACTCGTCGCTGGCATCCACGATGGTGAGATCGGGATCGAGGACGAGGTACAGGCCGGGGGTCTCGCGGAAGAACGCGTGGAAGTCGGAGATCCCCGGATCCTCGGTCCTGGGGAAGCGACGCTGTCGCGCCGAGCGCGTCTCGCTCACGTGACGATCCAGTGCGGGTTTGCCGCGTGCCGAGGTTAGTCTAACCCGGGTCGCGGTTGATCCGGTAGGCTCGCCACGAAGAACACCCGGTACGCGTCGAGGCGGTCCATGTCCGGCGATTGTAGCAACCGAGCCGACGGTTGTATGCTCGCGAGCGGCAGCCGCTCACGAGGAGATCGACATGTCCAAGGTTCGAAGGATCGCCGCCCCGTTCGTCGTCGCGCTGGCCGTGGTCGCCGCGGTCGCCGGAAGCCTGGCACTGACGTCCACGCCCGTGCAGGCAGCCAAGCCCTGCCGCCGCATCTGTCCCCTCTACTGTCTCGAGGTGACGTGCGACAACGGCGTGACCTACTGCAACTCCTGTCTCGCCGCGTGCGCCGGCGCGCATAATTGCCACTGAACGCCCTTGACTGTGTCCTGCTGATCCTGCTCGTCCTGGGAGCGGGGATCGGGCTCGCGCGTGGATTCGTCCGGATCGTGATCGGGATCCTGTCCTTGGTGGTGGCGTTCGTGCTCGCGAGCCGCTGCCAAGACGGGATCGCCGACGCGATGATCGCGCGCCACGTGTCGCCGACTCCCGCGCACGTCGCGGCCTACCTGCTCGTGTTCATCGGCACCATGATCGCCGGGGGGCTCGTCGCCTGGGTGGTCGGGAAGATGCTCAAGCTCGCGATGCTGTCGTGGGCCGACCGGGCGGCCGGCGGGGCGTTGGGGCTGGTCGGGGCGGCGCTCGCGTCGGCGTTCCTGGTCCATCCACTCGTCACGACGTCGCAGGGGGGGTCCCGGATGCTCGCGGAATCCAAGCTCGCGCCGTACGTCACCGTGGTCGCCGACATCGGGAACTCCGTCGCGCCCGAGTCGGTCGCGCGGCGCTACCAGGTCGGCATCGCGTCGCTGCGCAAGATCTGGCGGGGGGAGTCCGGCGGCCGCGATCCGCACGCGGCCCGCTGATAGAATCCGCTCGATGGCCGAGCCGATCCTCCTCGAGGTCCCCTCGGGCTCACCGGAGCCTCGCATCCGGATCACGCGCCACTTCGTCAAGCCCTTCAACACCGTCCTGACGACCGCCCGCACCTGCTACTCCTCGAAGGGGCTGGTCGAGGACGCCGACCTGAAGCCGGGCGGGGAGGGGCTCGCGCGCGACCTGTACGAAGCCGGCCACCACACGACCATGCAGCACGCCTACTTCCAGTTCGCGATGGAGAACGTGTCGCGGCTGTTCCTCTGGTCGTTCCTCCACGCGCACCCGTTCTACAACTCCGAGCAGGTCAGCCAGCGCTACGTCAAGGTCCGCGCGTCGAACTGTTTCGTGCCGCCGCTCCAGGGGGAGGCCCGCGCGATCTACCTCGAGGGGGTCGAGGAGCAGCTCGCGTTCTACCGGGAGCTGATCGGCCTCCTGACCCCGGCCGCGGAGGCCGCGTACGATCGCCGGTTCCCGGCCCGGAAGTCCAAGCGTGCGGCGTACGCGAAGGAGATCGAGAAGAAAGCGCAGGAGATCGCGCGCTACGTGCTGCCGGTGGCCACCTGCGCCTACCTCTACCACACGGTCTCGGCGCTCACCGTTCTCCGCTACTGGAGGATGTGCCGGCAGTACGACGCTCCCTACGAGCAGCAGCTCGTGGTCGGGAAGATGGTCGAGGCGCTGCTCGCGATCGATCCCGAGTACCGGCGGCTCCTGGAGGAGCCGATCCCGACCGAGGAGACGCCGGAGGCCACCTTCTTCGCCGGCCGGCCGGACCTCACCCGGAGCGCGTCCCGCGCCGCCTTCGTTCGGGAGTTCGACGCCTCCCTCGACGGCCGGATGTCGAAGCTCGTCGACTGGAAGGCTCGCGGCGAGGAGGAGACGGCCCAGGCGGTGCGCGAGGTGCTCGGCGTGCCGCGCGGCGCCCTCTCCGACGACGACGCGATCGCGCTCGCCTGCGATCCGTCGCGGAACGGGATCCTCGGCCAGGCCCTCAACGTCACGACCTTCGATAAGCTCTCACGGGCGATGCACCACGGCGCCTACACGTTCCGCAAAAGGATGTCGCACGCCGCCGACTCCCAGGACCAGCGCCACCGGATGACGCCCGCGAGCCGTCCGGTCCTCGCCGCGCACGCGACCGGGGAGCCCGACTACGCCACCCCCGCCCTCGTCCGCCAGGACCCGCGGGTGGAGCGGCGGTACGCCGAGATGATGGAGCGGGTGTGGGAGCGGTTCGGCCGCCTCCGGGCGCGCGGCGCCTCCGAGGAGCTCGCGCTCTACCTGTTGCCGAACGCGGTCCGCGTGCGCTACACGGAGTCGACCGACTTCCTGAACCTCCGGCACAAGCACGTCATGCGGCTGTGCTACCTCGCGCAGGAGGAGATCTGGCAGGCCTCCGTGGACGAGGCGCTCCAGGTGCGCGAGATCCACCCCCGGCTCGGCCGGCACCTCCTCCCGCCGTGCGGCGTGCGGAAGGAGGCCGGGACCACGCCGTACTGTCCCGAAGGGGCGCGGTTCTGCGGGGAGCCCGTCTGGAACGTCCGGCTCGAAGACTACCGGCGCGTGATCTAGAGCGGCATGACCGACGCCGCGGTGCCGCAGATCTCCCGTGAGGAGCTCGTCTCACGCCTCTACGACCCGGCGCTGACGATCGTCAACGTCCTCCCGCGCGCCGCCTGGGAGGAGGCGCGCATCCCGCGCTCGCTCTCGCTCCCTCTCGCCGAGCTGCCGCGGCGCGCCGCGACCGTCCTTCCCGAGAAGCGGGCGGACGTGGCCGTCTACTGCGCGAGCCCCACGTGAGACGCCGGAGCGCGGGCGGTCCGCCTGCTGCGTGAGATGGGGTACGTGCGGGTGAGGGACTTCGACGGCGGCATCGCCGAGTGGACCGGGGCGGGGCTCCCGGTCGAGAAAGGGGACGCTCCCGCTCCGGCCGCCGTTCCCTCGGCGGCGGGCTCCCGCGCGCCCGAGGCGCCGCTGCCCTCGCGCGGCGTCGCCCCGCTGCTTTCGGCCTGGCTCGCGATCAACCTCGCGCTCGGGCTGGTCTACTGGCTGATCAGCTATCTCCCCGGCCACGGTCTCCGCGAGCAGGGGCTGCCGCTCGGGCACGGCGCGGCCGAGCTGCTGGAGGCGGTGTACTTCAGCTTCGTCACCGGGCTGTCGATCGGTTTCGGCGACATCGTCCCGGTCGGCCTCGTCCGCGTGCTCGCCGTCCTGCAGGGGGCCGCGTGCCTGCTGATCTTCGGCGTGATCATCTCGAAGCTGGTCTCCCGGCGGCAGGACGAGCTGATCGCCGAGATCCACAGGATCGCGTTCGAGGACCGGCTCGGGCGCGTGCGCACGAACCTCCACCTCGTCGTCAAGGAAATCCAGGAGATCGCGGAGCTGTGCCGCGACGGGAGCGCGCCGTCGTCGGCCGTGGTGACGCGGATCGAGAGCGCCGCGGCGATCTTCGCGGGGGAGCTGCGCGCAGTGCACGATCTCCTCTATCGCCCGCAGACGGCGCCGGGGGAGGATGTGCTCGAGTCGATCCTCGCGCACCTGGACGGCGGCCTTCGCGAGTTCGGGAGCCTCCTCGCGTGCATCGCCCCCGACCGGCGCGACTCCGCGGCGCTCGCCACGAACCTGCGCACGATCGCGGGGCTCGCCGAGGAGATCTGCGGCGACTGCGTCCCGCGGGAGCACGCCCCCGACCTCAAGCTCTGGATGGACCGCATTCAGGGGCGCGCGCGCGGGCTCGGGGTTGCGCGGGTCTGATCGCGCCCTCCTGTCCGGCGCCGCGGTCGTCCTCGTCACGATCGCGGTGGTCGCCGCGGTCCGCTACGCCGGCCCCGCCATCTACGACGGCGACGGCTGGTATCACGTCAAGTACGCGCTGATCCTGAGGGACCACGGGATCCAGAGGACGTTCCCCTGGTTCCAGGAGTCCTTCCTCCGCGACCGGTTCGCCGACCTCAACCTGCTCTATCACCTCCTGCTGATCCCGTTCGTGACGGCGAGCCCGCTCGGGGGCGCGCGCGTCGCTTCGGTCCTCGCGGCGGGGGGAACGATGGGGGCGTTCTGGTGGACCGCCCGCCGCCTCCGGGTCCCCGCTCCGGGGCTGCTCTCGATCGGGCTGCTCGCCCTCGCCACGGAGTTCACCTACAGGCTGACCTACACGCGCCCGTTCGTGCTCGCGATCGGGATCGCGCTCGCGGCGACCGGCGCCGTCCTGCAGGACCGGCGGCGTCTCGCGCTCGTGCTCGCGTTCGTCGCGACCCACGTCCACTGCTCCTTCCACGTCGTCCCGTGGATCGCCTTCCTCCACGACGCCCTCCGCCCGCCGGGAGAGGCCGCGCCGGGCCTGCGGCGGTTTCGCACGACGGCGTGGTCGCTGGCGGGGACGCTCGCCGGGTGCGTGGCGAGCCCCTACTTCCCCAACGACTTCCGCATGTGGTGGGTGACGAACGTCGAGGTGCTCCGCGCCTCGTGGGCGGCGGCCGAGGAGCTGCGCGTCGGCACCGAGATGCTCCCGCTCCCGAGCGACCAGCTGCTCGCGGCGAACCTCGGCGTCTTCGCCGCGATGCTCGCCGGCATCGCCCTCCTCACCGTCCGCAGGAAGGTCTCCCACGAGGCGCGGGTGCTCGCGGCGATCGCCGGGACGTTCTTCGCGCTGACCTTCGAGAGCCAGCGGTTCGTGGAGCTGTGGGCGCCGTTCACGTTCCTGTTCGCCGGGGTCGCGCTCCGCGACGCGGTCGACGCGCGGCCCCCGTCGGACCTCGTCCGGCGCCTCACCTGGTCCGCCGCGGCGGTCACGACCGCCTTCGCCCTCGTCGTGACGCTCTCCCGCGACCGGGCGTCGGCGCGGGTCGAGGACCCGCCGGAGTATCTCGACGCCGCCGCGTATCTTCGCGACGGGGTCCCCGCGGGGGAGACGATCTTCAACCCCGGCTGGGACGAGTTCCCGCAGCTCTTCTACGTCGACGACGTCCACCGCTACCTCATCGGGCAGGACGCGACGTTCATGTGGATCACCGATCGCGAGCGCACCCGCCTCTGGAGCGAGGTGGCGCGCGGCCGGACCGCCGACGTCTACGCCGCGATCCGCGGGACGTTCCGCTGCCGGTTCGCGTTCGTCCCGACGCGCTACGTGCATCTCCTCGCCCTGATGCGCCGGGACCCGCGCTTCACGCGCCGCTACGACGACGGGGCCGCCGTCGTGTACGAGCTGCGCGACGCCCCCGGGGTCCTCCGGGACTGGACGATCTCGGGCTGGTGGCCCGACCCGGCGCGCCGGACGTGGGACTGGGCGCTCGGCGCCGAGCCGGTGACGCAGCGGCTCGACCTGCGCGCCGACGGCTGGGTCGATCTCGATCGCGGGGCGCGCGTTCCTCCCGCCGCCCGCGACGTCTGCGCCCTCGCCACGACCACGATCCGTCGGGAGACGGCGGGCGCCGCGACCCTCGCCGTCGCGACCGACGACGAGGTCCGCGTCTTCCTCGACGGCGCGCCGGTGTACGAGCGCTCCCCGTACCGGCAGCCGCCTCCCGGACTCCCGGGCGGCCCGCCCCTTCCCCTGGAGGAGCTCTTTCACGGCGCCGGGCCGCGCGAGGTGGAGATCCCTCTCTCGCTGCCCGCCGGGAGCCGGACGCTCGCGGTGCGGGCCTGCCGTTTCGGCGACGACTTCGGGTTCTTCGCGCGCGTGTGGTAGAAAGCCGGCCGCGGGAGGTCTCTTGATCCGTTCCGCCGTCCACTCCTCCTACCCCCGCATCGGCGATCAGCCCTGGGACCAGGAGCTGCGCCGCGCCGCGCGCGAGCGGGAGCGCGGCCTCGTCGACGACGCCGCCCTCCGGCTGGTGGAGGACGAGGTCGCCGCGATGATGGTCGCCGAGCAGAGCCGCGCCTTCGTCGACTTGGTGACGGATGGTCAGGTCCGGTGGAGCGGCCCGCTCTCGCATGTCGCGGCGCGCTTGACCGGGATCGAGCTCGACGGTCTCGTCCGGTGGTTCGCGACGGGCCTCTACGACCGCCGCCCCGTCGTGGTCGGTCCGGTCGCGAGGGATGCGCCGATCCTCGTCCGCGACGCGCGCCTCGCGCTCGAGGTCCGCCCGAAGGCCCTGAAGGTCGTCCTCCCCGGACCCGCGACCTTGGCGCGCATCGCGCGCGACCGCCACTACGGCGACCGCCGGTCGCTCGCGCGGGCGCTCGCGCTCGCGCTGGCGGCGGAGGTTCGCGACCTCGCGGCGGCGGGGGTCAAGGTCTTCCAGCTCGACGAGCCGATGCTGTGCCGGCACCCGGACGATCTCGACGTCGTGTGCGACGGCGCGGCGACCGTGTTCGAGGCCGCGGGCCCCGGCGCGACCACGATCCTCTCGACCTATTTCGGCGATCTGGCCGCGATCGCGGAGTCGCTCGGCCGCCTTCCGGGGACCCATCTCGGCCTGGACATGGTGCACGGAACGGGGAACTGGCCGCTGCTCGCGCGTCTCCCCGACGGCAAGGGGCTCCACCTCGGCCTCTTCGACGCCTGCACGACCCGGATCGAGACCGCGGCGGAGGTCGCCGCGCGGCTCGTTCCCTACAAGGAGATCCTGATGGCGCGCGACGTGATGGCCGGGCCGCAGTGCGGCCTCGAGCTGATCCCGCGTCACGCCGCCTTCGACAAGCTCCTCCAGTGCCGCTACCTGCGGGAGAGGCTGGAGCGGGAGTGGCGATGGCGCTCCTGACGACGACCGTCGGCTCCTTCCCCAAGCCTCCCGCGCTGCACGAGGCCCGGCGACGCCACGCCGAGGGGGAGATCGACGCGGCGGCGCTCCGCGAGGTCGAGAACGAGGCGGTGCGCCGGGCGCTCGCGTTACAGGAGAGCCTCGGGATCCATCTGCTCGTGGACGGGGAGATGGACCGGACCGACCCGATCGCGACCTTCGCCGAGCACCTCGCCGGGGTCGAGATCGACGGCTGGGTTCGCGTGTACGGCGACCGCTACGTCCGCAAGCCCCGGATCGCCGGCCCTCTCGGGCGCACCGCGTCGACGACCCTCGATCGCTACCGGTTCGCGAGCGACGCCGCCTCGGGCGCGGTGAAGGCGATCCTCCCCGGTCCGTATTCCTTGATGGACGGATCGTTCGACCACCACTACGGCTCGCGCCGCGAGGCCTGCCTCGCCTTCGCCGAGATCGTGCGGGAGGAGTGCGCGGAGCTGGCCGCGGCCGGCGCCCTCGATATCCAGCTCGACGAGCCTTCGGCCGGCGCGCGTCCCGAGGAGATGGAGCTGCTCCACGAGGCGCTCGCCCGAGCGACCGCGCCGGTCTCGGGGCGGGCCAGGGTCTGGGTCTACCTCGGCTATGCCGACCTCGCCGCGCTGGGGCCGGATCTCGCCGCGCTCCCCGCGGAGGGGCTGATCGTCGCCGGAGCGCATTCGGGGTACGAAGGGCTGGAGGCTTTCGCCCGCGCCCTTCCCGCCGGCCGCTTCGCCGCGGTCGGCGTCGTGGACGTCGTCGAACCGCGCGTCGAGACGGAAGGCGAGATCGGCGATCGCCTCGCGCGTATCGCCGATCTCGTGCCCCGGGACCGGCTCTGGGCCGTCCCCGACGGCGGGCTGCGCGCGCTCCGTCCGGAGACGGCGCGCGCGAAGGTCACCGCGATGTGCGCCGCCGCCCGGTCGGCCTAGTTCCCCCCACGGAGCAGGGCCTGCGCGGAGAGCGGCCCCCCCACGGCGCCGCGCATCCACGCGTCCGGCGTCAGCCGCCCCTGGCGCGCCACGCGCTCGAACTCGGCGCCGAAGTCCCGGCCGCGGAACTGCCGCGCGACCTGGAACGCGATGATGTGGCCGAGCGGATAGTCCGGGAGGTAGAGACCGTTGGAGATCATGTGCGAGTAGATCGCCAGGATCTCGACGTCGCGCTTTCCGAGCACCGGCGCGTAGTAGCGGTTCCAGGTCTCGCGGGCGATCCCGAGCGTCGCCTCCCGGAGCTGCGCGGGGGTCGCGTCCGGATGCGCGTACATCCAGCGCCACACCGCCATGTCCACGAGCGCGACCCCGCCGATCTCGTAGGTCGCCCAGAGGTCTCCCGCCGCCTCGTTCGCACGGCGCTCGGCATCCGATCCCGCGAGGCCGAGCAGCTCGAGGTCCCGCGCCTGGAAGACGAAGGCGAGCGCCTCGGTGAACGCGTTGTTCGGAACGCCGTTGAGCGACCAGTGGTCGATCGCGCCCAGCGAGAAGCTCTGCTCGACGTTGTGACCGAGCTCGTGGATCGCGATGTTGTACCCCTTGTAGAGCATCCCGCCCGCGGGGATCCGCGTCCGGAGGTGGGCCTTGTCCTCGCGGCGCACCGCGCCCATGGCGTGGCCGGCGCCGCGCGAGGGGTCCACGACGATCCGGTCGGAGAGCCACGCGGCCTTCTCCCGGGTGAAGCCGAGCCCGGTGAGGACGGCGGGGAGCCCGGCCTGGAACGCGGCGACGGTCGGGTACTTCGCCTTCGTGACCGCGTCGAGCTCCGCCTCGCTCTTCCCGGCCCGCGAGGAGAACCCCGCGTACCAGATGTCGAACGGCTCGAGCGGCCGCCCGAGCCGCTTCTCGATCGTCTTCGCCAGGTCGCGGACCTCGCGCGACTCGAGGACCGAGATCAGCAGCTCCTCGACCTGCTTCTCCGGGATCTGCCGGTCCAGCTCGAACTTCCGCTGGATGTAGGTCGGGGCGGTGGGACAGTACGGGTCGGCCGCGCGGACCGCCTGGAACACGCCGAGGAGCGTGGCGTAGCGCGTGTCCGGCTCGCGGTCGGCCGCCTTCGCGGCGACGAACGGGTTCCACGCGAGCTTCGGATTCCCGATCGCGTCCTTGGGGATCTCCTGGCGGACGATCCGCTCCATCACCGCCTGGATCGCGCGCTGCTTGGCGAGGCCGTCGGCCCCCTCGCCGTAATGCGACTTCAGCTCGTCGCGCAGCCCCCAGTGCGTGATCAAGCCGGGGCCCTCGCGGAACCCGAGCGAGGCG
The DNA here is from genome assembly GCA_035649595.1 of Candidatus Polarisedimenticolaceae bacterium. Taxonomy (GTDB): domain Bacteria; phylum Acidobacteriota; class Polarisedimenticolia; order Polarisedimenticolales; family DASRJG01; genus DASRJG01. Next base: position 12,447 of record DASRJG010000208.1, read on the forward strand.
CCGTTGGGCCCGACGAGGTGGTCCATCTGGATGTTGTAGCCGGCGATGTACTGGTCCGCGGCGGTGAAGGCCTTCGTCGCCGCCTGCGTGATCTCGGCGGGGAGGCGGATCGACCAGCGGTCCATCATCCGCGAGCGCGCCCAGGTCTCGCGCGACCAGGAGCTCCCCTGCGCGAGACGGTCGGAGAGGGTGTGCACCGGGAAGTTCAGCAGCGCGAGGAAGGCGACCTTGGTCTTGAACAGGTCGTCGTCCACGTGCGCCGCGAGGTCGAGGTCGCCCAGACGGGCGTCGAGCGGCCCCACCGGCCCGGTGTCGAGATCCTGCGGGGTGGAGAGCATCCGCCGGACCTCGTGGAGGTGCCCGTCCACCTGCTCCATCACCGTCTCGAGCCGCTCGAACATCGCGTCGAGCCCCGCTTCGTCGGGCACGAAGTCGTCCGCGCAGAACGCGGTGTACTCCGCGGCGTCCCCGTCCTCGGCGAACCAGCGCTGCGCCACCTGCGTCGCCCCGAGACGGGCGCGCGACTCGGCGGCCGCGCCGTGTTTCGCGACGATCCGCGAGACCGCCTGATCGATCGCCGAGGCGGGGATCGAGGGGCGGGACGGGGCGGCTTCGGCGCGGGAGACCATCATCCCCGCCAGGGCGAGCGCGAGAGCGAGACGCATGACGGGCACCTCACGGATCGGGGGCGGCCGGGCTAGCGGCTGCCCGAGAGTGCGAGGAGGCGGCGGAGCGCCCCCTCGACGAGGGAATCGGCTTCCTTCTGGGTCGCCGCGAACGATTGGAGGGTGACCCGGATCGGATCCCTGCGCCGGGCCGCCGGGGGATGCGACTTCACCCACACCCCGGGGAACTCCTCGCTCAGCCGATCGAGCATCGGACGGATGGCGGACTCATCGGACGTGGGGGCCTCGATCTCCCGCTCCGCGGAGGCGCGGCGCGGGAAGAGATCGCGCAGGCGCGGGAGCGCGCCGTCGAAGACCGCCTTGGTCTCTTCGGGGCGACCGGGGACCGAGAGGATCGCCGCGCCGCCGGTGAGGCGAAGCAGCATCCCCGGAGCGATCCCCGCCGGGTTCGGCACCGGCTCCGCGCCGACCGGGAGCTGGCACATCTTCTCCCTGATCGCGTTCCAGCTCGTGCTCCCGACCCCCCGCGCTCCTTTGAGCGTGCGGTACGAGGCCTCGACCATGTCCCGCGCCGGAGCGCTCGCGGCGAGGGGGAGGCGCAAGGCCTCCGAGACCCCCGCGAGGGTCCGGTCGTCCTGCGCGGGGCCCAGGCCCCCCGTCGTCACGATCAGGTACACCCCGCGCTCCCGGCACTCGACGATGGCGTTGCTGATGGAGCGCTCGAGGTCGTCCACGATCGTGATGCGATGGACGAGAGCGCCGCGGCGCGTCAGCTCCCCCGCGATCCACGCGGAGTTTCCGTCGCGTAGCTGCCCGCGCAGGAGCTCGCGGCCGACGACGACGATCTCCGCGTGGAGCGGTCCCTGACGGTCGACGACGACCTTGACGGCGGGCGGCCGGCGGGGCCGGTCGCGCAGCGGGGCTTTCCTTCTCTGTTTCACGGCCGGGGACGATACCACCTAGGAAAGCGCGATGCCCCGGACCTCCGCGACGCGCCGGATCACGCGCTCGATCTCCGCATTCGGCGTCGAGGCCCCCGCGGTGACGCCGATCGTCAGCGGCCGCGCCGGGAGCCAGTCGGCGGTCTCCGTCTCCCCGGCCGCGTGAAGAGGCTGATGGCGGATCGACGACGCGCCGAGGATGCGGGAGGCATCCTGGATGTGGAACGTGGGGATGCCGCGCGCGAGCCCGATCTCCAGCAGGTGCGTCGTGTTCGAGGAGTTGTAGCCGCCGATGACCACGAGCACGTCGGGAGGGGTCGCGTCGAGCATCGCGTGCAGCGCGTCCTGCCGCTCCTGGGTCGCGCTGCAGATCGTGTCGAAGGCCCGGAACCGGGCGGCCCCCTCGTCCACGCCCCACCGGCGGACCAGCGCGAGCCGCATCCGCTCCGCGATCGCCAGCGACTCGCCGGCGAGCATCGTGGTCTGGTTCGCGCACCCCAGCCGCTGGAGATGGACGTCGGGGTCGAAGCCCGGGGAGACCCGCTGCGCGAAGCGGGCGAGGAGCTCCGCCGGATCGCCGCCCCGCTCGACGTAGCTCGCGGCGATCTCCGTCTCCTCCATGTCGCGGACCACGAGGTAGCTCCCCCCCGGATGCAGGAGAGCGCGGGACGACGTCGCCCGGGTCTCCTCGTGGTTCCAGGTCCCGTGGATCAACGCCGTGAAGCCGTCGCGGGCGTACCGCTCGACGTTCTTCCAGACGTTCAGCACCGACCCGCAGGTCGTGTCCACGACGAGGCAGCCGGCCTCCCGCAGCCGCTCCATCGTGCCGAAGGGGACCCCGAACGCCGGCAGCAGGACCACGTCGTCCTCGCCCAGGTCCTCGATCGACGCGCCGTCCGGCCGGCCGTCCAGGAAGCGGATCCCCATCTCGCGGAGGCGGCCGTTCACCCTCGGGTTGTGGATGATCTCTCCGGTGATGAACAGGTTCTTGTCCGGGAACTTCTCGCGGGTCTCGTACGCGTACTCGATCGCCCGGTCCACGCCGTAGCAGAACCCGAATTCCTGCGCGAGCCGGAAGGTGAGGTCCCCCGCCGCGAGCACGAACCCCTCGGCGCGCATCGCGTCCACGAGGGGGCTCGCGTAGTCGCGGACGACCTGCCCGCCGATGACCTGCTTGAGGCCGAAGCCCCGGTTGGTGTAGGGGGACACTAGGGGATGCGGAGCTGCTGCCCCGGATGGATCGCCGACTGCCTGTGGAGCCCGTTGGCGTCGAGCAGCCGCGCCAGCGAGACCCCGTAGTTGGTCGCGATGCGGAACAGCGTCTCCCCCTTCCGCACGACGTGGACACCCGTCCGGGCCTGCGGCGCCGGCGCCGCGTGCCCGGCGGCCGCGATCCGGTCCAGCGTGCCCTCCGGGAGCCAGACCCGGACCCCCGCGGGGAGCGGCGCGCGTCCGTGCAGCGCGCGCAGCGTCCATGCCGGATTGATCGCCGCGAGACGATCGAGCGAAACGCCGTACCGACGCGCGACGTCCACCGCCGCCGTGGGGCGCTGGAGGGTCACCGTGTCGTGATCGAGAGGCGGCTCGACCTCGAGCGTCTCGGGGAAGTAGGCCGCGGGGTCGGAGGCGATCTCCCGGGCCGCGAGGAATTCCTTGTAGAAGTTCTTGGACGCGAAGCCGAAGGTCCGTCCATCGTACTCGGCCAGGATCCGCGGGAAATCCTCGCCGAACCGGTCCCGCGCCGCCTGCATCCCCTCGATCCCGTGGTTGTACGACGTGATCGCGAGCGGCCACGACCCGAGGAGCTCGTATGCGGACTTCAGGTAGCGCGCGGCTCCGCGCGCCGACGCGACCGGATCCAGACGCTCGTCCACGCCGGAGGTGAGGAGCATGAACTTCCTCGCCGCGCCCCGCGTGAACTGCCAGACCCCGACCGCGCCCGCGGAGGAGCGCGCGGACACCTGGAACGAGGACTCCACGTGCGGGAGGTTCGCGAGGTCCTCGGGGAGCCCGGCTTCACGGAAGACCTCGATGAAGGCGTCGCGATAACGGCCGCTGATCTCGAGACCGCGCCGGAAGCGCTCGCGCAGCCCCCTCTGGGACCGCACCCGCTCCGAGGCGCCGCTCAGCCCGTTGCCGCCGGCGACCTCGGTGATCCGGAGGACGATGGCCTTCTCGTCGTCTTCCAGGGGCAGACCGGCGAGGACCTTGTCCTCGATCGCGGCCAGGCGCGACTCCAGCGCCTCGCGCCTCGCGCGCACGAAGTCCTTCTGCGAGTCGGTATAGACGTCGCCGACCGGAGGAGGGAGCTCGAAGATCTCGTAGACGATCGACGGGTGCTCCATGTCGTGGAGGACGACCTGATCGAGCGTCCACTTGGCCCAGACGTTCTTCCAGAAATCGACCCCCTCGCGCAGCTCGTCGGGGCAGGGGAAGAGCGGGTCGGGCGCGGGGGGCGCGGCTTGCGCCGTGCCGCCGATCAAGGTGGCGGCGACGAGCGCGATGGTCCAGCGCCGCATGAGCATGACCTTCAATATACCGCAGCAATCGCGGCCGGGCGCGGCTCTGCTACAGTGCCGAGCCGCATGATCCTCGCCGGTGTCGGGCTTTCCGGGAACTCGATTACGAAGTCGGCGGCTCGAGAGGCCTCGGAGCGCGCGGCGGAGGGGTTCGGCGGCGCGCGCGCGGACTTCTCGATCGTCTTCGCGACGGCCGAGCACGGCGCCGACCTGGGCGACCTCGTGGACGTGGTGGCGGAGAGCTCCGGCTCTCCGTACGTCGTCGGCTGCTCCGCGGCGGGCGTGCTGGCCGCCGATCGCGAGATCGAGGAAGGGGCGGCGATCGGCGTCCTCTCCATCCGCTCCGACGCCGTGCGCGCCACGCCGTTCCTGTTCCGCGACGAGGGGGACAACGGCCTGACCGCCGGGCTGCACGTCGGTCAGCGCCTGCTCGCGTCGAGGGACACGAACGACGTCGTGCTCGCCTGGCCCGATCCGTTCACGGTGCGCCCGGACCGGCTCCTCCAGGGCGTGGACGCCGTCCTCGGCCCGGTTCCGGTCGCGGGGGGCGCGGCCTCGTCGTCGCTCCCTTCGGGGGGGACGTTCCAGTTCAACGGAGGGGATGCGGGACGGGCCTGCGTCTCCGGGCTGCGCCTCGGGGGCGCGTTCCGGCACCAGGTGGCGCTCACGCAGGGCTGCCGTCCGCTCGGCCCTCCGATGACGGTGACGCGGGCGCACGAGAACCTCATCCTCGAGGTGGACGGCATCCCCGCGCTCACCGCGCTTCGGGCCGCCGCCCCGGAGCATCTGTTCGACGATCCGGACCAGGCGCTCGCCGCCCTGACGGTCGCGTTCCTGCCGGAGCCCGAGGGCTCCCGCGTGCAGGGGGGCGAGTACCTGGTGCGCAACATCGTCGCCGCCGATCCCGACACTGGCGTGATCGCGGTCGCCGCCGAGGTCGAGGAGGGGCAGTCGATCCTCTTCGCGCAGCGCGAGGCGAAGGCGGCGCGTGAGGACGTCGAGCGCATGGCTTCCCGCGCCGCGCGGGCCGCGCCTCCGGGGGGGTACGCGTTCGGGCTCTACTTCGACTGCCTCGCGCGCGGGCGCTCGCTGTACGGGTGCGCGGGGGTGGACTCACATGCGCTGGCGCGGCACCTTCCCGGGCTTCCCTGGCTCGGTTTCTTTTGCAGCGCGGAGATCGCGCCCCTTCGGGGGGCGAACCACCTGTTTACCTACACCGGGGTCCTCGTGCTGTTCTCGGAGTAGCGCGAGCAGCCGCGAGAGATCGGCGGGGACCGGCGACTCGAAGTGCGCGCGCTTGCGGCCGCGCGGCAGCTCGAACGCCAGGCGATGCGCGTGGAGCGCGACGCGCGCGATCAGCGGCGATGGGTTCCCGTACGCGACGTCACCCACGACCGGATGCCCCTCGGCCGCGAGCTGGACGCGGATCTGGTTCCTCCGGCCGGTCTCGAGCGTGACCTCGAGGAGGGTGGCCCGCGGGAGGCGCTCGACGACCCGGTACCGGAGCGACGCCGGGCGCCCCGCGTCCCCGGGGCCGACGACGTGGACCTTGAGGCTCTTGGGATTCTCGGTCAGCGCGTGCGTCAGCCGTCCGCGCTCGGCGGCGACGCGCCCCTCGACGACCGCGAGGTAGATGCGCTCCGGCGAGCGCGCGGCGAACTGCCGCTTGAGCGCCATCGCCGCCGGGTGATGGCGGGCGAAGACGACGAGGCCGGAGGTGAACCGGTCGATCCGGTGCACGACGTGGACCGCCGGCGACCGGTGCCCCCGCTTCCGGTACGAGGCGACGATCCGCTCCTCCAGCGAGTCGCCGGCGGGGGCCGCGGTCGGCACCGTGAGGAGGCCGGCGTCCTTGTCCACGACCAGGACGTCGTCGTCCTCGTGCACGACCCGCCACCCGTCCCCTCCGCGCCGACGCGGGGCCGCCCGCGCGTAGCGGCGCGACGGCTCCGCGGTGACGCGCACACGATCGCCGGCGCGGACCCGCTCGTCGGGCTTGGCGACGGTGGTCCCGTTCCGGGCGACGCAGCCGGTCGCGATCATCCCCTTGGCCTCTGCGTTGGAGGCGGGGAGCCGCTCGTGCAGGAAACGCTGGACCGTGCGCCCGTCGTCCTCGCTGCCGACGTCCAGGGATCGGACGCTCATCCGACCGGCGCCGTCTCGAGGGCCGACTTGGAGCCGAGCAGGACGATCCGGTCCCCGTCGTTGAAGGCGTGGTCGGAGGGAACCGGGGTGATCTCGCGGACCGCGTCCCCTTCGTCCCGGCGGACGGCGAGGACGAACAACCCCCGGTCGCGGAAGGGATCGGCCTCCTGGAGCGTCCGCCCGACCCACTCGGGCGGGACCGGGCGCTCCTGGATGGTCAGGTCCCCGGCGCGCCGCGCGCCGAACTCCGACGGGACGGTCGCGCCGAGGTACTGGGCGAGCACCATCCTCCGCCGGAGGACCTCGCTGTCGAGCGCCTGGACCACGTCGCGTCGCGACACGCTCCCCAGCAGATGGTCGGGGTCGTGGAGCGCCACGACCGGCAGCTGCGCGAGCTCGATCTGGGAGAAGCGTCGCATCACCTCGTCGAGCGGCGTCCGCGGCGTCACCCGCGGCACGTCGCGGACCAGGTCGAGCGCCGTGAGCGCACCGCGACGGCGCTCCTCCCCCGCGACCTGGAACGCGTCCCTGAGGTCGATCGCGCCCACGAGGCGGCCCTCGCGCAGCACGTAGACGGCCGTGCCCCGGCTGCGGGCGAACAGGTCGAGCACCTCTCCCACCGGGGCGTCGGAGGAGACGGCCAGCGGCTCGGTGCGGACGAGGTCCTCGGCGCGGAGCGAGGCGAGGGCCATGTGCTCGAAGGCGAGGTCGAAATCGACCCCGCGGCGGCGGAGCGCCTCCGTGTAGATCGAGTCGCGCCGGAGGCTCCGCGCCACCCACGTCGCCGAGACCGTCACGACCGCGAGCGGCATCACGGCGCCGTAGTTCTGGCACATCTCGAACACCATGATCAGGGCGGTGATCGGCGCGAACGTCGTCGAGGCGATCGCGGCGGTCATGCCGGCGAGCGCGAAGAACACCGGGGGCACGTGGAGCGCGGGGAGGATCGCGTCCGCCCCCACGCCGAAGAGCGCGCCCCCCACCGCGCCGACGAGGAGGGCGGGGGTGAACACCCCCCCGGAGCCCCCGGAGCCGAGCGACGCCGAGGTCGCGACGATCTTGGCCAGCAGGAGCGGGAGGAGCACCGACGGCGCGATCGCGGCGGCGAGGACCTCGCGGACGCCGTCGTATCCGTTTCCCCACACCTCGGGGATCCACCAGGCGAGAAGCCCGACGATCAGGCCCCCGAGCGCGGCGCGCGCTTCGAGGGGGAAGGGGAGCTTCTTGAAGAGCCGCTCGGAGAGGTCGAGGCCGCTGCGGAGGATCACCCCCGTCCAGGCGACGAGCGCGCCGAGGAGCGCGAACAGCGGGAGCATCCAGAGAGACGGCGCCGGCACGAGGGGGACGGGGTAGAGCGGACCCGAGCCGAGCGCGCCCCACGACACCATCGTCGCGGTCACCGACGCCAGAACGACCGGACCGAAGATCTCGAGCGCGAAGTTGCCGTGGACCACCTCCATCACGAACATCGCCGCGCCGATCGGCGTGTTGTAGGCGGCGGCCATGCCGGCCGCCGCCCCGCACCCGATCAGGACGCGCCGCCGCTCCAGCGGCACCCGAAGCCCCTGCGCGAGCCGCGAGGCCGCCGCGGAGGCGAGCTGCACGATCGGCCCCTCGCGACCCACCGAGCCGCCGAGCGCGTTCAGCGCGACCGAGGCGAGCGACTTCTTCGCCGAGCGCACCAGGTCCAGTCGCGCGGAGCCCGACAGCGAGACCGCCTCCATGATCTCGGAGGTGGACTCGGCGGCCGCAGCGGGGCGGAGGAGCCGCATGAGCAGGCCGTAGAGGAGCCCTCCCGCCGCGGGAATGATCACGATCATCGGGAAGCCCAGCTTGCGCGCCGCGCGGAGCGGGGCGTGGGAGTCGTGGAGCACGACGTACTGGATCGCGGCCCCCACGTCGCGGACCAGCACCGCGGCGAGCGCCCCGAGCGCGCCGACCGCGAGCGTCAGCCCGATCGCGTAGGCGCGGTCGTCCTGCCGGAACTTCCGCCGGAGCGCGAGCCGGACCCACGCGATCCCCCGGAAGATGTTGAGTCGGACCGGCGACACGATCGGCCTAGACGGAGGCGGCCTCCGCATCCTTGTCCCCGTACAGGGCGGACAGCTCGCGCTTGAGGTAGGCGAACGCCTCGTCCGGGGTATCGACGATGTGGAAGAGGGAGAGATCGGACGCCGAGATCGTCCCCCACCGGATCAGCGCGTCGAAATTGACGACCTCGCTCCAGAAGTCCCGTCCGTAGAGGACGATGGGCATCTTCTTGCTGCTCTTGCGCGTCTGGACGAGCGTGAGGATCTCGAACAGCTCGTCCATCGTCCCGAAGCCCCCCGGGAAGACCACGAGCGCCTTGGCGAGATAGACGAACCAGAACTTCCTCATGAAGAAGTAGTGGAACTCGAACCCCATCTCGCGGGTGATGAAGGCGTTCATCGAGGGCTCGTCGGGAAGGGAGATGCCGAGCCCGATCGAGATCCCGTGCCCCTCGGAGGCGCCCCGGTTCGCCGCTTCCATGATCCCGGGCCCGCCGCCCGAGCACACGAGGAAGCGCCGGCTGGTCTTGGAGAGCGACTTGGACCACTCCGTCATCGCCCGCGCCAGCGTCCGGGCGTCCTCGTAGTAGCGGGCGAGGAGCTTGCCGCTCTCCGCCCGCGCGATCGCCAGCTCGTTCCCGGTCGACCGCGCGTTCGCGAGCGCCTCCTCGGCCTGGTCGGACGGCAGCGCGCGCGCCGATCCGAAGAACACAACGGTGTCGGCGACCTTGTACCGCGCGAAGCGCGACCGGGGCTCGAGGTACTCGCTGAGGATGCGAAGGGGCCGCGCGTCGCGGCTCATCACGAAGTCCTGGTTCTTGTAGGCCTTCTCCATCGCCGGCGTCATGATCGCAGAGGGAAGATGTGAAAGCCAGGGTCGCGATAGGATAGGGCGGGGGTGGGTCCACATGAAGCTCGACGGCGAGGGGAAACTACTGCGCATCTTCATCGGCGAATCCGACCGATGGCACGCGAAGCCTCTCTACGAGGCGATCGTGCTCGCCGCGCGCGAGAGCGGGCTCGCCGGCGCCACCGTGCTCCGCGGCCCGATGGGGTTCGGCGCGCACTCGCACATCCACGCGTCCCGGTTCCTGAGGCTGTCGGAGGACCTCCCCATCGTGATCGAGATCGTCGACACCGAGGACAAGATCCACGCCTTCCTTCCGGTCCTGGACGAGATGGTGACCGAAGGGCTCATCACCCTCGAGACCGTGCGCGTGCTCCGCTACCGGGGACGCGACGCGGGCTAGGGACAGGCCGGGGGCCGCGGCGCGCCCTGCGAGTCGGTTCCGAGGGAGCCGCCCCCTCCGCATCCCGCGTCGTGGCCGCGCACGAGGTAGAAGAACCCTTCCCCCTCGGGCGGGACGTCGGCGTCGTCGTAGGCGCTCGCCGCGATTTGCGACGCGAGGCACGCGCCGTACGTCCCCAGGGCCAGCTCCGCGATCGTCCCGCGCTGGATGTCGTGCGTCTCGGCCCGCGCCGCCGGCGTCCAGGAGAGCTGGGACGGGGACCCCTGCGCACCGGTGACCGAGAGCGAGGCGACCTGGCCCACCGCCCCCTGGGCCGCGTCGAACGGAGCGCAGTCGCTCGCGTCCGCGAGCGCGTCGTTGTCGTCGTCCGGGTCGCAGGCGTCTCCCGCCAGGTCTCCGTCGAAATCAGCCTGGGGGGCGTTCGCCACGCTCACGCAGTTGTCGTTCCGGTCCGGGACGCCGTCCAGATCCGCGTCGGCCAGCGTGATCAGCGTGTCGCTCGCCTTCAGGACCCAGTCGAGCTCGTCGAAGCGGACCTCGGAGACCGGGGAAGCCGTGACGATCGCGAAGTCCTGATCGGCCTGGTCGTTGGTGACGGTCTGGACGACCGGCCCCCCGGCGGTGATCAGCGTCAGGTCGACCGGCATCCGGAACGCCGCGCCGGCCTGCGTCTGGCGGACGCGGACGTAGGTCCGGTAGCTCCCGTTCCCCAGGTCGGCGCTGGTCCAGCCGTACTCGTACGACGGCTGTCCCGTGCCGTAGACCCACTCCTGGAAGAACCAGTCGAGCGTCGCGCCGTAGCGGATCTCCTGGGTCGCCTGGTACTGCGCCGTGTTCGCCGATCCGTTGTCGTGGCTCACGTACCAGTCGCGCATCGCGTTGAAGAAGTTCGCGTCGCCGACCACGTGGCGCAGCATGTGCTGCACCCAGCCCCCCTTGTCGTACACCGTCGATCCGAAGAGGTCCACGGGGTTGTACACCGACCCGGCGAACGACGGGCTCCAGAACGAGTTCATGTAGTTCCGGTACCCCGCGGGGCCGCCGAGGTGCTCCGCCCAGAGCGCCTCGGAGTAGGTCGCGAACCCTTCGTTGAGCCAGACGTTCGCCCAGGTCTGCGGGCTGACCGCGTCGCCCCACCACTGGTGCGACAGCTCGTGGGCCATGACGTAGTCGTAGTTGTGCTGGCCATTGACGAGCTGGTAGCCGTAGCTCGTGTTGGTCGAGTGCTCCATCGCCCCGCCCCACACGAACTCGGTCATCCCGTACTTGTCCGCGACGAACGGATACTCGCCGAACGTCTGCGCGTAGAACTGGATCATCGAGGGGAGGGCCGTGAACGAGACCTGCGCGTTGGCGAGGTCCTCGGGGTAGACGTAGTGGTCGATCGGCATCGTGCCGCCGGTCAGGGTCGTGTAGGACTGCGAGAAGCTCGAGTAGTTGGTGGCGGCGCAGGACACGAGGTAGGTGGTCAGCGGGTCCGTCGGGCGCCACTGGTACTGCTTCTTGTTCCCCGGCTTGTTGACGGTGGCGAGCAGCACCCCGTTCCCGGTCGCGATCCAGGTCCCCGGAACCGTCCACCACATCTCGACGCTCGCCTTGTCGTCGGGGCGGTCCTTGCAGGGCCACCATGTCCGGGCCCCGTCCGGCTCGGAGAGGGTGGAGACGGCCGATCCGAGGCCGCTGAACGGATACTTCCGCCAGTTGATGGAGCCGAAGCCCGAGGAGATCGGGATGCCGGCGTAGGTCACCTTGACGACGAAGGACTGGCCCGGGCCGAAGGGCTGGTCGAGCGTGATGTCGAGCAGGTCGCCGTTGCGGACGAACGACAGGTTGGTCGTCCCGCGCTGGACCTGGGTGACCGTCATGTTGTTCCGGAGGTCGAGCACGAGATGCTGGAACCCGGAAACCAGGCTCTGGGCGGTGATCGTCACCGAGCCGCTGACGCTCCGATTGCCCGGAATGAACTCCACGTCGAGGAAGTAGCTCTGGACGTCCATGTCGTCCTGCGCGAGCGCGATCGCCTGCTGCTGCTCGGTCAGAGGCTCCGTGAATCCGGTCAGCCGGAGGTGGCTCTTGCGGAGCGCCTCGCGCTCCTCGCGCGTCGGGATGACGAGCGTCGCGGCGGGCGCGGCGGAGGCGATCGTGATCGAGAGCGTGGCGGCGCAGACGGCGGCGAGCGCGAGGCGAGCGGACGGCACGGTGGAACCCCCCGGGTTTGAGAGCGGCCCCGTAGTTCTACCGCGAAACCGGACGCATCGCCAAAAGGTTCAGGAGATCGCCTCGGCCGGAGGAGTCGCGGGAGCGGTCGCCATCGCATCCGCCGCCTTGCGCGTCTGGCGGTACGCGATGTAGGTCGTGATCATCGCCCCCATGCCGAGCAGCATCGCCCCGAGGTACGCGAGGATCCCGATCCACGGGAGCGCGAACACGAGGTAGAGCGCGACCAGGCCGAGGAAGAGGGCGGCGAAGGGGTTCGGCTGCTTGTTCAGCTTCTCGAGGATCAGGCGGCCGAGCCAGATCGCCACCGGGATCTTCGCGAGGTAGGCGACGATCAGGTAGGCGATGAGGTAGATCGGGATGAAGATCAGCGTGATGATCAGGATCGCCGACACGATCACCGCGAACGTCACCAGGATCGAGACGAAGCCGATCCCCAGGCACCGCAGCGTGTCCACCCGGATCGCTTCGGTCACCTTCGGCTCCTGGTTGCGGAACAGGGCGAGCAGCGCGCAGCCGAAGAGGAAGGACGCGGTGAAGAACGCGATCCGGACGCCGAACCCGAACGGGGTCGGATGCCAGCCGCTGCGCTTCTCCTCCTTCTCCTCCTTGGCCAGGATCGGCTTCTCGTTGTAGTCCACCTCGCCGCCGACGACCTTCTTGAGCTCGTCGTCCATGCGCTCGCGCGTCGAGTAGTCGAGGTCCCCCTCGATGCGAGCGCCCGGCTGGATCTCGATCTTGTCGGCGGTGACGGAGGCGTCCTCGAGGATCTTCCCGCCGAGGAGCACGGTCCCGCCGGTGAAGTCGAGGTCGCCGTCGATCACGCCGTAGCTGATCAGCTGGCCGGTCCCCGCCCGGACGTTCCCCTTGATGTGGGCCTTGCTCCCGAGACGGACCTCGCCGCCGTACACCTGGAGGTTCCCGTCGATCGTGCCGTCGACGAAGATCGATCCTCCGACCGTGCGAACCGACTTCTGGACGGTGCCCGTGATCTGCACGGAGCTCCCGGCGACGAACACGTCTCCGGTGACGGTCCCGGGGATCCTCACCGCGGGCGCCCAGACGAACAGGTCGCCGTCCTGGGTCCCCTCGACGTCGACCGACGGCGCGAACTGGTAGATGTCCCCCTTGTGCGTCTCGCCCTGCCGGATCGTCACCCCCTTGAACGGCTTCCCCTCGACCGGGGACGGGGGCTCGGGCGGCTCCGGCATGTCCGGGGGGTCGGGTGGGTCCGCGGCGCGGAGCGCGGCCCCGAGCGCGAAGGCGGCGACGAGCAGACCGATCCCGGCTCGGAGCTTCCGGAGCATCGGGTCCCGCATCGCTCGCCTCCTTTCGTCGTCGGGTTGTAACGTCGCCGCCCTGATTTCGCTACGACTTCCGGGCGAACGGTCGAATCCGCGGGGCCAGCGGCGCCTACCAGGGGATGATCTCCCGGAGCTTCTGGGCCTGTCTCCGGGAGAGGGGCAGCGGGGTGTGCGCCTCGTCCTTCATCACGACCCGGTAGGTCCCACCGTCCTCCGGGACGATCGCGCCGACCCGGGCCAGGTTGACCAGGTAGCTCCGGTGGATCCTGAAGAACCTGCCGGCGAGCAGGTCCTCGAGCTCGCCGAGAGGGCGCTCGACCAGCGCGCGGCCGTCGGCGGTCCGCGCGTGCACGAGCTCGGCCTCGGACTCGAACCAGATCACCTCCGCCGGATCGAGGAGCAGGATCTTCGCCCCCCGCTTCGCCGGGATGCGAAGCGGCCCGGCCGCGGCGCGCGCGCCGGCCTCCGCGCCCGGAGCGAGCCCCGCGCGGATCTCCTCCAGCAGCCGGAGCATGGCGTCCGGCGGCGCGCTCCGCCCCGCGGCGTCCCTCGCGCGCCGGACCGCGTCCTGGAGCCGGTCCTTGTGCACGGGCTTGAGCAGGTAGTCGATCGACTTCACCTCGAACGCCCGCACCGCGTAGTGGTCGAACGCGGTGGTGAAGACGACCTGCGGCATCCGCGCGGCGCGGCGCAGCACCTCGAAGCCGTCCCCCCCGGGGATCTGCACGTCGAGGAGGCAAAGCTCCGGCTGCGTCCTGTCGAGGAGCTCCACCGCCGACGCGACGTCGCCGGCCTCGCCGACGACCTCGACGTCCGGCATCGGCGCCAGCAGCCGCTTGAGGCGGTCGCGCGCCGGCTTTTCGTCGTCCACGATCGCGACGCGCAGCGTCACGCGGTGCGCTCCCGGGTCGCCGCGCCGAGCGGCGGCGGCGCTTCGGGGGAGGAGGCCGGGAGCGTGACGCGCGCGAGCGTGCCGCGGCCCCGGGGCGAGGCCAGCAGCTCCAGCCCGCCCTGCTCCCGCGTGGCGGTCGCAACCCGGCGGCGCACGTTCCCGAGGCCGTGGTCGTCGCGGATCAGCGCTCCGGAGGTCGATCGCAGCCCGGCCCCGTCGTCCTCGACCTCGACGACCAGCCGCCCCGCGTCGAGGCGCGCGGCGATGCGGACCGTCCCGCCCCCGGGGATGGGCGCGATCCCGTGACCGACCGCGTTCTCGACGAGCGGCTGCAGGATCAATCCCGGGACCCGCGCCGCTCGCGCGGCCGGGTCGATCGACCACTCGACGCTGAGCCGGTCGCCGAACCGGGCCTTCTCGACCTCGAGGTACCCCTGGACGAACTCCAGCTCCTCCGCGAGGGGGACGGTCCCGGCGTGCGCGGCCTTGAACGTGTAGCGGAACAGGTTGGCCAGCGTCTGCACCACGTCGTCGGCCTTCGCGGGGTCCTCCGCCAGGAGCGCGGAGATCGTGTTGAGCGTGTTGAAGAAGAAGTGCGGGTTGATCCGCGCCTGCAGCGCGGCGAGCTCCGCCTTCGCCGCCTGCTCGTGGAGCTGGGCTTCCACGAGGCGCACCTCCTCCACCTCGCGTAGCGACTCGGCCAGCTTCCAGCGCATCCCCTCGTACGCGTGGGCCAGCCCGCCGACGATCAGCGCGAGCACGCCGTTGAGGGCGAACACCGCGAGGGCCTGCGGCGTGTCGGACAGGACGAAGAACAGGAAGCGCCAGAGCACCAGCGCGGTCCCCGCCGCGGACCCGGCGAGGAGGCCCAGGCCGAGGAACGCCCACCGGAGCCACGGGCTCAGGTTCCGGAGCATCGGGTAGAGGGAGACGGAGCAGACGAACACGGTGAGGCCGACCACGTTCCCGAACAGGAGGCTCATGAGGAACAGCAACGGGTCCAGCGGCTTGTCTCTGAAGAGCCCGACCACGAGCCCGACGACCGCCCCGGCGGCGGAGCTGCCCGCGGCCCACAGCAGGACCTGGACCGGGAGGGAGAACGCTCCGCCGCGTCTCATCGCGTGCGCGCCAGCACGAGGGTCACGTCGTCGTGCGGCGGCCCGCCGCCCCCCCAGCGCGCGACCTCGTCGATGACGATCGAGAGGAGGTCGGGGAGGGGCGCCTCGCGGTGCCTGGTGAGGAGCTCGACGAGCCGCGCGTTCCCGAACTCCTCGCCGCTCGCGTTCGGCGTCTCGACCACCCCGTCGGTGTACAGCGCGAGGAGGTCGCCGAGCCCCAGCTCGCGCCGCCCCTCGCCGTAGAGCGATCCGGCCATCAACCCGATCGGGAGCCCTCCCTGCGACAGGTACGCGGCCCCGTGCGCTCCGACGTGGATCGGCGGGAAGTGCCCGGCGTTGCTGTAGAGCAGGGAGCGGTCGCGCGGATCGTAGAGGCCGAAGAACAACGTCGCGTAGCGCGAGGCCGAGGTGGACTGGTGGAGCATGTCGTTGAGGCGCCGATTGACCTCGCACGGCGAGAGGCCCGGATGGGCGAGGCTCCTTACGGAGGCCTGGAGCCCCGCCATCAGGAGCGCGGCGGGGATCCCCTTGCCGGAGACGTCGGCGATGACGAGCCCCACGCGCTCGTCGGGGACGGGGAGGTAGTCGTAGTAGTCGCCCCCCACGCCGACCGCCGGGAGGCAGATCCCGGCGAGCTCGAGGCCTCGCACGACCGGGACGCCGCGCGGGAGGAGCTCGCGCTGGACCTCGCGCGCGATCTCGACCTCGCGCTCGAGCGCCTCCTTCGCGCGGAGCGCACGGAAGTTCGCCTCGAGCTGGCGCCGCATGGCGTCGTAGGTGTGGAGGACGATGCCGACGAACACGCCGAGCACGGCGTTGATCAGCACGATCACCGCGATGAGCCGGAAGTTGGCCAGAAGGTAGAGTGGCTGGGCGGCGAGGATCGCGGCCGATCCCGCGACGGTCCCCACGACGAGGGTCAGGACCTGGAGCACGATCCGCAGCGCGAACGGCAGGCGGGCATAGAACGGGAACACCAGGCGCGCCGACACCAGGGCGGTGAAGCCGACGACCTCGGCGAAGAGGATGCTCGAGACCAGCAGCGGCACGAAATCCGCGGACCCGCGCGAGAAGGTGATCCCGGCGGCGACGGCGGCGCCGACGAACGTCCACCCGAGCGCCCATCCGACGATGAAGCGCCACGCCCGCGCGGGTGCGTCCGGTCGCCCGTCGAACCCGGGGGCCGTCCCGACCGTCTGCGATCCGGCCTCCCGGTCCGTGACGGTCCAGGACTCGCTCAACGCGCGCTTCTCCACGCCACTATGAGACGCGCGACCGCGCCGCGCGGTTGCGGACATGATGATCTTATACGCCGATCAGCCCCAGCACGATGAGCGCGGACGCCGCGAGGGCGCACGCGAGCGCCCGCCGCTCCCAGCGCGCGAACGCCTCGGGCTCTCCCGACGCGGGAAGGGGCACGGCGAGGATCGCGGCGATCGCGAGGGGGACGCACGCGGCGTAGGCGACCGGACCGTACTCCCGCGCGCGGGCCGCGAGGACGACCCCCGCGGCTCCGAGGAGCGGGAGCGCGACGAGCGCAAGGCGGGATTGCTGCACGCCCATCATCACGACCGGGGTCATCCGCGAGAGCGCGGCGTCCGCCTCGGGTCGCGTGAAGTGCCGCGCGAAGAGGGGGGAGGCAGCGATGAGCCCGGCGGGAAGGCCGGCGAGGAAGGCGCCGAACGACCCGCCACCGGTCCGCGCGGCGTACCCGGCGAGCGCGGCGAGCGGACCGAGCGCGAGCACGTTCGCGAGATCGCCGAGACCGTAGCCCAGCGTGTCCAGTCCG
>DASRJG010000209.1:0-17264 GCA_035649595.1 Candidatus Polarisedimenticolaceae bacterium
GAAGAACGCGCGGACCTCGTCGTCGTCCTCGCTGAAGATCCCCGCGGTGAGGCCGTACTCGGTGTCGTTCGCGCGCGCGATCGCCTCGTCGAGCGAGCCGACCGGAGCGACGGCGAGGAACGGCACGAACAGCTCGTCGCGCCAGAGCCTGTGGCCGTCCGGCAGGCGGTCGGCGACCACGGGAGGGACGAAGTGCCCGCGTGCGAGCGCCGCGCCGTCGGGGACGCGCCCCTCGAAGACGATCCGGCCGTCGCGGCGGGCCTCGTCCACGGCCGCGCGATGCGTCTCCATCGCCTTTGCCGAGATCACCGGGCCGAGGTAGACGCCGCGCTCAGTCGGGTCGCCGATCGAGAGCCCGGAGGCCACTCCGACCAGGCGCTCGAGGAAGGCGTCGTAGACCTCTCGCGCGACGTACGCGCGCGAGCAGGCGGAGCACTTCTGGCCGCCGTAGCCGAACGCCGATCGGGCGATCCCCTCGGCCGCCTTCTGGAGGTCGGCCGAGCGGGTGACGATCGCCGGGTTCTTCCCTCCCATCTCGACGATGACCGGCTTCGGCCAGCGCGAGGCGAAGCGGCGGTGCAGGTCGAGGCCGACGCGCTTCGATCCGGTGAAGACGATCCCGTCGAGCCGGTCGTCGAGGAAGGCGTCGCCGAGATCCGCCCCGTGCCCCGTGACGAGCTGGAGCACGCCGGAGGGGATCCCCGCCGCGGTGAGGATCTCGTACAGCCGGAGGCCGGTCAGCGCGGCGTCGGAGGAGGGCTTGAAGACGACGGTGTTCCCCGCGGCCAGCGCCCCCGCGGCCATCCCCGCCGCGAGCGCGGCGGGGAAGTTGAACGGCGCGACGACGGCGAAGACGCCGTACGGGCGGAGGATCGAGCGCGTGTCCTCTCCGGGAAGGAGCCGGGACAGCGGCCGCTCGAAGCCGTCCGCCTCCTCGACCTGCGCGGCGTAGTAGCGCAGGAGGTCGGCGGCCTCCTCCGCGTCCCCCATCGCCTCGAGGCGGTTCTTCCCGACCTCGATCGACATCAGCGCCGCGAGCTCCGTCATCCGCTCCGAGATCGCCTCGGCCGCGAGCCGGAGGATCGCGACGCGCTCCTGCCAGGGGCGCGCGCTCCAAGCGGGGTGTGCCCGTCGCGCGCCTTCGATCGCCGCGGCGACGTCCGAGGGCGTCGCTCGCGGGAACCGCCCGACGAGACGCGAGGCGTCGATCGGCGAGACGTCGTCGAAGAGCGGCCGGTCGCGCCCGGACTCGCGCCCGTCGATCCGGTTCGCGTGCGTCGCGCCGAGCCCGGCGCCGACGACGCCGAGCGCGCGGTCGTACGCCGCGTTCGCCTCTTCGTTCCCCGCGAGCGTGACGTAGGTGACCTTCGTCGTCGAGCCCGGACCGGACATGCGGGCGAGGTTAACATGCCCGTCCGGAGGATCCCGCATGCCGCTCGCCGCCCTTCTCGCCGCCACCGCCGCCGTGACGGCCGCGCCCCGCCCGATGGCCCCGGACGACACCTACCGCCTCGCGTCGATGGTGTCGCTGGAGGTCTCCCCCGACGGGCGGACGCTCGCCTACGTCCTGGAGCGCGCCGACGAGCGGGAGAACGCGTTCCGCCACGAGCTGTGGCTCGCGGACGCGGAGGGGAAGAACCCCCGGCGCGTGTGCCGGCCTTCGGACGAGTGCACGGACCCGAAGTTCTCCCCCGACGGGAAGCGGCTCGCCTACCTCTCGGACGGGACCGACGACGAGGTGCAGCTGTGGGTCGGGCGCGTGGGGGACGGGCGCGGACGCGCCGTCACCCACGTGGCGGAAGGGGTCGGGGCGTTCGATTGGTCCCCCGACGGCGCCAAGCTCGTCTTCGAGCGCGACGACGCGCCCGAGAGAAAGGAGGACGACGACGCCCCGTGGGTGATCACGGGGACGCAGATCGAGCGCGACGGCGAGGGGTACGTGGACGGGCGGCGCACGCATCTGTGGATCGTGCCGGCGACGGGGGGGGCGCCGACGCGGCTGACCCGCGGTCCGAGCGACGATGCGACGCCGCAGTGGTCCCCGAAGGGGGACTGGATCGCGTTCGTCTCCAACCGCAACGCCGATCCGGACGCCAGCGACGACACCGACATCTGGCTGGTGAAGCCGACCGGGGGCGAGCCGCGCCGCCTCGCCGCGAACCCCGGCCCCGACGACGCCCCGGTCTGGTCGCACACCGGCGACCGGATCGCCTTCGTCGGCGCGCGCCGGCCGAACGACTACTACCAGACCACGCACGTCATGGTCGCCCCGGTGGAGGGCGGGGCCGCCTGCGACCTGACGGGCGCGCTCGACGCGTGGGTCTCGTCGGACAACACGGTCTACGCGAGCACGCCTCCGGCGAGGATCGCGTGGAGCGCAAACGACGCCTCGCTCGTCGTGACGCTCGACCGCCGCGGCGCGAACCGGATCGTCACGCTCCCGAGCGCCGGAGGTGACGCGACCGAGCTGCTCGGCGGCGAGCGGGTCTACGGCCTGGTGCGACCGTCCGCGGCGACCCTGCGGCTGTACTTCGTCCGCTCGACCACCGCGACGCTCGGCGAGCTGTGGACCGCGCACGCCGACGGGAGCGGCGCGCGCAAGCTCCTCGGACCCAACGACGCGACGCTCGCCGCGCGCGAGCTCTCCACCCCGTCGAAGGTCGTCGCGAGAAACGGAGCCGGGGACGCGGTCGACGCCTGGCTGTACCCGCCGCTGGATCTCGACCGGTCGAAGCGCTACCCGATGATCCTGTACATCCACGGCGGGCCGCAGTCGTACGACGGCGAGTACTTCGACACCGGCCTCGAGAACCAGATCTTCCCCGGAAAGGGCTGGGCGGTCCTCCGCGTGAACTACCGCGGGAGCATCTCGTACGGCGAGACGTTCGCGCGCGCGATCTGGGGGGACTGGCACACGCGGGAGCACGAGGACCTCATGGCCGCCGTGGACGCGGCGCTCGCGGCGAACCCCTGGATCGATCCGAAGCGGCTCGGCATCGGCGGCTGGTCGTACGGCGGGATCATGACCGTCTGGACCGTCGGCCACACGGACCGCTTCAAGGTCGGGGCCCCGGAGCGGTTCGTGGTGGACTACCTGTCCTGCTACGGGACCGACCAGTGGCACGCGCAGTACGTGGAGGAGCTGGGGAGCCCGTTCGACCATCCCGATCTCTACCGCAGGCTTTCCCCCGGCGCGACGATCGGGAGCATCAAGACGCCGCTCTTCCTGATCGCGAACGAGCGGGACGGCAACTGCCCGCCGACGCAGGCGATGCAGCTCTACCAGCGGCTGAAGCTCCGCGGGATCCCGACCGAGCTCGTCGTCTACCCCGACGAGCCGCACTCGATGACGCTACCCTCGCACTACGTCGACCGCCTGAACCGGCTGATCAAGTGGTTCGGCCGGTACCTGGACGCGAAGTAGCTCAGAACTCGTAGCGCACGCCGAGCCGGACGTTCCGGCCGATGTTGTGCGTCGTCGTGAGGTCGAAGTCCCCGTCGTCGCGCACGTGGCGCGCGGTCACCTGCGAGTGGTTGAGCAGGTTGAAGACGTCCGCGATGACGCCGAACCGGCCGCGCTTGCCGAACGACGGCTTCCACTCGACGCGGGCGTTGATCTCGTTGTAGCTCGGCAGCCTGTGGCTCCCCCGCGCCTCGGAGAAGAACCGCACCTTCCCGGTGACGTCCCTCTGCGGGAAGACGTGGCAATCGAGCGGCGTGTTCGGGTCGCCGTCGTCGTCGGTCAGCAGGCACTCGCTCTGGCGCGTGTAGGTGTCGCCGCTGTAGTAGGTCCAGTTCGCGGAGAGCCAGAGGCTCGCGGGGGCGACGACGTACGTCCCCTGGAGCTTGAGCTGGTGCGTCGGATCGTGGATCAGCTTCCCGTCCCAGTTAACCTTCGAGTTCGGCGTGTCCAGGTAGGAGCTCGGCCCGGAGTCGATCCCGCCGATCTCCTGGTTTCCCGTGAAGCCGATGTTGTCGATCGTCCCCTCGGCCTTCGAGTAGACGTACGCCGCCGTCCCCTGCCAGTTGTCGCGGAAGTTCTTGGTGAGCGTCAGCATCACGCCCTTGTAGGTCCGCTCCAGCCCCGAAGGGTTCGTGACGAGCAGCGTGTCGGTGTCCGCGTTGAGCCAGTCGAACATCTGCACGGTCTGCCCCGTGGACACGTACGCCGTGCAGTCGGCGTCGGCGCAGATGCCGACCTCCCCGGTGACCGGGACGTAGACCGGGTTCTGCGCCACCGTCTCGACGAACTGTTTCCACTTCCGGTAGATCCCCGTGACGGAGAACACCATGCTCCACGGCAGCGCGCGATCGTAGCCGAGCGTGTACTGGTCCATGTACGGCTGCTTCAGGTCCGGATCGATCGCGTAGCGCTTCGTGCGGACCGCGCCCGGCTCGTCGATCCCGCTGTGCCAGTGCGTGATGATCTGGCTGTCCTCGAACGCGTCCGGGGCGACCCAGTAGTAGTAGGTGCCGTGAGCGCCCGCGTAGTAACGGCCGACGTGGGCCTTGATCAGGTTCCTGTTGTCGCCGGTGACGTTCCAGGCCATCCCGAGACGAGGGGCGATCGCCGTGTAGTCGTAGACCTTCCCCATCTCCGGCACGCGTCCCTGGATGAAGTCGACGCGCACGCCCGGGTTGATCGTGAACAGCGGCGTGATCTGCCAGTCGTCCTGCGCGTACAGGCTCAGGCGCTCGTTGGTCGCATGGATGTCGTACGAGCCGCCGGTGTACTCGGTGTCGTACCGCTCGGTGTACGGATCGTATCCGGGGATGCCGGGGTCGTCCCCCACGTAGTTGTTGTAGAACTTCGAGCCGGTCGGATAGCCGTAGCGGCTCCGCAGCGTCGAGCGCTCGATCTCGGTGCCGAACTTGAAGTCGTGATTGCCTCCCCAATCGGAGACGTGCTTCGCGATCGAGGCGTTGATCTGGTTCCGGTCGCGGTCGGCCAGGTAGTAATAGGTCGAGTTCTGCTGGAAGACGCCGGCCTCGCCGTCGTAGAGTCCCGGCAGGTTGTAGCCGCTGGTCGGGTCGAGGTAGTAGTAGCCGGTATAGCCCTGGAGCGTCACGTCCAGGATCGTGTTCTTCGAGAGCACCGACTTCCAGGCGAAGTTCCACACGTACTCGGGGGCCGTCTCCTTCACCGTCGCCTCGAGCGGCGTGATCGAGTCGCCGCCGCGGCCGGTGACGTCGAACCGGTCCCACTCGAGCCAGGCGTCGAAGTTGTTGTTCGGGTTGATCTGCCAGCTGATCTTCCCGAAAGCGCGCGGCGACTTCTCGTTCCGGTCCGGCCCGCCTTCGTTGGTCACCTGGTTGTAGTACTGGCCGGAGACGTACCACCAGAGCTTGTCCTTGATGAAGGGGCCGCCGGCGTTGACGGTCGTGTTGATGTACTTCTCGACGGTCGGGTTCAGCCCGGCGGGGGCGTCGTTGGAGAAGGTCAGCGAGTCGTTGCTGAAGTAGAAGTCGGCGAGGCCGTGCACGTCGTTCCCGCCGGACTTGGTCGTGCTGTTGAAGACGACGCCGGTGAAGCCGCCGTACTCGGCGGGAGCGCCGAGCCCGGCGAGCTCGACCTGATCGATGATGTTGTAGTTGACGAACGACCAGGCCGACCCCGCCTCGGGGTCGGAGGTGTCCACGCCGTCGATCTGCCAGGCGACCCCGGTGTCCTCGGCGCCCCCCCAGGCGACCGTTTGGTTGATCCCGGGGGCGAGGTTCAGCGTGTCGGGCTGGAACTGGCTCGCGGGGATGTTCTGGAGCACTTCGTTGGAGAGGACGTTCGTGGTCTCCGGGCTCTTGACGTCGATCGCAGGGGGCTCGCCGGTGACCACGACGGTCTCCTCCCCCGCGAACGGCACGATGGAGGTCGGCAGGTCCAGCGAGATGCCGACCGGCAGCCGGACGTCCTCACGCCGCAGCGTCTTGTAGCCGGGCATGACGACCGTGACCGTGTAGGTTCCGGGAGCGATCTCGGGGAAGCGGAAGCGCCCCTGCTCGTTGGTCACCTGCGATCGCGCCCCGCCGATGAGCTGGGGGCTCTCGATCGTCACGGTCGCGCCCACGACGGCGCCGCCGTCCTGCCCCTTGACCGTCCCGGTGATCGCCGACGTCGTCCTGGTTTGCGCCCACGTTCCCCCAGCGCACGTGAGGACGAGCCCCATGATCACCGCGAGCCGAACCGTTCGCCTGGCGTTCATCGTCGCCTCCCGGTCGCAGCGCCGCGACGGCCGGAACCTAACACGGTCGCGTCGCGCCTTACAATGACGCGATGCGCCGCCTCGCGCCGCTCTTACTCCCTCTTCTCTTCTACGCGTGCGGCGAGTCGCGACCGGGGCTCGGCCCCCTCCCGCGCGGTGTGCATGCCGCGGACCTCGACCTGATCGTCGTGACGCTGGACACCACGCGCGCCGACCGGATCGGCTGCTACGGCGCGAAGGGGGTGGCCACCCCCGCGCTCGACGGGATGGCGGCGAGGGGGGTCCGGTTCGCCGCCGCGGTCTCCCCGATGCCGCTGACCCTGCCGGCGCACGGCACGCTGTTCACCGGGATGCTCCCCGGGGCGCACGGCGTGCGCGACAACGGCGGCTACAAGCTCTCCCCGGATCTCGTCACGCTCGCGGAGGTCCTGAAGGAGCGCGGCTACGCGACCGGCGGGTTCGTGTCGGCGTTCGTCCTCGACCACCGTTGGGGGATCGCGCAGGGCTTCGACCGCTACTACGACGACTTCGACCTGAAGCAGCAGGAGAAGCTCTCGATGGGGGAGATCCAGCGCCCCGGGAACGAGACGCTCGACCACGCGCTCGAGTGGATCCGCGGTGTCGCCGACCGCAGGTTCTTCGCCTGGATCCACCTCTACGATCCGCACGCCCCTTACGAGGCGCCGGAGCCGTTCCGGTCGCGCTACGCGGGACGGCCGTACGACGGCGAGGTCGCCTGGACCGATTCGCTGGTCGGACGGCTGCTCGACGAGGTGGAGCGGATGGGGCTCCGGAGGAAGACCGTCGTTGCGGTCCTCGCCGATCACGGGGAGAGCCTCGGCGAGCACGGGGAGCACGGTCACGGCTACTTCGTCTACGAGCAGGTGGCGCGGATCCCCTTCCTGCTCGAGACGCCCTACGACCAGACGCGGGGCCGCGTGGTCGAGGAGGTGGTGCGGTCGATCGACGTCGGCCCGACGCTGCTCGACCTGCTCGGAGCGCCGAACGGGCTGAAGGGAACCGGGGCCAGCCTGGTGCCGCTGATCGCGGGGGGCGGGTCGCGGCCCGGGGAGGGGTACACGGAGTCGTACTACGCGAGGCTGCACTACGGCTGGAGCGAGCTGCGCGCCGTGCGCACGAGGCGCTGGCACTTCATCGAGGCGCCGAAGCCGGAGCTGTACGACCTCGAGGCCGACCCGGCCGAGAGCGTGAACCTCGCCTCCCGCGAGCTGGCGGAGGTCGAGCGGATGCGCGAGACCCTCGCGGCGTTCGAGCGGGACTCGATCGCCCGGATCGCGGCGACCGCGCCCGTCGAGGAGGACGAGGAGACGCTCCGCAAGCTCGCGTCTCTCGGCTACGTCGGCGGCGCGGCGGTGGACGACGGCCGGTCGTTCCGCGAGCTGCCGGATCCGAAGGACCGCCTGGAGGTCTACGACCGCATGGGGAAGATCCGCTCGCTCATCAAGGACGGGCGCGAGGACGAGGCGATTCCCCTCTTGACCGCGGTCGTGGCGGAGGCCCCCGAGGTGGTGGACGCCTACTACAGCCTCGGCGCCTGCTACTACAAGAAGAAGGATTGGGCGAGGGCCGCCGGCTACTACCGGGAGGCGCTCGCGCGCCGGCCGGACCACGATTACGCGATGATCGGCCTCGCCGACACGCTGGTGGCGGAAGGAAAGATCGACGATGCGATCGCGGGCTACCGGCACTTCCTCGCCTCCGATCCCGCGAACGCGCAGATCCTCTACCGGCTCGCCCAGGTCCAGCTCGACGCGGGGCGGGATGACGACGCGGCGGCGTCCTTCCACGCGACGCTTCGCGCCGAGCCGGCGACGGCACGCGCCGAGGTCGGGCTCGGCGTGATCGCGTTCCGCTCGAAGGACGTGCGCGGGGCCAGGGCCGCGCTCGCGCGAGCGCTCGCGATCGATCCGAAGGCCCGCTGGGCGCGGTACAACCAGGCGCTGATCGCGGAGTCCGAAGGGGACGCCGCGCTCGCGGTCGCCGAGTACCGCGCCGAGATCGCCTCCTACCCCGACGCCTACAAGGCCCTGTTCAACCTCGGGCGCCTGCTCGCGAAGACAGGGGACCGCGCCGGATCGATCGACGCCCTCCGCCTTGCGGTCGCGCATCAGCCCGACTGGGCGATCGGACGGTTCTACCTGGCGCAGGCGCTCCTCCAGGCCGGGGACCTCGACGGCGCGCAGGCGGAGGCCGAGCGCGCGCTCGCGCTCGACGCGCGATCGAGCTACGCCGCCCTCGGCCACTATGTGCTCGCCGACGTCTACAACCGTCGGGGGCGGGAGCGCGAGGCGTCGGCGGAGCTGAGGCGGGGGCAGGCTCTCGAGCGGACGCGCTAGGCGGCGGGCCCGAGGCGCCCGAAGAGATCGGCGTCCTGCGGGTCCATCAGCGGGCCGAAGGCGACCGTGAACGTTCCCCGCGGACCGGCGTCGTTCGGGGTCAGCGCGACCACGGCGGATTCCTCGGACGGATCGCTCTCCCCCTCGAAGCGGACGATCTCGTCCACCCGGAACTCCTCCGGGGGGCGCACGCTCCCGGTCGCGCGGCTGCGTAGCCCCTTGGGATCGGCGCGGAACTCGTCGGTGTACCCGGCGCCGTCGAGCCGGCGAAGCGCCTCGGCAATCGTCTCCATCGCCATGGAGCCAGCGTAGCTCAGTAGGCGATCGCGGTCCCGCCCGCGGCGAGCGGCACGGGAGCTCGCGCCTTCCCGTCCACGACGACGGTCCACGTCCCTGGAGGCATGTCGTTGTACACCCAGGCCCGGCCCACGCTGGGGAGCTCGGTGAGCGAGCCGTTCGCGCGAGCGTCGCTCTCGGTCCAGTCGACCCCGGATCCGTCCACGAGCTTCGGCTGCCCACCCTCGCGGGTCACGGGGACGACGAGCGTGCCTCCCCGGGTCACCACCACCGGAACCACGATCTCGCCCGTCTCGGGGACCGTGAAGGTCGCCCGCCCGCGGCCGTACCCCTCGACGACGAAGACGATCTCCCCCGGCCCCGGCGACATGTCCTGACAGGTGTAGCGTCCCGCGACCGGGCTCGACGACGACGTGCTGTTCCCGTAGATGCACGAGATCCTTCCCTGCATCCCGGGAGGATCGGTGCGAAGGTCCGCGATCACCTTCGGCTTGTCGGACGCGGTGTCCGGCTTGCGCGTGAGCGAGACGCGCTTCTCCGCCGTCCCCTCGGCGAGCGCCGCGGGCTGCTGCCAGGGCTCGAAGCGGCGATCGATCACCGCGAGATCGTACGACCCCGATTCGGCGAGCGTGAACCGGGCCGCCCCCGAGGCATCGGTCGAGCTGGTCTGGCACCCGTTCGCTCCCGCGGCGAGGTCGAAGCCGAGCTCGCCGGGATCCCCCCACGACGCGGTCCGCCCCATGCTCGTGCACTGCCCTCCCGCCGTCACCACCGAGACGAACGCACCAGCCACCGGCTTGTCGTCGGCGCCGTCCACCACCCGCATCACGAGCCGCACCGCGTGGAGGTCGAGGTCGATGTGCCGGGTCTCCCCTACCGCCACCTCGAGCGTCGCCTCGTCCCGCCCCTCCTCGCCGAGCGCGATCAGGCGGTAGGTGTCGGCGGCGAGGCCGTCGATCCTGTACCGGCCTCCCTCGTCGGTGAACTCTCCGCTGTCTGGCCCGAAGCGGCTCGGACCCTCGTGCACCGCGCGGACGACCGTCCGGGCGGCGGGGGTCCCGCGAAAGGTCACCCGCCCTTCGACCGCGCCCCCGGCCTCGAGCGTCACCTCCGCCGTGCGTCCGGCGGTGAGCGCGACCGCGCGCGGCTGCCGGCCGGCGTACCCCGCCCCCCCGTTCCCCGGCGCCAGGTCGGCGAACGAGAGATCGCCCCGGGCCGTCCGGGTCACGCGCCTCCCGACCCCGGCGCCGTCGTGCACCTGCACCGCGGGCGACGACGGTCCCGCCGGGACGTGGACGACGAGCGAGGCCGGATCGGAGAGCGTGAGCACGATCTCCCCGGCTTGCGAGGAGCTCGCGGGGGATCGATCGACCGCCGGCCCGTTCCCCGCCCGCGTCGCGACGAGCACGTGGGAGGGGAGCACGGCCGCGCGCAGCCGGAACGCACCGTCGGCGCCGGTCGTCTCCTCCGCGATCGGATCCGCGCCTTCCAAGTTCCCGAGCATGTTGCGATCGATGAGACGCACGCGCGCGCCGGCCGCGGGGGCCCCCCGCGAATCGACGACCCGTCCCCCGATCCCCTCGGCCACCGAGAGGGTGAGCCGGAGATCGGCGGCGGCGCGGTGCTCGCGCACCGTGACGGCGACCGGATCGGAGGCGGAGTAGCCGGTCGCGCTCGCGATCGCGCGCCAGGTGCCGTCGGGAAGGCCATCGACCGAGAACGCTCCGTCGGCCTCGCTCTTCGCTTCGCTACCGCCTTCGTCGCCGGCCAGGGTGATCGTCGCGCCTTCGATTCCCCGGCCGTCGCCGTCGACGACCTGGCCCGAGATCGTCCCGCCCCGCGAAAGGGTCACACGGTAGGGGCTCGCGTCGAGGAGCAACCCCTCCTGCGTGGCCGTGACGAACCCCTTGGCGGTCACCATCAGCATGACGACCGCGCCCTTCGGAAGGCCGCCGAGGTCAACGCCACCGTCCTCCCCTGTCTTCCCTTCGACGGTGAGGACGATCCCCGAGCTCCCGCGGGCGATCACCGAGGCACCCGCGACCGGCTCTCCCGCCTCGTCGGCGACGACGACGCGAACGCTCTCGCCGCTCTTCACGCGCAGCACCCCGAGATCCACCGTCGCGCCCGGGGCCGGGCGGTCCACCGCCACCCGAAGCGGCAGGCCGGGACGCGGCCGGACCTCGACGACCAGCGGGGCGGCGACGATCGGGCCGAGCGCGAGCGCGCCCGACGGCTCGCACGTGCCCTTGATCGACGCCCCCGGGAGCTCCGCGACGAGACGCTCCGTGTCCGGCGCGAGATCCGAGAGCAGCGCCTCGCAGCCGACCGCCCTGTCCTTCTCGTCCACGAGCTTCGCGCGGACGCGGACCGGAAGCGCGAGGTCGAGCGTGACCGGCGCCGACGGAGCGCGATCGAGGACCGCGTACGCGAGGCCGCGCGGGTGCTTCCAGTCGCCGGCGACGATCAGCGCGCTCTGCGCGGGGTCGAGGGAGAGCTTCGCCGCGCCGGCGGCGTCGGTGGCGACCGGCTTCCGGGTCGACGGACCGCAGGCCCAGGTCCCCGGAGCCGGCGGCGCCCCCCGCGACGGGGCGGTCACCGGAATCTCGGCGGCCCCTTTCCCCGCGGCATCGCGGACGCGGACGGTCACCACGGCCGGGTCGCGCCAGGCCGCGGCGACACGCTGGCGCCCGGCGGAGAGCGGACCCAGATCCGCGCGGCAGACCCAGCCGTCCTCGGCGCGGGCGAGCTCGAGCGCGTAGCGGCCGGGAGGGACGGCCTGCATCGCGAACCCCGACACCGGCGCCCCGGCCTGCGCCTTGGGGACCGTGAGCGTCGCGACCGGCTTCGCGTCCTTCCCCTTCGGCACGAGCCGGGCCTCGAGCCCGCGCGCCGCCGCGCCCGCGGGGACCTCCCCCGCCACCACGACGCCCGGAGCGAGCGTGCAGCTCGCGGCGCCGCTCACGGCGGCCGACTCCCCTGGGACGAAGCCGGGGGCCTCGCACCGGATGCGGCGGCACTTGGCCGAGGTCGCGGCTTCGGAGGCAGGCTCGACGCAGACGGCCGTCGCGCCGGGAACCGCGTTCCCCGAAGGGTCGAGGATGCGCACGGCGGCGGCCAGGAGCGCGGCCTGGATCACAGCTTCAGCGTCGCCGTCTTCCGCCGGAGCTGGAGGACGAGCGCATCGGGATCGACGAGCACCCGGTCGGGCTCGAACGCGCTGTGGACGGTGACGGTCTTCGTTTCGCCCCCCGCGAGCACGATCGTCGTCCGCGCGTCCTTGTAGTCCGCGATCGCCTTTCCTTTCTCGTCGAACCGCTCCGCCTTCGACGAGGCGACCTCGACGGGGAGCGTCGCCTGCCCCTTGTTCGTCACCGTCACCGTGGCATCCCACCCGCCCCCTGCCGCCTTCTTCTTGCCGTCGGCAAGCACGTACTCGGGGACGACTACCTTGTGGAACCACTGCTCGATGAACGCGTCGTAGGCGGCCGGATCGGGAGCGTAGGGACGCAGGAACGCGGTGAGGTCCTGGAGGACCGGGTGGTCCGGGTTGTCGTCGAACGCGGACTGGAAGTCGTGCAGGCCGCGGAGCAGGTTGTCCCGCCCCATCTGCTGCAGGAGCATCCACATCACCCATCCCATCTTGTCGTAGGTGACGGTCGTGTCCCCCGGCTTCGAGCCGTCGATCTTGACCATCGGCTTCTCGGAGTCCACCTGGCGGTCCTCGCCGTAGGTCTCCTCGATCCGCTTGCAGAACTCGATGCGGGCCGAGAGCCCCTTGACCTGCTCGATCAGGAGGATCGTCGAGAAGTGGGACATCCCCTCGGAGAGGAGATCGCCTCCCGGCCCCTTCCCGGGGAGAAGCATGTTCCCCCACCACTGGTGGGCCGCCTCGTGGGCGGCGATCGTGAACGGCGCGTTCCCCGTCTTCTCTTCCTTCGTCAGGAAGCCGATCGACTCCGAGAACGTGATGTCGGTCGGGAATCCCTGAGCGTACGTCGCGAGCCCGGGGAACTCGGAGAGCTTCAGCTCGGCCCAGGGGAACTCCTGGAACCACTGCGAGTAGTACTGCCGCGCGCCGTCGAGGGCCAGCACCAGCTCGTCGATGTTGTAGGTGTGCGCCGGATGGTGGTACACGGCGGTCCCCTTCCCCTTGCGGACCGCCCACTTCCCCGCGACGACGTTGAGCAGGCGCACCTTCCGGTCGGTCTTCCAGACCGAGGTACGGATCCCGTTCGCGACCGTGTCCGACTCCAGGACCCCCACCGAGTTGAAGCGGTACTCCTCCGGCCCCGAGATCGTCACGCGCGCCGTGCACGCCGAGCCGCTCCCGAACGCGGGCTCGGTGCGCCCGATGTAGAAGTCGTCGGGATAGACGCGCGTCTCGTACCGGTTCTTCTCCTCCTCGATCCCGATCCCCTCGTCGTAGCCGATCGTGGGGACGAACGCGGTGCTGAAGGCGGTGAGCACGACGCCGGACGGGAGGATGAACTCCGGCATCCCTCCGCCGTTCTTGGTCGTCCCTTTCGGCGCGTTCCCCTCGAACGAGAAGCCGACGTCCACCGTCGCTCCGGGCGCCATCGGCGTCTCGGGAACGAACACGAAGAGGGAGGTCCGGTCCTCCGGGGTGTAGGGCTTCCCGTTCATCGTCCAGACCGGCTTCGTCCAGTGGAAGCCGCCGGTCAGCGCGAATCGCTTCAGCGGGGCGTCGTGCGGGTTCGCGAGCGTGTAGCGCCCTTCGGTGGCGAAGTGGCTCGCGGCGGGATCGAGCTTCACCTTCAGCTCGACGTCCACGATCTCCGGTTGAGGGACGTCCTTCCAGGTGGCGAGGTTCTGCTTCCAGTAGTCGTGCGCCTTCTTCTTCGTCGAATCCGACTGCCAGCCCTGCGAGACGCGGACGCCGAGCGTGGCGGAGAGCACGGCGGGGACGAGCGCGAAAGGCGCGAGGGACAGCACGGTCCCCCAGAGGGCGCGGGGCCGCAGGCGGTGGATGATCCGGACGGGATCGGCGTCGCGCCGCCCGTGGAAGCGGACCGCGAGCACGATGAAGAACGCCGCGAGCCCGAGGACCATCAGCCGGTTCATGATGAGCGCGCCGCGGTCGAGCTCGAACGGTCCCATGTCGCTCCAGCGGACAGCGTCCCAGATGTCCCAGTTGAGCGCCCAGGTCATCTCGTCCTTGAACTGCGCCCATCCCGTGAGCATGAGCGCGAGCAGACCGATCGCGTAGGTCGCGTACCGGTTACGGGTGATCGAGACGACCGCGGTGACGAAGCAGGTCCAGACCAGGAAGGTCGGCACCAGCAGGAGGGTCCAGGTCAGGAGGAACGGGCCGACCGCGAGCGGGACCTGCCCCTGCACGAGGATCACGATCGCCGCGCCGAGGAAGCAGGCGATCAGCACGGCGACGCCGACGACGGCGTTCGCGACCGACTTCCCGAAGAGGACCGAAGCGGTGCGCACGGGGGTGGCGTCGGAGATCGACGCGAGGCCGGTGTGCTTCTCCCGCTGGTGCGACTCCACCGTGTAGAAGAGGAGGAGGAGGGAGACGAGCAGCGTCAGCGTGTTCATCATCCGGACCGCGACCCCGCCCGGCGTGGCGAGCACGAGCGTTCCGAACGGTCCGAGCGCAACCAGGTTGGCGCCCAGCGTCTGGAGCAGGATCAGCGGCACGAACAGGTAGAGCCCCGCGGCGTTCCGCAGCTCGCGAAGCTCCACGCGCGCCACCTCCATCGCCCCCCGCCAGAACGAGATCGCGCCCCCCTTCATCGCCAGCTCCCCGAGCGGACGGCTCGGGACGAGCGTCTCCGCGATCGCGCTCGCGGGAGGCATCGCGTCGGACGCCCGGGTGCGCGACCGGACCGCCCCGCGCAGCGCGCGCGCGAAGTGCCGCTCGGCCCACAGGAACGCGCCGACGGCGATCGCGAGCATCGCGGCGCGGCTGACCAGGTAGATCGCGTCGAACGGGATCGACGCCTTGTTGTAGTAATCCACGCCGCGATCGACCTTCAGGTGCGTCTCGTTGAGCCAGCGGAAGCCCGCAGGGTCGGCGGCCATGAGCAGCTTGTTCCAGAACGGCGCGAGCCAGCTCGGCGACCAGTTCCAGACGAAGAACGCGCAGGCGAGGAGCAGCGCGACGGGGAGCACGAACACGAGGATCGGCTTCCGCCAGCGCAGCCCGACCGCGAAGGAGGTGAGCGCGGTGAACAGAATGGTCGGGAGCCCGA
The DNA here is from genome assembly GCA_035649595.1 of Candidatus Polarisedimenticolaceae bacterium. GTDB lineage: Bacteria > Acidobacteriota > Polarisedimenticolia > Polarisedimenticolales > DASRJG01 > DASRJG01. Next base: position 15,079 of record DASRJG010000209.1, read on the forward strand.
AGGCGAGCGCCGGGACCACGAAGGCGGCGAGGGAGAAGGGGCCGCGGATCTCGTCCGCCTTCTCGTTCGGCAGCCCGTAGTAGCAGAGGATCGAGAACAGCTGCTGGAAGACGAGCACGGCGACGAACGCCGCGATCACCGACAGCGCCTTCCCCCAGACGTACTCCCGCGGCGTGAGGGGGGTCGCGTGGAGGATCTCGCCGACCTTCCGCTCGTCGTCCTGGATCACGGCCATCCCGGCGGCGACCGCGATGAAGAAGGCATAGAAGAGGAAGACGGTGATGCCGACGGTCTTCGCGATCGCGAACTCGGAGGTGATCCACGCCTTGGTCCCGCCGACCGACGCATCGCCGCTCTGAATGCTGACGAAGCCGGACGAGAGCCCCCAGATCGTCAGCATCATCACGAAGACGAGCACCCAGGTGAGCGGGCGCCTAAGCTGCAGCGCGAGGTCGGCGCGGAAGACGAGCCAGAGGCGGCGGAGGCTCATCGCACCGCCTCTTCGAGGACCTCGCCGCGCATGAGGACGAAGTAGGCGTCTTCCAGGCTGGGCTCGACCGGGACGAACCCCTCCGGCGCCCGGCCGTCCGGCTCGAAGACGCGCACCTGGTTCTTCCCCTCGACGAGGATCGCCTGCGTGACGCGGCGGGTCCGGGCCAGCTCCTCGAGTCGCTCCCGCGTGTCCGCCGTCCCCTGGAAGATCCGGTCGTGGATCAGCGCGCGCGCCTCCCCCGGCGTCGTGAGCGCGACCACGCGCCCGGCGCGGATGACGGCGAAGCGCCGGCACAGGACGGACACGTCCTCGACGATGTGCGTTGAGAGGATGACGATCCGGTCGGTGGCGAGCTCGGCGAGCAGGCGATAGAAGCGGAAGCGCTCCTCGGGGTCCAGCCCCGCCGTCGGCTCGTCCACGATGATCAGCCTGGGGTCGCCCGCGATCGCCTGGGCGAGCCCCAGCCGCTGGCGCATCCCGCCGGAGTAGGTCTTCACCTTCCGCTTCGCCGCGAAGGAGAGGTTGACGCGCTCGAGGAGCGCCCCCGCGAGACGCTTCGTGCCTCCGGGCGCGGAGATCCCCTTGAGCTCGAGGAGGTGGGCGAGCATCGCCTCGCCGGTGAGATGCGGGTAGAAGCCGAACTCCTGCGGCAGGTAGCCGAGGCGCGCCCAGATCCGCGCGGGCTTCTCGGTGACGTCCTCGCCGTCGAGGAGCACGCGGCCGCTCGTCGGCTCGAGGAGCCCGGCGACGATCCGCATGAGCGTCGTCTTCCCCGCCCCGTTCGGGCCGAGCAGCCCGAACATCCCCGGGGGGATCGACAGCGTCACCCCTTGCAGCGCCGCCACCGGACCCGGATAGACCTTGACGAGATCGCGCAGCTCGAGCATGGGACCCTCCTGGTGTGCCGTCTCTAAACGGAAGACCCGGGCCTCCGGTTTCGCCGCGTAGAATCCTCGCATGGACCTCGCCATCGCGACGCAGGGATTGCGGCGGACCTTCGGCGACTTCACGGCGGTGGACGGGATCGACCTCGCGGTCCCCCGCGGGTCGCTCTACGGGTTCCTCGGCCCCAACGGCGCGGGAAAATCCACGACGATCAAGTGCCTCACCGGGCTCCTGAAGCCGTCGGGGGGGACGATGCGCCTGATGGGGATCGACCCCCTGGCCGCCCCCGAGCAGGCGAAGCGGCTGATCGGCGTCGTCCCCGAGGACCTCGCCCTCTTCGAGCACCTGACGGCGGCGGAGACCCTCGCGTTCGTCGGCCAGATCCACGGGCTGGACCGGGCGACCCTGCGCGCGCGCAGCGACGAGCTGCTTGCGCTGATGGACCTCGACGGCGCGAAGGGACAGCTCGTCGCCGACTACTCGCACGGGATGCGCAAGAAGACCTCGCTGGCGGCGGCGCTGCTCCCGGCCCCGAAGCTCCTCTTCCTGGACGAGCCGTTCGAGGGGATCGACGCGATCGCCTCGCGCCAGATCAAGAACCTCCTCCTCGACTACGCCCGCAGGGGCGGGACGATCTTCCTGACCTCCCACATCCTCGAGGTGGTCGAGCGGCTGTGCGACCACATCGGCGTGATCCACCAAGGGCGGCTCGCCGCCCAGGGGCCGATCGACGCGCTGCGGTCGGGCGCGGCCTCGGGCGAGACGCTCGAGTCGATGTTCCTCCGGCTGGTCGGCGCGACCGACGGGG
>DASRJG010000210.1:0-17768 GCA_035649595.1 Candidatus Polarisedimenticolaceae bacterium
GGATCGCGGCGCGCGTGACCTCCGCGCGCATCGTTCCCCACGAGGCTCTTCAATTGGAGTTCGAAGACGAAGCGCGCATCCGGATTTCATTGAGGCCCACGGACTACGATGTCGAGGCAGTCCTATTCAACTCCGACTCTACATGGTGGTCGATTTGAATAAGGCGGTGTCGCGACTTTCCGACAAAATGGGAGTGCCGGCCGGTGAGCCTGGCGCAGCTCCGCGCTGGGGCTCAACCTCGGCGTTGGTGATGCACCTCGACGCCGACGGCAAGCCGATCACGCACCGATGGTCGCCGTTCCTCGGCGTCGCCGCGGTCTACCTCTTCCTCTGCGGCATCGTCGGTGTGTACGCGTTCATGGTCGGCGGCGCGGCAGCTGACGATCTCTTTCCGGCCGTGGCTTACGTCATCCTCACCCTGCCGACGTCGCTCCTGGCCGTCAAGTGGATGACCGCAGGTCCCGTCGTTATGGCGGCGGCGCCTCTCGTCAACGTTGCGCTCGCGGCTGTGAGCTTCAAAACCTGGACAGTGCGGCGAGCGTCGCGAGCGTTGGCGCGCTCCGCTCGCATGTAACATCCTCGATTCGTGAGAGGAGAACGGCCATGCCGAAACTCGCAGTGTTCAACAGCGTGAGCACCGATGGATATTTCAGCGGCCCCAACGACGACATCACCTGGACCAAGGAAGGCGCCGACGATCCCGAGTGGGCGCAGTTCGTTGCCGGAAATGCGGGAACGGGCGGCGTGCTGGTCTTCGGACGCAAGACCTACGACATGATGAAGAGCTTCTGGCCGACGCCACAGGCGATGCAGATGATGCCGGAGGTCGCGAAGGGGATGAACGAGTCCAAGAAGCTCGTATTCTCGCGGACCCTGGACAAGGCCGACTGGAGCAACACGAGGCTGGTCAAGGGGGACCTCGTCGAGGAGCTGAAGCGTCTCAAGAAGGAGTCCGGTCCCGACATGATCATCCTCGGGAGCGGGAGCATCGTCTCGCAGGCGGCGCAGAACGGGCTGATCGATCAGTACACGATGGTCGTGGTGCCGGTCGTCCTGGGACGCGGGCGCACGATGTTCGAGGGGGTTCGGGACAAGCTGGCACTGAAGCTCAAGGAGTCGCGCGCGTTCCGTAATGGACGGACGGTGCAGACGTACGCGCCCGCCCGTTAGGGCGGCACGGGGATCGGGAATCTGAAGGTCAGCTCCGACCGAGCTTCCGCTCGAGCTCGACCAGAAACGGCGCCTGCCCTTTCAGGATCTTCCGCGTCGCCGCCTCGATCGGAAACCAATCGCCCCGATCGACCTCCGGGAATTCCTGCCGGCGTCCCGACTTCGGAGGCCATTCGAGCGTGAAGGTGCCGCTGCGGAGGCTCGCAGGGTCGATCTCGCCCCGGACCGCCCAGGCGTGGACGACCTTGCCCCCCGCCTGACGCACGGGCTCCAACGGGATCGGCTCGCCGGGCGGTACCTTCGATCCGGTCTCTTCCTCGAACTCGCGCCGGGCGGCGAGCCAAGCGTCCTCGCCCTCGTCGCACTCGCCTTTCGGGATCGTCCAGGCGCCGTCGTCCTTCCTCGCCCAGAACGGACCGCCGGGATGGACGAGGAACACTTCGAGGACGCCGCCGGTCTCGCGGAAGAGCAGCACGCCGGCGCTCTTCTTGGCCACGGGCTACGGCACGAACCTCTTCAAGTGCTCGCTCCAGTGGTCCCAGTCGTGGCCGAACACGCCGGGCCAGAACTCGGCGTGGACGTTGAAGCCCTTGCCGGCGAGCATCGCGGCGAACTCGCGGTTGGTCTGGACCAGGTGGTCGTGCTCGCCGGTCGCGATCACCCACCCGATGTGGCGCATGCGGTCCACCTCGTTCGGCGGGAGGTTGGGAAGATACGCGGCGGGGCAGTTGAAGTAGCAGTTGTCGTCCCAGTAGCCATGCAGGAAGCGGTGGATGTCGTACAGGCCGGAGAACGAGATCACGCGCGAGACGGCCTCGGGATGGCGGCCCGCGAAGTTGACCGCGTGCAGCGCGCCGGAGGAGGCGCCGAAGACCATGAGGTCGTCGCGCTTCGCCTTGTCGCGGATCATCGGCAGGACCTCGTTGACGAGGTAGTGGTCGAGCTGCGTGTAGCGGAACGCCTTCCATCCGGGGTGGGCGTCGTCGTTGTACCAGCACTCGGCGTCGATCGCGTCCACGCAACAGACCTGGATCTGGCCGCCGTCGATCTTGTCGGTGAGCGAGCGGATCAGCCCCATGTCCTCGTTCTGCGTGCACCGGCCGAGCGAGGTGGGGAAGGCGAGCAGCGGCCGGCCGTAAGTCCCGTACCAGATCAGCTCCATCTCGCGCCCGAGCGACGGGCTGTGCCAGCGGTGATACTCGCGGTGCATCGGGGCCTCCCCAAGCCCGTCCTGCCTTGATGGCGGGGGCGCGATTCGGATAGAGTGACCGGTCATTCTACGGGAGAGGTCAAGTGCCCAAGCGGATCGGTCTTCTCTTCGGGCAGGAGCGCTCGTTCCCGCCGGCGCTCGTCGCGGAGATCAACAAGAAGGGGGCGGGGAAGGTCGTCGCCGAGCCGTGCAAGGTCGGCCCGCTGTGTCAGGACATCCCGGCGAACTACGACGTCATCCTCGACCGCATCAGCCACGAGGTCCCCTTCTACCGGACGTACCTGAAGCAGGCCGCCGCGTCGGGCGTGCAGGTGATCAACAACCCGTTCTGGTGGAGCTGCGACGACAAGTACTTCAACAACGTCGTCGCGCAGGCGTGCGGCGTCGCGGTCCCCCGCACCGTCCTCCTCCCGCACAAGAAGCACCCGCCGAACACGAAGGCCGAGTCCTTCTCGAACCTCGTCTATCCCGTCGACTGGGAGACCGTCTTCAACTATCTGGGCTTCCCGATCTTCATGAAGCCCGCGGACGGCGGGGGCTGGCGCGACGTCTACAAGGTGGACGACCGCGCCGCGTTCTTCCGAGCCTACGACCAGACCGGCACGCTCTCGATGATGGCGCAGGAGGCGATCGACTTCACCGAGTACTACCGCTGCTACGCGATCGGCCGGAAGCAGGTCCGGGTCATGCGCTACGACCCGAAGGCCACGTTCGAGCGCCGGTACGTCCGCGACGCGGAGCCGACCCAGCCGACGCTGCTCCGCCGCATCGAGGGGGACTGCCTCGCGCTGTGCCGCGCGCTCGGCTACGACCTCAACACGATCGAGTTCGCGGTCCGCGACGGTGTGCCGATCGCGATCGACTTCATGAACCCCGCGCCCGACTGCGACCTGTTCTCGGTCGGCCAGGAGAACTTCGACTGGGTGCTCCGCGCCGTCTCCGACATGCTGATCGACCGCGCGACGAACCCGAAGCCGATCGAGCTCGCCGGGAACTGGCCGGAGAGGATGAACGGGACCGCCGTCAAGGTGTGAAGCGATGCTGCAGCGTCCCAGCCTGACCATCGGGATCGAGGAGGAGTTCCAGGTCATCGACCCGGAGTCCCGGGAGCTGCGCTCGCACATCGCCCAGATCTTCGCGGAGCGCCCGGGCACCCTCCACGGCAAGCTCAAGCACGAGCTGCACCAGCCCGTCGTCGAGGTCGGGACCAACGTCTGCCGCGACATCGACGAGGCGAAGCGGGAGCTGCGCGCGCTGCGCGCCTCCCTCGCGAGCCTCGCGCGGGACAACGGCCTCCGCATCGCCGCGGCCGGCACGCACCCCTTCACCCACTGGGGGAACGTCGGCATCAGCCCCGGGAACCAGCGCTACGAGCGCCTCATCGCCGACCTCCAGATGGTCGCGCGCGCCAACCTGATCTTCGGCCTGCACGTCCACGTGGGGGTCGAGGACCGCGAGATGCAGATCTCGATCATGAACCAGGCGCGCTACTTCCTTCCGCACATCTTCGCGCTCTCGGTCAACTCGCCGTTCTGGCTCGGCCGCGACACCGGCTGGATGTCGTACCGCTGCAAGGTGTTCGACAAGTTCCCGCGGACGAACATCCCCGACTTCTTCACGGGCTGGACCGAGTACCTCGAGTACGTCGAGCTGCTGGTCAAGACCAACTGCATCATCGACGGCGGGCAGATCTGGTGGGACGTCCGCCCGCACCATCGCTACGAGACGCTCGAGTACCGGATCTGCGACATCCCGCTGCGCGCGGAGGAGACGATCTGCATCGCCGCGCTGTTCCAGGCGATCACCGCGAAGCTGTGGCTGCTGCGCTCGCGGAACCTCACGTTCCGCCCCTACCGCCGGTCCCTGATCATGGAGAACAAGTGGCGCGCGGCGCGCTGGGGGATCCGCGGCCTCCTGATCGACTACGGCAAGCAGCAGGAGGTCCCCTGCGTCGCGCTGCTGGAGGAGCTGCTCGAGTTCGTCGACGACGTCGTGGACGAGCTCGGCACGCGGGAGCAGATCGCCTACGTCCGCGCGATCGTCGAGGGGGGGACCGGCGCCGAGCGCCAGCTCGCCGTGTACCGCGCCACCAACGACCTGCGCGCCGTCATGGACTTCGTCGCCGACGAGACCGAGCACGGGCTCCGGTAGCGGCGCCGATCGCATGGACCCCGCGCTCCGCGAACGCTTCAACCGAGGCTACACCGACGCCCTGTACCGGCGCATGTGCGCGCTCATGGAGGAGCGTCTCGACGAGCCCGCGTTCGGGTTCCGCCTCGCGGAGATGCCGCTGATCGTCCCCTCAGACCTCCGCGCGAAGCTCGTCGCGGCGGCCCTCGACATCCTGGACATCATCCGCAAGCCCGAGATCGTCGCGGACGGGGTGCGCGCCGTCCCCGACCGGTACCGCGTCCCCGGGCTCGACCCCACCCGCGAGCCCCAGTTCGTCGCGATCGACTTCGCGATCGTGCGCGAGGAGGGGGGCGGCCTCGCCCCGCGGCTGATCGAGCTGCAGGGGTTCCCGTCGCTCTATGGCATGGAGCTGATCCAGGGGGAGATCTGGGGGGAAGTGCTCGCGTCGATCCCCGGCATGCCGCGGCGCTGGACGCCGCTGTTCTCGGGGTTGACGCACGCGTCGTACGTGGACCTCCTGCGGCGCACGATCGTGGACGACGTCGATCTGGACGAGGTGATTCTGCTCGACCTCGATCCCGAGGAGCAGAAGACCCGTCCCGATTTTCACGCCACGCGGCGGCTGCTCGGCGTCCGCGGCGTCAACGCCGCCTCGCTGGTCAAGCGCGGGCGCCGGCTGTTCGCGCCGAAGGACGGGAAGCTCGTTCCCGTCTCGAGGATCTTCAACCGGATCGTCTTCGACGAGCTGGAGCGCAAGGGAATCTCCCTTCCGTTCGACTGGCGCGACGATCTCGACGTCACCTGGGTCTCCCACCCCGATTGGTACTGGATCTGGTCGAAGCACACGCTCCCGCGGATCGAGCACCCCTACGCGCCGCGCACGCGCATGCTCTCCGACGTGCTGGCGATCCCGACCGACTGCTCGCGCCTCATCCTCAAACCGCTGTTCTCGTTCGCCGGGACCGGCGTCGACCCCGACGTCACCCGCGAGGCGCTCGAGGCGATCCCGCAGGCCGAGCGCTCGAAGTGGATCCTCCAGGACAAGGTGGACTACGCCCCCGCGCTGGTCGCCCCGGACGGAACGGGAGTGAAGGCGGAGATCCGCCTGATGTTCCTCAAGCCCGACGGCGCGAGCGAGTACACGCTCGCGATCAATCTCGTCCGCCTCTCGCGCGGGAAGATCCACGGCGTCGATCACAACAAGGGGCTCGACTGGGTCGGAAGCTCGGTCGGGGTCTGGCCGGAGTAGGCGCTACTCCGTCGATCGCTTCAACGGCGCCAGCGCCTCGGCGAGCCGCGGGTCGCCCGTCACCCGCGAGTCGAACCGCGTGATCACGATCGGGCCCGTCTCGGAGGCGGTCAGGTCGGCGTCGAGCGTGACGCTGCGCGCCGAAACGTCTCCCGCGCCCTCGAGCGAGACGACCACCCGCGAGCGCGTCGCCGGCACGAGCGTGTCGTGCGGAATGGGCGGGGGAAGCCTCTCGTAGGTCGTCGCGGTCACGTGGTACTTCCCCGCCGCGAGCGCGCGGGCGGCCGCGGGCTCGGTCATCGCCCGCTCGACGGTCGCGAGCGCCAGCGGACGCACGTCCACGCGATCGCCGTCCGCCCTCGAGAACGCCTCGGGGCGCGGCGGCACGATCCGCACGAAGCCGACCACGTCCTGCCCTGGGTCGTGGACCAGGACGAGCGGGGCCTCGACGCGGACGCGGGACGGGAACGCGAAGCGGTTGCGGAGCGTCATCCAGCGCGCCTCCAGCCGCGCGTCCTGGTCGCCGCGGAGCCGCGCGTCGATGTCGTTCCGCTCGAGGTCGCGGAGCAAGGCCGACGCCGGGACGTCGCGGATCCACGCCGCCAGCACGCGGGCGAGGTCCGCGTCGGTCGGCGTCCTCGCCGCCTCGAGCGCGCGGGACCCGGCGCGGGAGGCGCGCGCGACCTCGGCGATCTTCCCGGCCGGAAGATCGGGAAAAGCGCGCGCGAAGTCCGCCTCGATCGAGCGCAGCTCGTCCTTCGCCAGCCGGTCGAGGCGGGACAGGGCGAACTCGCGGTAATCGGAGCGCGCGGCGAACAGGGACGACGCCATCCGCCCCCGCTGAGCGAGCAGCGCGCCGCCTTCCATGAAATGAGGTCCAGGCTCGACGCCGAGGTCATCCGACTCGGGCAGCCCCTCCACCGCGTCCACGGCGCCAGCCGGGAGCGAGGCGAGCGGAGGCGCGAGGATGCGCACCGACCGCGGGGCCACGCGCGCCCCGTGGGTCTCCTCGCGGATCGACCCGCTCGGCTTGCGCACCATCACGCGGCCGCCGGACTGCGTCAGGTCGAGCACGCATCCCGACAACTCGTTGGCGTTCACGCGGAACGGCCAATCCCACGAGACCACGTCCCCGTTCGACGCGCACGGATCGCCGTCGAGGATCTGCGCCTTCGCGGCCAGCTTCGTCCAGCTACGAGGAAGGGGGAGCGCCGCCCCCGCGATCGCGTCGGGGCGCGCGAACGGATCGTCGAGGAGGGTCACCCCGCAGCGCTTCTGCGGGACCGTGATCGCGAGCGATCCGCGCGCGGGTGAGCCGTCCTCCGTCTCGGGAGGGGCGAAGGCGACCGTGAATCGGCGCCGCAGCCACCCGCGGACGCGGTCGAGCCACCGCCGGTCGCTCGAGAGGAAGACCTCGCCCCCCGTGTGCGTCGCCACCCGGGTGAACGTCACGCCGACCAGTGGCTTCGGAGGCTCTTTTCGAACCCGGGCCCCCAGACGCAGGCGCATCGGGTCGTTCGGGACGAGAGCGATCGGGAACACCGTCGCGTTCGGGGTCCGATCGACCGTCGCGAGGAGGTCGGCCTCGTGGGTCAGGCTCGACTGGTCCTCTCCGTCGGTCCAGTAGAGGATGGCGTGCTCGTGGCGGTCCCCCGCCACCTGGCGCAGGACGACGTCGAGGCCGTCGCGGAGGGCGCTCCAGCCCCCCGCGTCGATCTTCTCGACGGCGGCGGCGAGCGCGGCGGGGTCCGACGAAGGACCCGCGACGAGGATCGCGTCCTCGTCGATCGTCACGACCGCCGCGATGTCCATGCCGGGCTGCATCACGTCGCGCAAGTAGTCCAGCGCCGAGCGCTTCGCCTCCTCGCGCCGCCCCTTCGCGCTCTGGCTGATGTCCAGGAGCAGCCAGTGCCTCTCGGGGCGCGGCACGCGCTCGACCGCGATCACGCGCGCCGGCCGGCGCCCGATCGTCGCGCGCACGTCCGTGGCGGCGAGGTCGTCGCACTCCCCCGGCTCCGCCCCCATGCGCGGGTCGAGGCGCAGCATCACGATGCCGCGCTCGACACTCGCGCGGTCCTCGAAGCGCGGCGCCGCCCCCGTCGCGAGAAGCAGCGCGAGGAGGCCGAGCGCCCTCACGACGGCGCCCCGACGCGCCTGCTAGACTGCCCGCTCTCCGACATGATCGCCGCTCGATCCGCGACCAAGACGTACGAGGGGAAGCGACGGGTCACCGCGCTCGACGGCGTCACGTTCGACGTCGCAGCCGGCGAGATGGTCGCCGTGATGGGGCCGTCGGGGTCCGGCAAGTCCACGCTGCTCCACCTGCTGGGCGGGCTCGACCAGGCGACCTCCGGCTCGATCCGTGTGGACGGTGTCGAGCTGACCGGGCTCGACGACGATGCCCTGACCCGGGTGAGGCGCGACAAGATCGGATTCATATTCCAGTTCTTCAATCTACTTCCGACGCTCTCGGCTTTCGACAACGTCGCGCTCCCGATGAGGCTCCAGCGCCGTCCCGCCGCAGAGGTCCGGGCGACCGCCGGGCGGTTCCTCGAGCTGGTCGGCCTCGCCCCCCGCGCCGAGCATCTCCCGGACGAATTGTCCGGCGGGGAGTGCCAGCGCGTGGCGATCGCGCGGGCCCTGGTCATGGCGCCGCGCGTCCTCCTCGCGGACGAGCCGACCGGAAACCTCGACACGAAGACCGGCGGCGAGATCCTCGATCTGCTGGCGCGGATCAACGCCGAGCTGGGCTCGACGCTCGTCATGGTCACGCACGATGCCGGGGCCGCGGCCGCGTGCGGACGGATCCTCCGGCTCATGGACGGGAAGCTCGTCTCCGACGGCCGGAAGACCGCCGCGGTCTGACCCATGGGATTCCTCCTGCTCGGGGTCACCTGGCCGTACTTCCGCAAGCATTGGGTCATCACGCTGCTCACGCTCGCGGGCGTGGCGCTGGGCGTCGGCGTGTACATCGCGATCGAGCTGTCCTCGGCGTCGCTGCGCCTGTCGCTTCGCCGCACGGTGGACAAGATCGCGGGCCGCGCCCAGCTCGAGGTCGCGTCCGGGGAGGCGGGCGTTCCGGAAGAGGTGCTCGACCGCGTGCGCGCCGTTCCCGGCGTGGTGGCGGCGCAGCCCGTGGTCGAGGCGGTGGTGCGTCCCGAAGGTCCCGCCGAGCAGTCGCTGATGGTCCTCGGCGTCGATTTCCTCGGCGACCGCTCGATCCGCGACTGGGACTTCGGAGGCGAGGAGGTCCTCGACGACCCCCTCGTCTTCCTCGCGCAGCCCGACTCCATCTGCCTGACGCAGGAGTTCGCCGCCCGGCACGCGCTGAAGCTCGACGACACGCTGCGCCTCGAGACGGGTCACGGCTGGAAGACCTTCACCGTGCGAGGGCTGATCCGCCCCGAAGGGCCCGCCACCGCGTTCGGCGGCAACCTCGCCCTCATGGACCTCTACGCCGCCCAGTACGTCTTCGGGCGAGGGCGGCTCTTCGATCGCGTCGACGTCGTGCTCGACCCCGAGGTCCCGGTCGCCGAAGGCGCCTCGCGCCTCGCCACCGCCCTCGGAGCCGGGTACACCGCGGAGCCTCCGTCCCGCCGCGGCGCGGAGATGGAGGTCCTGATCCAGAACTTCGGGAGGACGCTGACGCTGGGGTCGTGGCAGGCGATGTTCATCGCCGTCTTCCTGATCTTCAACGTGTTCGCGGTCGCGGCGACCCGGCGCCGGCGGGAGATCGGCATCCTCCGGTCGCTCGGCGTCTCGCGCGGCACCATCCTCCGGCTCTTCCTCGTCGAGGGGGCCGTCGTGGGAAGCGCCGGCGCCGCGCTCGGGATCGGGGCCGGGCTCCTGCTCGCGCGGGCGACCACGCGCTTCATCGCCGGGCTCACGGAGGTCGCCTACGGGCTGACGCACTCCGAGACGTCGGTCATCGTCGATTCCCGGGTCATCGCCGTCGGCGCCGGGCTCGGGGTCGCGAGCGCGATCGCGGCCGCCTTCTTCCCCGCGCTCGCGGCCGCGCGGCTCCAGCCGGTGGAGGCGCTGGCGAAGGGCGGGTTCCAGCGGGTCGCGGCGCGATCGGCCAAGGGACGATGGATCGCGGGGCTCGTCGTGGGGCTGCTCGCCGCCCTCGCCGTCGTGACCGTCTCCCGCCGCAGCTTCGAGGGCGCGGTCCTCGGCATGCTCCTCGTCAACGTCGCGGCGCTGCTGCTGGCGCCGCCCTTGATCGGGCCCCTGGTGCGGCTGCTCCGCCCCGTGCTGGAGCGGGCGTTCGGAGCGGAGGGGAGGATCGCCGCCGACTCGCTCCTCCAAGCCCCGCGCCGGACGTCGGCGACCGTGCTGGCGTTGATGGTCTCGCTCGGCTTCGTGCTGACGCTCGCGGGGCTGACGCACGCGTTCCGCGTCTCCTACACGACCTGGATGAACGGCGTGATCAACGCCGATTTCTACGTGACCGCCTCCGACCGGTTCTTCGCGAAGGCCTACCGGCTTCCCCCCGAGTTCGCGGAGATCCTCGCGGGGATCCCGGGGGTGCGCTGGGTGGAGGAGTTCCGCGGCATCCACGTCGGCTACGGCGGGAAGCGGCCGCTCCTCGCGACGCTGCCGCTCGCGAAGACGTACCGGCGTCTGTCGATGCCGATCGTGCGCGGCGACCGGCGCGAGCTCACCGAGCGGGTCCCGCGCGGGGAGGGGATCGCGGTCTCCGACAACTTCGCCCGTCTCTACCGGAAGGACGTCGGGGACACGGTCACGCTCGAGACGCCGACCGGCCCGCTCGCCCTCCCCGTGGTGGCGGTCGTGCTGGACTACTCCTCCGACCAGGGGACGATCTGGATGGATCGCAGCGTCTACGTCGCCCGCTGGAAGGACGCGGGCGTGGACACCATCGACATCCTCACCGAGCCCGGAGCCGACCGGGGGGCCATCGCCGCGGAGATCCGCTCGCGGCTCGCCGAGAAGACGAACCGCCTGTTCGTGATGACCGCCGCCGAGATGCGCGGGAACATCCGGAACCTGCTCGACCAGTTCTTCGCCCTCTCGTACATCCAGCTCGTGATCGCGCTGTTCGTGGCCGTGCTCGGCATCACCAACACGCTGGTCATCTCGGTCGCCGAGCGCCGCCGCGAGCTGGGGATCCTCAAGGCGCTCGGGACGATCCGGCGCCAGGTCTTCGCGCTGATCGTGCTCGAGGCGGTCGGGATCGCGCTCGTCGGGAGCGTCGTCGGGTACGCGCTCGGCAGCTACCTGATCGCCTACGCCACGGACAGCATCAGCGAGACCAACACCGGCTGGACGCTCCCGTACTCGTTCCCGTGGGGGATCGCGCTCGGGCTCGCGCCGATGCTCCTCGTCGTCACCGTCCTCGCGGCGCTCTACCCCGCGAAGGTCGCGCTCTCGGTCTCGCCGGCCGAGGCGCTCGAGTTCGAGTAGGGGCCCCGTGCGCTCCGCCGCCGTGCTCGCCCTCCTGCTCGCCGCGTCGCCCGGCCCCGCCGCGCCGCGCGACGGCCGCGCCGTCATGGAGGAGGCGGACCGCAACCGCCGGACGAAGTCCGAGTACTCGGAGGGGCTGATCACGGTCGAGGAGCACGGGAGGACGAAGGTCAAGGCGTGGCGCTCGTGGCGGCTCGGCTGGGGACCGAGCGCGCGCGGGCTGATCCAGTTCACCGAGCCCGCGGAGGTGCGCGGCGTCGGCCTGCTCACTCTCTCGCACCCGCAGAAGCCGGCCGAGCAGTGGTTCTACGCCCCCGCGATCGATCGCGACCGCCGCGTCGCGAAGCAGGAGAAGTCCACGCGGTTCATCGGGACGCACTTCACCTACGAGGACATGGAGGAGCGGGACATCGACGCCTACAGCTACGAGCTGGAAGGGGAGGAGTCGGTCGCCGGCGCCCCCTGCTACAGGGTCGCGGCGACCCCCAAGCCCACGGAGGAGTCGCAGTACTCGAAGCTGGTCTTCTGGGTGCGGAAGGAGCGCGCGGTGACGATCCGCGTGCAGGCCTACGTGGACGGCGCGCCCCGCCGGCTCTTCGAGGGATCCGACGTGCGCGAGGTCTCCGGGATTGCCGTCGTCCATGCCTGGACGCTGACCGACGCCAAGCGCGAGGGGACGACGCGGCTCGTTCTCGGGAACGTCCGGATCGATCCGCCGGTGGACCCCGGGTTCTTCACGGTGTCGTCGATGAGGACGATCCACGAGCCGGCGCGGTAGGCCCCGCCGGCGCGTCCGGATCGGCGTTCGCTTCGCGGAGCTTCTGGATCACCTCGTCGTAGTACGGGCGGTCCTTCAAGCTCGCGTACTCGCCTGGAAAGCAGACCGTGGTCAGGTTCGCGCCCGCCGCGGAGAAGTTCGCGAGCGTCACCGCGCAGCGCAGGCCGTTGGCCAGGCGGGTGTTGTCGATCATCGGGAAGTCGAAGTAGCTGACGTCGAACTCGGCCCGCGTCACCGGAAGGTCGGCCTGCCCCTCCGGCGCCTCGACCTCGAGCCGCACGCGGAGCTGCTTGGCGTCGGGATCGACCGTGAGCACGCGCACCTTGACGTCGCAGGCCACGTCGCGGACCGCGATCGGCTCCGCGTCGAGGGGAATGCCCGCCTTCCCCGCGTCGCGGAGCGCGTCCATGTCCACCTCGCGGCGGAACGTCTGCCCGTGCCCCTCGAGCGCGAAGAGCTGCTTCGCCGTGATCTCCTTCGCCACGCTCTCGATCCTCGTCTGAAGCTCGTTGCGGTCGGCGTTGGAGGACCTCCGGATCCGGCGCTGGAGATCGAAGAACAGCGGCCGCAGGTCGAGCGAGTCGTGGAAGTTGTAGGCGAGCAGCTCGAGGTTGAGGACCTTGGCGTCGAGGTCGTTGTCGCTGGGCCGGAGGTACTGGGAAATGATCGAGACCAGCATGTCCTTGCGGAGGCTGGACTCGGCCTCCTCGCGGCGGCTCATCAGCTCCGAATAGAGGCGCGCGTTGGTGTCGAGCGACTGCCGGCGCTCGAGGAGCTGGGAGCCGCGCATGCCGACGAAGGCGACGGCGAAGGCGGTCAGGAGCCCGCCGACCGGGTGCAGGAGCACGGTGATCTTGTCCCACCAGTCCTTCGGCTTCGACTCCGCCGCCATCAGCCTACTTGCGGCGCGCGGTCAGCTTGCCGTCCTTCGTCTCGAGGACGATGTCGGCCTGCGAGCCCTCGTCGTACGAGACGACCTCGAGCGTCGCGGACTGGCCCTTCTGCGTCACGGTCAGCGCGCACTTCCCGTTCTCGTTGACCACCAGGTGATACGCCCCCGACTTGTCGGTCTTGACCGCGGGGTAGGACTTCGCGCCGCACTTGGCCGAGACCTCGACCCCTTCCCCCGCCGGCGCGGCGCCGGCAAGGATCTTTCCGTACAGCTCCCCGGCCGACGCGAGCGTCGGGAACGCGAGAGCCGCCGCCAGAATCGTGATCGTCTTCTTCATGGTCCTTCCTCTCCCTCACGCAAACGCGCCGAGGTTATCTCAAGTCGCCCCCTGGGGCTACGATGCGCGACCCCATGCGCTTCGCCCTCGTCCCGGCCGCCCTCACGCTGCTGGCCTGCGCCGCGCACGCCGCCGATCAGGGGGGCTCGATCGAGACGCGGCTCGACGGCTACCCCGACGGCGAGCCCTCGATCCAGGCGTGGTTCCGCGGCACCTACGCCTTCCATGCCGAGCCGCGCCCGTGGCTGTTCGCCCGGGTCGTCGTCCACCTCGAGGCGGACTCGCACGGCGAGATCTCCCGCGACGACTTGTACGACGACGACGACCGCGACCTCCGGCGCGCGGCCTCGCGGTTCCGGGACCTCGCGCTCGGGTTCCGCGGCGGCGGCGTCACGGTGGTCCTCGGAAAGCAGCGGCTGACCTGGGCGCGCGCGAGCTTCGTCAACGCGGCGGACAACCTGACCCCGCGCGACTGGACCGATCCTCTCGACGAGGTCCGCCTCTCCCCTTGGGCCTTCGACGCGACGTGGGAGAGGGGCCGGTGGTCGGTCGAGGGGGCGTTGGTTCCCCGCTACGCGCCGTCGCGCCTGCCGCAGCTCGGGTCGCGGTGGCTGCTGCCGGACGCCGATGATCTCGGTGTCGTCTGGGGGCCGGCGGTGTTTCCGTCGGTGACCTGGAGCAACCTCCAGACGGGCGCGCGCGCGGGGTTCCGCGGCGCGCACGGCGAGGCGCGCGTGTCCGCCTTCCGCGGCTTCGACGACGCCCCGCGCGTGGCGCAGGCCGGGACGACGCTCCTCCGCGCGTTCGTCCCGCTCGACGCGACCGCGATCGACGGCGAGGCGCTCGCGGGCGCCTGGATTCTCCGCGGCGAGGCCGGCTACTTCCACTTCCGCGACGGGAGCGACGGCTACGGCCTGTTCCAAGTCGAGGCGGAGTGGTCGCGCGCCCCGTGGCACGTCACCGCCGGGTATGGGGACGCGGTCGGAGGCGATCCCGCGACCGGGATCCCCGCCGCGCTCGACCAGGGGAGCCTCCCCGCGGTCTTCCTTCGCGCCTACCGCGGCGAGGCGACGGAATGGCAGGTCGCTCTCGACGCGGTGGTCGGGACGAAGGAAGGGGACGCGCTCGTCCGGCTCTCCGCCTCGTACCCGTGGGCCGGACACCTCCGCGCCGGGGCGGAGGTCGCGCTGATGAGCGGCGCCGCGACCACGTTCTGGGGACGCTGGCGCGACAACGATCGCGCGCGCCTGTTCCTCGTGGCGGACTTCTAGGAGCGGCCGGCGCGGCGGAGGGCGATCACTGCGTTGTGTCCGCCGAAGGCGAAGGCGTTGACCATCGCGGCCCGCAGATCGCGCGCGACCGCGCGCGGGGACGGCGCGGGGATCGGACACTCGGGATCGAGCCGCGCGAGGTTGATCGTGGGCGGGACGACCCCCGCCTCGAGCGCGTAGGCCGCCGCCGCGACGCCGATCGCCCCCGACGCCCCCATCGGATGGCCGGTCATCGATTTCAGGCCGGCGACGTGCGGGAACGGCGCGCCGTTCGCGAACACCGCGCGGAGCGCCCGCCCCTCCGTCGCGTCGTTGCGCCGCGTGGACGTCCCGTGCGCGCAGACGAGGTCGATGTCCGACGGCGCGAGCCGCGCATCCGCCAGCGCCGCCAGCATCGCCCCGCGCTCGCTCGCCTCGTCGGGGGCGGTCAGGTGGGAGGCGTCGCAGTTGCTCGCATACCCGGCGACCTCCGCCAGCGCGCGCCCGCCCCGCCGGGCGAGGTGGTCCTCGGACTCGAGCAGGAGCAGGACCACCGCATCGGAGAGGACCAGGCCGTCGCGATCGGCGTCGAACGGCCGCGAGGCTCCCTCCGGATCGTCGTTCCGCCGCGAGAGCACGCGAAGCCGCGACCAGGACAGGAGCATCAGCTCCGTCAGGGCGTGCTCTCCGCCCCCGGCGAGCATGACCTCGCGCGCGCCCGACCGGATCTCCCGGAAGGCTTGGCCCACCGCGTCGCTCCCCGAGCTGCAGGCGGTGGCGACGGTCAGCGCCGGGCCCTTGAGCCCGAGCTGCATCGCCATCTGCGCGGCCGGCGCGTTGAGCATGAGGACCGGGATCGTCATCGTCCGCGCGGCCGCGTCGCCGATCTCCGCCCACCGGACGAAGTGCGGACCCGATTCCGCGAGCGAGCCGAAGCCGGTCCCGAAGATCACGCCCGCGCGCTCGATCCCGTCGGGATCGGACCACCCCGCGTCCTCGAGCGCGAGGCGCGCCGCGATCACGCCGTGCGCCGCGAGCTTGGAGATCCAGCCCAGCTCGCGCTCGTCGAAGTGCTCCTCGAGCGGAAGCGGCGGGACCTCCCCTCCGATCCGCGTCGCGAAGCGCGAGGCGTCGAACCCGCGGATCGGCCCGATCGCGGAGCGGCCGGTGAAGAGCGCCTCGCGGAGCGGGAGCGCGCCGAGCCCGTAAGGGCTCACCGCTCCGACCCCGCTGACGTACACGCGGCGCCCGTTCATCGGTACCCGTCCCGGTGGACCCCTCGGACCGCCCGGCCGCTGGGATCGGCGTTCGCCTTGAACGAGGCGTCCCACTCCAGCGCAGCCGCCGACGAGCAGGCGACGCTCGGCCCCGACGGGACGCACGCCGCGGCGGACGGGATCGGGAACAGCTCCTCGAAGATCGCGCGGTAGAGGTAGGCCTCCTTCGTGGCGGGCGTGCCGGTCGGGAACCGCTCGCCCGCCTCCGCCATCTCCCGGTCCGACACGCGCGCGGCGGCGTGCGCCTTGAGCGAGTCGATCCACGCGTAGCCGACGCCGTCCGAGAACTGCTCCTTCTGGCGCCAGAGGATCTCGTCGGGGAGGAGGCCGCGGAACGGCTCGCGCAGGATCCGCTTCTCGATCCCGCCGGCGGCGACCATCTTGTCCTTCGCGGGGATCCGCATCGCGACGTCGAGGAAACGCGTGTCGAGGAACGGGACGCGCGCCTCGATCCCCCAGGCCGCCATCGACTTGTTCGCGCGCAGGCAATCGTAGAGGTGGAGGTCGCCGAGCTTCCTCACCAATTCCTCGTGGAAGGCGCGCGGCGAGGGGGCCTTGTGGAAGTACAGGTAGCCGCCGAAGATCTCGTCCGAGCCTTCCCCCGAGAGGACCATCTTCACGCCGGTCGCACGGATGCGGCGCGCCATGAGGACCATCGGCGTGGAGGCGCGCACGGTGGTCGTGTCGAACGACTCGATGTGCCAGATCACGTCGCGCAGCGCGTCGAGCCCCTCTTGGACGGTGAACTCGAAGCCGTGGTGAACGGTGCCGATCGCCTCCGCCGCCCGTGCTGCGGCGGCGAGGTCGGGGGAGCCGCGCAGGCCGATCGCGAACGAGTGGAGGCGCGGCCACCAGGCGGCGTCGCGATCGCCGCTCTCGACGCGCTTCGCCGCGAATCCGGCCGCGAGCGCCCCGATCACCGACGAGTCCAGACCCCCCGAGAGGAGGACGCCGTAGGGGACGTCGGTCATCAGATGGCTGTGGACCGCGTCGGAGAGCGCATCGCGCAGCTCGCGCGGGTCGGGGCCGCGCTCCGGCACCGCGTCGAAGTCGAACCAGTCGCGGGACCAGTAGCGGACCGGCCGCGGATCCTTGCGTGTCAGGTAGTGCCCCGGCGGGAACTCCTCGACCCGATCGCACACGTCCAGCAGAGCCTTCATCTCGGAAGCGACGGCGAGGGAGCCGTCCGGCCTGCGGCCGGTGTAGAGGGGAACGATGCCGATCGGGTCCCTCGCGATCAGCCAGTCGTCGGAGACGGCGTCGTACAGGGCGAAGGCGAACATCCCGCGAAGCCGGGGGAGCAGGCGCCATCCGATCGAAGCGTAGAGGGGCAGGATCACCTCGCAATCGGAGCCGGTTCGGAACGCGCCCGGGTCTCCGATCTCCGATCGCAGCTCGAGGTGGTTGTAGATCTCCCCGTTCACCGCCAGCACCAGCGCCCCGTCCGCCGAGGTCAGCGGCTGCGCGCCGTGCAGGAGGTCCACGATGGCGAGGCGCTCGTGCGCGAGGACGGCGCGGTCGCCGGACCACATCCCGCTCCAGTCCGGTCCGCGGTGGCGCAGGAGCCTCGCCTGGCGCAGCGCGAGATCGCGCGCCGCTCCCGAGCCCGCGTCAGGCAGATCGAACAGGCAGAAAAGACCGCACACGAGGCTGTGATGATAGCCAAAGCGAGCCGACGATTCCGTACTCCCCCCTGACGGTCTCGCAACGGCGGCTCGGAGTTTTGTGGGAACAGCGGGCCGCGGGCGTTGGCAATTTCGTTGCTGTGCGCCTCGGGGGCGAGGTGCGCGCATGAGCCGGGAAGACACGATCTACGATCTCGGAGAGGTGGACCGCCAGCAAGCCACGGCGGCTTTCAGCCGGCCGTTGGGGGTGAAAGCGGCCCCCCCGATCCGCCGCACCTCCCGTCCCGACGCGCCGGGACCCGGGCCCGCGCTCGCCGGCAGCCTGTCGCTGTTCGTTCCCGGGTTAGGGCAGGTGGTCGCCGGGGAGTTCGCCTGGGGGCTGTTCTATTTCACCGGGATCGGGTTCTGCGCCGCGCTCCT
>DASRJG010000211.1:0-17771 GCA_035649595.1 Candidatus Polarisedimenticolaceae bacterium
CCCCGCATCCCGCACCCGCGCGACCACGTCGAGGAGCCGCGCGGGGTCGTCGCCGGCCCCACCGGTTAGCACTCGGAAGGGTCCGTAGCTCCGGCCGGCCGGAGCCGCGATGGGGATCTCCGCGGGCCCGGCCGGGACACCGCGCCGCTCGGCCTCGTACGCCGCCACGAACAGGGGAGGCTCGCCGAGGACCTCGCCGAGGGACTCGGGATGCAGATGAACCAGCCGCACGTTCTCCCGGACGGGAGCCGCGAACGGGACGCCCTGCGACCGCGCGAGCGCGGCGGCGAGCCCCTCGACGTGACGCATGCCGGCGACGACCAGCACCCGTCGCTTCCCCTCGGCGACGAGGCGGCGCGCGTGATAGGCGAGCGCGGCCTCGCGTCGCGCGTCGCGCTCGTCGGGCGGCTGCGCGGTCGCGCGGAAGGCGTCGTAGGTCGCTCGCCAGCCGAGACGGTGCAGGGCATAGGCGTCGGGCACGGGATCCCGATGATCGCCGTAGCCGTCGACGTCGAGGTCGGCGCAGCAGAGCGCGATGCCGCGCTCGCGGGCCAAACGCGCCGCCTCCACCGTCGCATCGGCGGGTTGAACGGGGAGATAGATCGTCTCGCCCGCCGCGGTCTCGTAGAGCAGCACCGAGATCGCGGGAAGGCGGTCGATCGCGCGCGCGAAGACGCCGGAGAGCGTGGAGGGGACCTCGACCGCGATCGCATCCGGCGCCAGCGCGGCGCAGGCCCGCCGCACCGCGTCCGCCGACTCGAGGCGCTCGTGGAGGACCGGGACGACGAACACGCCGCCACCGAGCCCGAGCGCGACCTCGCCCCCGCCCGTCGCCACGCGGGGATCGTAGCAGTCGGCGGGTCTAGAATGCGGCGCATGTTCGACGTGCGGGGCCTCGTGAAGTCGTACGGACCGGTCCGGGCGGTCGACGGCGTGTCGTTCGCCGTCGCGCGCGGAGAGCTCTTCGGATTGCTCGGGCCCAACGGCGCGGGGAAGACGACGATCATGTCGATGCTCTCGGGGCTGCTGCCGCCGGATGAGGGGCGGATCCTCTTCGACGGGATCGACCTCGCGTCGAAGCCGCTCGCCGTCAAGGCGGCGCTCGGCATCGTGCCGCAGGACCCCGCGCTCTACGAGACGCTCACCGCTCGCGAGAA
The DNA here is from genome assembly GCA_035649595.1 of Candidatus Polarisedimenticolaceae bacterium. Taxonomy (GTDB): domain Bacteria; phylum Acidobacteriota; class Polarisedimenticolia; order Polarisedimenticolales; family DASRJG01; genus DASRJG01. The sequence goes on from DASRJG010000211.1 coordinate 1,158, forward strand.
CCTGAACTTCTGGGGCGGCCTCTATGGGCTGTCGGGGAGCGCGCTACGATCGTCCGTGGACCGGGTCCTCGAGCTCATCGGGCTCGCCGATCGCGCGCGCGACCCCGTCAAGACCTACTCGGGGGGGATGAAGCGGCGGCTCAACCTGGCCCTCGGCCTCGTCCACGCGCCGCGGGCGGTCCTCATGGACGAGCCCACCGTCGGGATCGACCCGCAAGGCCGCCTCAACGTCCTCGACGCGGTCCGCCGTGTCGCGGCATCGGGCACGACCGTGATCTACACGACGCATTACCTCGACGAAGCCGAGACGCTGTGCGACCGGATCGCGATCATGGACCACGGGAAGATCCTCGCGGAGGGGACGCTCGAGGAGCTCAAGCGCCGCGTCGGCGGCCGCGACGTGATCACCGTCCGCGGCGCGCCCGACCTCTCGCCGCTGCTTCCCCGGATCGACGCGATGCCCGGGGTGACCGTGGCCAGCGCGGAGGCCGGGAAGCTCGTGGTCGCGGTGGACGGATCGGGGCGCGGCGCGGTCGAGCTCCTCTCGGCCGTGCTGTCGTCGGGTCTCGCGATCGACGGGATCTCGATCCAGCCCCCCAGCCTCAGCACGCTCTTCCTCAATCTCACGGGACGCGAGCTGCGCGACTGATGCGACTCCTGCTCCACCTGGTCGCCAAGGACTTGAGGCGCAAGGCGCGGGCGCCCTTCGCGTTCGTCGCGGCCCTCTCGTTCCCGATCCTCTTCGCCGGGATGATCGCGCTGGCGTTCGGCGGCGGCGGCAAGCTTCCGAAGGTGCGGCTCCTCGTCGCGAACCTGGACGAGGGCGTCGTCGGGAGCGCCGTGGTCTCGGCGTTCGGCTCCCCGCGGACCGCCGGGATGTTCGAGACGACGCGGGTCACCGAGGCCGAGGGTCGCGAGCGGATGGAGAGGGGCCGGGCGTCGGCCTTTCTCACGATCCCGAAGGGATTCACGCGCGACCTGCTCGACGGCCGGCCCGTGACGCTGCGCCTGGTCAGGAACCCGTCCGAGGGGATCCTGCCGGAGATCGCGGCACAGACGGCCGGAGGCCTGGCCGATCTCCTCGAGGGAGCCCGGCGCGTCCTCTCGGCCCCGCTGCTGCGGCTTCGACCGTATCTGGAGGACGGCATCGATTCCGCCCCCGCCGACGCGGACGTGGTCGCGATCGCGCTCGAGGCGACGCATGCGATCGGCGGGGCGTCGTCGCTGATCTTCCCCCCGGTGATCACGCTCCGGAGCGAGCTGTTCGGCGGAACAGAGCCGGCGGCCGAGGACAAGGGCGGCACCGGCTCCCAGATCTTCCTGCTCGTGCTTCCGGGGGTCGCGGTGTACGCGCTGTTCCTGGTGGCCGAAAACGCGATGCGCGACGTCCTGACGGAGCGGACGCTCGGAACGCTCCGGCGCCAGCTCGCCGGTCCCCTGACGCCCGGAACCTACATCGTCGCGAAGGCCCTCTACACGTGCGTGCTCGCGACGGCGGCGATCGCCGTCGTCTCGCTGGTGGGCTGGACGGTTCTCACCCGGCCCGTGAGCCTCCCGGGGTTCGTGCTGGTCTCGATGGCGCTCGTCCTGGCGGTCGCCGGGACGGCTGCGGCGATCTACGGCCTCGCGGGGAGCGAGCGCGCGGGGGCGACGCTCGCGGGCGCGATCTTCCTCGCGATGGGGTTCCTCGGCGGCGGGTTTTTCCGCATCGAGTCGCTGCCTCCCGGGATCCGAAGCGTCGCGCCGTTCACGCCGCTGTATTGGGGGACCCAGGGATACAGGGCTCTCCTGGAGCACGGGGCGACCCTCTCCGGCGTCGCGAGATACGCCGGGGTGCTCATCGCGATGGGGGTCGCGCTGCTCGGGGTCGGCATGGCCGCGCTCCATCGCTCGGCGCGCGCCGGGACGGCGGCGTGAGAAGGCTGCTGCGGCTCGCGGTGAACGACGTCCGTCTCACGGCGAGGGACCGCGCGGCCGCGCTGTGGCTCCTCGTCATGCCGGTCTTCCTGATCTGGCTGTTCGGCAGCGCGTTCGGAGGCCCTCGCGGGGATCGGCGCGTCGCGCTCACGATCCTCGACCGCGACGGCGGATGGCTCGCGGCGGCGCTCGCGAGCGAGCTCGATCCGTCGGCCGCGAAGCTCGACGTGCGGCGCGGACCCGACGCGTCGCCTCGACCGCCGCCGGGCGCCGTCCGCTGGATCGAGATCCCCGCCGGATTCACCGAGGGGGCGCTCGCCGGAACGCAGCAGACGCTCGCCGTCGAGGCGGCGAAGGATGCCTCCGCCGAGGGCACGCGGGGCGCGGAGGTGGTGCTGGCCCGTGCGATCCTGCGGACGCTCGCCCGAGCCGCCGAGATGAAGCAGTCCGGCGCGACGCTTTCCGCCGCGGCCTACGAGCGGCTCCGGGCGCGCCCCGCGCTCGTGTCGCTCGAGGTCGCGACCGCAGGCAAGGGCGCGACGGTCCCCTCCGGCGTCGCGCAGAGCTTGCCGGGGACGCTCACGTTCACCGTCCTCATGATGACGACGATCTACGGCGCGGTCTTCCTGACGATCGAGAAGCGGGAGGGGATGCTCCGCCGCCAGCTCACGCTCCCGCTGTCCCGGGGGGCGATCGTCGGGGGGAAGATCCTGGGACGCGCCTTCATCGCGCTGTTGCAGATCGCGCTCCTGATCGCGGTCGGCAAGCTCGCGTTCAAGCTCGACTTCGGCGCCTCGCCCCTGGGACTGGCGACGCTGCTCGGCGCCTACACCTTCGCCGTCGCGGGATTCGCGACGCTCGCGGGAGCCGTTCTGGCGAACCCCGAGCAGGCGTCGATCGTCGGGTGGCTCGCGAGCATGGTCATGGCGGCACTCGGCGGCTGCTGGTGGCCCTCGGAGGTCATGCCCGGCTGGCTTCGCTCCGCGTCCCACGTCTTTCCCACGAGCTGGGCGATGGACGGCTTCCACTCCCTGATCAGCTTCGGCCGGGGGTTCGAGGCGGTCGTGCTCCCGTCGGCGGTGCTCGTGGGGTTCGGCGCGCTGTTCTCGCTGGCCGCGGCGGCGCGGCTGCGCGCCTAGTCGAGGTAGCGGAGCGCGTCCTCTCCGAGCACGTGGAGGACGGCCTCGCGCAGCGCCGCGGCCGCTCGCGCGCCCTTCGCGTCCTTCATCCGCTTGAGCGCGTAGCGGGCGATGTTGATCCCGTCGCGTGCCGTGAAGCGCTCGTCCGCGTCGTGCGCCGACCGGAGGAACCGGGTGACGTAGTCGAGCACCTCGTCGTCCGCGAACGGGAGGTTCTCCGCCAGGATCGCGCGCTCCTCCTCGGCTTCGGGGAAGTCGAGGTGGATCTGCGGCTGGAGACGGGAATGGATGTACTCCGGGAGCTCGTAGGTCGAGGCGTCGTCGTTCATCGTCGCGACGAACCGGAACCCGTCGTGGGCGCGCACCTTGACGCCCGCCACGATCGACTCGACGTACCGGCGGGCGTCGAGGAGCGGCGCGAGCGAGGCCCACGCCTTCTCCGACATGCGGTTCCCCTCGTCGAGCACGGCGACGCCGCCGCGGACCATCGCCGTGACGAGCCCGGAGGCGACGTAGCGGATCGAGCCCTCCCGGTCGATGACGGGCGTGATCAGGAGGTCCTCCGGGCGCGTGTCCATCGTCGCCTGGACGATGTAGACCTCCTGCCCGCGCGCCCGCCCGGCCGCGAACGCGAGCGTCGTCTTCCCGACGCCCGGCTTCCCGAGCAGGCGCGGGCTCATCGGCAGGTCCCGCTGGTCCACCACGCTCCAGGCGGCGAGGAGCTGCTTGAGCGTCTCCGTCTGGCCGATCCACCGGATCGGGAGCTCGTCCGGGTGCGCGAGGTGGACGACGACCCCCTCGATCGTGATCGTCATCGCGTCAGTCGAGATCGCGGAACACCGCGGCCACGCGCTCGTAGGCCCAGTCGAGCTCCTCGCGCGTCACCGAGAGGGGAGGCGCGAAGCGGATCGTGTGGACGTGGGTCTCCTTGCAGAGGAGCTGCCGGTCGCGCAGCGCCTCGCAGAAGCGCCGCGCTCCCCCCGCCTCGGGCTTGAGCTCGACGCCGATCCACAGCCCGCGCCCGCGGACCTCCTCGATCCAGCGGCTCGAGAGCCCGCGCAGCCGCCCGAGGAAGTAGTCCCCCTGCTCCGCGGAGTTCTCGATCATCTTCTCGTCCACCAGAACGCGCAGGGCCTCGCGCGCGACCGCCGCGGCGAGCGGGTTCCCGCCGAACGTCGAGCCGTGGTCCCCCGGCTTGAAGACCAGCATCACCGGATCGTCCGCGAGGATGGCGGAGACGGGGTAGAACCCGCCCGAGAGCGCCTTGCCGACGATGACGACGTCCGGCCGGACGTCCTCGTGCTGGAAGCAGAACAGCTTCCCCGTGCGGCCGAGCCCCGACTGGATCTCGTCGCAGATGAACAGGACGTGGTGCTTCGCGCACAGCGCCTGGATCCCGCGGAGGTACCCGGCGGGCGGGACGTGGATCCCGCTCTCCCCCTGGATCGGCTCGACGAGGACCGCGGCGACGTTCGGGCTCATCGCCCGCTCGATCGCGCCGAGATCTCCGTAGGGGAGCACCGTGAAGCCGGGGGTGAGCGGGCCGAACCCCTCGCGGTACTGCGGCTCGTCGGAGAAGCTGACGATGGTCGTCGTGCGCCCGTGGAAGTTCCCGGAGAACGCGAGGATCTCGGCGCGGTCGCCGGGGATCCCCTTGACCGTATAGCCCCATTTGCGCGCGAGCTTGATCGCCGTCTCCACCGCCTCGGCGCCCGAGTTCATCGGGAGCATCCGGCGGTAGCCGGAGAGGTCGGACATCTCCTTGTAGAGCAGGCCGAGCTGATCGTTGCGGAACGCGCGCGAGGTCAGCGTGACGCGCTCCGACTGCTCGATCATCGCGCGGCGGATGCGGGGGTGGGCGTGCCCCTGGTTGACCGCGGAGTACGCCGCGAGGAAGTCGAGGTACTTCGTCCCCTCGACGTCCCACACCCAGCACCCCGACGCCTTCTGAACGACGACGTCGAGCGGGTGATAGTTGTGGGCGCCGTAGTCGTTCTCGAGCTTGATGAAGTCGGCGGCCTGCAGCTTCAGAGCGTCCATGAGCCCCCTCCGCGCGAGGGACGGCACGATAGCACGCGGCTGTATAATCCGCGGCCGATGAGCACCCGAACGCCCGGCGAAGCTCCCGTCGGGCGCAAGCAGCGCATCCTCCTCCGCATCGAGCGCTTCAGCCGGCAGCGATGGCGCCTCGTGTTCGCCGGCGCGCTGATCCTCTTCGCGGTCGCGACGTGGCTCGGCTCGCGGATCAAGATCGAGTCCGACGTCCTCAACCTCATCCCGCACGGCAACCGGCAGGTCGACACGTTCCGCGACGCGCTGCGCGTGTTCGGCTCGATCGACTACCTGATCGTGCTGCTCGAGGCGGCGCCGGACGAGGGGCCCGACGAGCTGGAGGACTTCGCCGACCTGTTCGCGGACCGGCTGCGCGCGCGCGCCGACCTCGTGGCGGGGGTCGAGTACAGGTTCCAGCCGGACGAGCGCTTCATGGAGCTGTTCTCGGAGAACGCCCTCCTGTTCCTCCCCCCGGAGCAGCTCCCCACGATCGCGGCGCAGCTCACGGACGACGCGATCCGGCGCCGCGTCCGCGAGAACAAGGTCGCGCTCGCCTCGCCGACCGCGGCGATCGCGGAGGGGCTGCTCCTCCGCGATCCGCTCGGCCTGATGCCGGTCTTCGTCGAGCGCCTCCTCGCCCATCGGGGCGCGCTGAAGGTCGACCTCTCGGACGGCTACTACCTCTCGAAGGACGGCCGCACGCTGATCATGCTGGTCAAGCCGGCGCGCCCCTCGCAGGACCTCGCGTTCTCGCGCAGCCTGATCGCGGCGGCGAAGCGGGAAGCGGAGGCCGTGCGGGCGGACCTCGCGGCGGAGCAGTCCGGCGGCACCGGGGTCGTCCTACGGTTCGGCGGCAACCCGGCCGTGCTCACGGAGGAGTCGGCGCTGCTCAAGCGCACCGTCGTGATCAACGGCCTCGTCTCGTTCGTCGCGGTCGTCCTGCTCTACTGGATCTGCTACCGGCGCTTCGCCGCGCTCCTCTACTCCTCCCTGCCCCTCCTCCTCGGCCAGGCGACCACCTTCGCCGTCGCCGCGATCGTCCTCGGCAGCCTCAACTCGTCGTCGGCGTCGCTTCCGGCGCTCCTGATGGGGCTGGGCACGGACTTCACGATCCTGATGTACGCGCGCTACGTCGAGGAGCGGCAGGCGGGGGCGTCGGTCGCGATCGCGACGGAGCGGATGGTGGGGGAGACGGGCCTCGGGGTCTTCACCGGCGCGATCACGTCGGCCGGCACGTTCTACGCGATGTGCGTCGGGAGCTTCCGGGGCCTCCGCGATCTGGGCTTCCTGATCGGCACGGGGATCCTGATCTGCGCGGTCGCGATCCTCGTGCTCCTGCCGGCGATGATCGCGTGGAACGACGGGGCGCGGACGGCGCGCGAGGGGCGCCCGAAGAAGCTCCACCTCCAATCGCTGCTCCTGGAGCACCTGATCGTCTGGTCGGCGAAGCACAAGCGCGTCGCGATCGCCGGGATCGGCGCGCTCTCCGTCGTCGCCGGAGTCCTCGCGATCGACCTCAAGTTCGACGCCAGCGTGGATTCGCTGCGGAGCAACGAGGCGCCGTCCTTCGCGGTGTCGAACGAGATCGCGGAGAAGTTCGGCGCCTCGCTGTCCTACATGATGGCGATCGCCGAGGGATCGACGATGGAGGAGGCGGTCCGGCGGACGCACGACATCGACACGCGGCTCGCGCCGTTCCTCGCGAACGGGACCGTGGGATCCTACGAGTCGATCCTCACCTACCTTCCGCTGGCCGAACGCCAGGCGGAGGTCATCGCGAAGCTTCGGGCGGACAGGACGGGGGCGTTCGACCCGGCCCGGATCCGCGCGACCTTCCGGGCGGCCCTGGGGGAGAACGGGTTCCGCGAGGAGGCGTTCGACGGGTATCTCGACCGGATGGCCCGGTTCCTCGCCCCCGCGCGCCCCATCACGCTGGAAGACCTGGAGGGAAGCGGGCTCGGCCGCATCGTCGACCGCTACGTCCACCGGGACGGATCGCGGGTGCGCATCGTGACCTACCTGTACACGAGCGACCCGCGCTGGCGCCGGGACCCGCCGCCGGGGCTGGTGGAGGCGCTGCAGGGAAACGACCCGGGAATCGTCGTCACCGGGACCAACGTGGTCGGACGCGAGCTGCGGAACATCTTCCTGCACGACTCGCGGGTCTCCGTCGCGCTCGGGCTCACGCTGGTCGCGGTGCTCCTCTGGTTCGATTTCAAGAGCGCCCGGCTGACCGCGATCGCCCTCGCCCAGCTGATCTGCGGCGTGCTGCTCATGCTCGGCACCATGCGGGTGCTCGGGATGCGGATCAACTACGCCAACGCCTTCGTCGCGACCATGATCATGGGGGTCGGGATCGACTACGCCATCCACATCGTCCATCGCTTCCACCTGAACGGGGGCGTGCTGGACGAGGGCGTGCTGGAGACGGGGAAGGGGGTCGCGCTCGCGGCGGCGACGAACGTGGCCGGCTTCGGCACGCTCGCGTTCGGTAAGTACCCGGCGATGCGGAGCGTCGGCGTCGTCGCGCTGATCGGCTCGCTCACCTGCCTCCTGACGGCGCTCACGCTGGTGCCGGCGCTGATGGCGCGGACGCGGCGATGATCCCGCTCCCGCTGATCGCGCTCCTCCTCGGCGTCGTGGAAGGGATCACCGAGTTCCTGCCGATCTCCTCCACCGGCCATCTCATCCTGGCGGCCCGGCTCTGCGGGCTCGACGGCCCGCGCGCGGAGGTGTTCGAGATCTTCATCCAGCTCGGCGCGGTGCTGGCGGTCGTGGTCGAATACCGCGCGAAGCTGCTGCGGCAGGGGCTTTCGCTCGCCGTCCCGGTCGCGATCGCCTTCCTCCCGGCGGCGGTCCTCGGCCTCGCGACCCACCACTGGATCAGCGAGCACCTGTTCGGACCGAGGACCGTGGCCGCCGCGCTCATCGCCGGCGCGCTGCTGATCCTCGCGGTCGAGCGGTGGAAGCCGCTGCCGGTGATCGAGCGCGCCGAGGAGGCCGGGGCGCTGCGCGCGGGCCTGATCGGCCTCGCGCAGTGCGCATCGCTCTGGCCCGGCTTCTCGCGCTCAGCGGCGACGATCCTCGGGGGGCTCCTCTGCGGGCTCCGCCGGAGCGCGGCCACCGAGTTCTCCTTCTTCCTCGCGATCCCGACGCTCGGCGCCGCCTCGGTGTACGACCTGATCAAGAAGCACGACGCGCTCGTCGCCGGCGACCTGCCCTGGCTCCTGGTGGCCACGGCGGTCTCCTTCGTGGTCGCCTGGGCGGCGATCCGCTGGCTCCTGCGGTTCGTCGCGACCCACGACCTGACGCCGTTCGCCTGGTACCGGATCGCACTCGGGCTCCTGGTGTGGGCCGCGCTACGATAGGTCCGCGATGCCGAAGCCGCTCGGCGACATGTCCCCGGACGAGTTCCGCGCCGCGGCGCGACGGGTCGCAGACCTCGCCGCCGACTACCTCGACCGGCTGGACGCGTACGACGTGCTGCCGCGGATCGAGCCGGGCGCGACGCGGGCCAAGCTCCCGCCCCAGCCGCCGTCCGCCCCCGAGCCGCTGAGCGCGATCCTCGACGACTACCGGACGATCGTCGAGCCGTTCATCACGCATTGGCAGCATCCGATGTTCATGGCGTACTTCCCGAGCGTGGCCTCGGGCCCGGGGATTCTCGGGGAATGGCTCGCGGCGACGCTCAACTCGAACGTCATGCTCTGGCGGAACGCGCCGTCGTCCACCGAGCTCGAGGAGCTGGTGGTCTCGTGGCTGCGGCAGATGCTCGGGCTCCCGGAGGCCTTCGACGGAATGCTCACGGACACGGCGTCGATCTCCTCGCTCCTGTCGATCGTCGCCGCGCGGCACGCGGTGCCGGGGCTCCGAATCCGGGAGGAGGGGCTCTCGGGACGCCGGCTGCGGATGTACGCGTCCACGGAGGCCCACTCGTCGATCGAGAAGGCCGCGATCGTCGCGGGGATCGGGCGCGCCGGGATCCGCCGGATCGAAGTCGACGCCGAGTTCCGGATGCGTCCCGAGGCGCTCTCCGCGGCGATCGCGGAAGACCGCGCCGCGGGATGGGTTCCGTTCTGCGTGGTCGCGACGCTGGGGACGACCTCGTCGACGAGCATCGATCCCTGCGAGGCGCTCGCATCGGTCTGCGCGCAGGAGCGGATCTGGCTCCACGTGGACGCGGCCTACGGCGGCGTCGCGGCGGTCGTCCCCGAGATGCGCGGGCTCTTCGCGGGCTGGGAGCGGGCGGACTCGATCGTGGTCAACCCGCACAAGTGGATGTTCACGCCGTTCGACGCCTCCCTCCTGCTCTTCAGGGACCCCGAGAACTTCCGCGACGCGTTCAGCCTGGTCCCCGAGTACCTCAAGACCCGCGAGGCCGCCGGGGTGCACAACTTCAACGAGTACGGGATCCAGCTCGGACGCCGCTTCCGCGCGCTGAAGCTGTGGATGCAGATCCGGTGGTTCGGCGTGGACGGGATCGCCGCGCGGCTGCGCGACCACGTCCGCCTCGCGCGGCTCTTCGCGTCCTGGGTGGATGCGGACCCCGATTGGGAGCGAGTCGCTCCGGTGCCGCTGGCGACCGTGTGCTTCCGCTACCGCAGGGGGGAGGACCCGGACGCGAGGAACCGGGAGATCCTCGATCGGGTCAACGCGACCGGACGCGTGTTCCTCTCGCACACGAAGCTCGACGGGCGCTTCGTGCTTCGGGTCGCGATCGGAAACCCCCGGCAGACCGACGAGCACGTCGCGAGGTGCTGGGCGCTGCTGAAGGAGGCGGCGGTCACCTAGGCTTCAGCGCCGCGATCAGCTCGGACGGGACCTCCAGGAGATCGTTGAACTCCCCGGCGCCGCGGAGCCACTCCCCGCCGTCGAACGTGACGACCTCGCCGCGCATCCAGTCGGACGCGTCCGAGACGAGGAACGCGGCGAGCTCGGCCAGCTCCTCGGGCGTGCCGAACCGTCCCGCGGGGATCCGCGCGCGACGCGCCGTCTCCATTTCCGGCGTCGGGAGCAGGCGGGAGAACGCCCCCTCGGTCGGGATCGGCCCGGGGGCGATCGCGTTGAGCCTGATTCCGTGCTGGGCCCACTCCACGGCGAGCGAGCGGGTGAGCGCGACGACCCCGGCCTTCGCGCACGCGCTCGGGAGCACGAACCCGGAGCCGGTGCTCGCGTAGGTCGTGGCGATCGAGAGGACGGTCCCGCCGCGCTTCTCCTCGATCCACAGCCGCCCGGCGGCGCGCGTGCAGTGGAACGTCCCGTGGAGGACGATCGCGACGACCGAGGCGAAGCCGTTCGGCGTCAGCTCCTCCGACGGGCAGAGGAAGTTCCCCGCGGCGTTGTTGACGAGGATGTCGGGAATGCCGAGCCGGCCGACGACGGTCGCGAGCGCGGCGTCGACCTGGCTGGGATCGCGCACGTCGCAGGGTGCGGCGACGGCGCGGGCGCCTGCGCCCGCGATCTCCGCGGCGACCGCCTCGAGCGGCTCGAGCCTCCGTCCGGAGAGTCCCACCGCGGCCCCGAGCGAGGCGAACTTCAGCGCCATCGCGCGCCCCAGCCCCGTCCCGCCTCCGGTGATCCACGCGGTCTTCCCGCGGAGGACGTCGGGGGCGAGCGAGGACCGGAACGCGGTCACTTCGCGAGCTGGCCCGCCGGGGCGGAGGCGGCCTTCGGCGCCGCCGGGAAGAAGCGCGCGAGCCAGGCCGCCACGGTCGTCCAGGCGAAGATCAGGAGCCCGAACACCACGCCGGCCCCGAGGTAGGCGGTGTGGGTCCCCGCCCGCACCAGGTCGGTCATCGACCCCGCGGGCACGGTCTTGTCGAAGATCTGGAAGAACCTCTGTCCCGCCAAGACGCCGATCCCTACGCTGACGATCAAGCTGAGGGCCAGTCCGATCATGCGCTTGGACATGAGCTCTCCTACCAGCGCGACAGCGCGCGCATCGCCTCGGTCACGTCCTCCTGCGACGGCAGGATGGCGGCTTCGAGCGAGGGGGCGTACGGGGGGAAGCAGTCCTTCGCCGCGACGCGGCGGACCGGGGCGTCGAGAGACTCGAAGCACGCCTCCGCGATCCGCGCCGCGATCTCGCCGCCGAACCCGTTGTTCCTCTGGGCCTCGTGGACGACGATCGCCTTCCCCGTCTTGCGCACCGAGGCGAAGACGAGCTCCTCGTCGAGCGGAACGAGCGTGCGAAGATCGATCACCTCGACGGAGAACCCCTCGCGCGTAAGCTCCGCCGCCGCGCGCTGGCAGCGCACCACTCCGCTCCCCCAGGTGATCGCGGTCATGTCCGTTCCCGGCTGGACGACCTTGCCCTTCCCGAACGGGATCAGGTAGTCGGCGTCCGGCTCGGGGGACTTCGAGAACACCTGGCGGTACAGCCCCTTGTGCTCGAAGAAGATCACGGGGTCGTCCATCCGGCAGGCGGTCTTCATCAGGCCCTTCGCGTCGGCGGCGTTGGAGGGGTACGCCACGTACCACCCCGGCGTGTGGATGTAGAGCGTCTCGGGGCACTGCGAGTGGAACGGGCCGCCGCGGATGTAGCCTCCCGTCGCCATACGCACGACCATCGGGCAGGACCAGACGCCCCCCGACCGCCAGCGCAGCGTCGAGATCTCGTTCCGGATCTGCATGAACGCCGGGAAGGAATAGTCGGAGAACTGGATCTCGATCACGGGCTTGAAGCCGCCGGTCGCGATCCCCGCGGCGACGCCGACGATCGTCGCCTCCGCGAGCGGCGCGTTCTCGACCCGCGAGGGGAAGGCGTCGGTCAGGCCGCGGGTGACGCCGAAGACGCCGCCCTTGGGGTCCGCGATGTCCTCGCCCCACATGACGATCTTGGGATTCCGCTCCATCTCCTCGCGCAGCGCGTGGTTCAGCGCGTCCACCATCGTGACCGGCGTGTCGGAGAGCGGCCGCGGCTCGCGCTCCTCGAACGAGGGCGCCTCGGAGAAGATGTGGAGCGCGGCGGTCTCCGGCTCCGGCATCGGCGCCGCGTCCGCCTCGTCCCCCGCGGCGTTGACCGTCGCCTTGATCTCCTCCCGCAGCGCCTTGAGGCTCTTCTCGTCGAGGAGCCCCCACGAGAGCACGCGCCCGGAGGAGTGGGCGATCGGATCGTGACGCCGGACCTCCTCCAGCTCGTCCTCGGTCCGGTACTTCGTCTGGTCGTCCGAGGAGGAGTGCGAATCGAGTCGCACCACGTGCGCTTCGACCAGGAGCGGCCCGGCCCCCTTGCGCATCGACTCGACGAGCGGCGTCAGCGTCTTGTACATCTCGGTGAACTGCGTGCCGTCCACCTCGACGGAGCGGACCTTGAACCCCTTCGCGATCGTGTGGATCTCGGAGCCGATCTGGACCGATTGCGGGACGCTGATGGCGTACCCGTTGTTCTGCACGAGGAAGAGGACGGGGAGCTGGTCGCGGCCGGCGTAGTTCAGCGCCTCGAAGAACTCTCCCTCCGAGGTCGCCCCCTCGCCCGACGACACGTAGACGATCTCGTCCCGCCCCTCCGCGACGACGGCCTTCGCCATTCCGACCGCCTGGAGGTACTGGGTCCCGGTGCAGGCCGTCGGCGAGACGACGCGGAGCGCGCGCGACGAGAAGTGCTCGCTCATGTTGCGGCCGCCGCCGCAGGGATCGTCGGCCTTCGAGAGCATGTGCAGGAAGATGTCCTTCGGAGTCATGCCGAGCCCGACCATCAGCGCCTTCTCGCGGTAGTACGGGAAGAACCAATCCTTCCCCGGCGCGAGGAGAAGGGACATCGCGATCTGCAGCTTCTCGTGCCCGCGAGTGGAGGCGTGGAACGACACCTTCCCCGCGCGGACGAAAACCTTGAGGCGCTCTTCGATCGCGTCGACGGTGAGCATCTTGCGGAGCAGGTCCAGGTAGATCGCCTTGCCCAGCTCGGGACCGCTCGTGCGCACGGCGGTTGCGGAGGACGCGGGCTTACGCGACATCGGATCTCCTCTCAGGTGGCCCATCTTGGCGCATGTCTCCGCGACTTTCAATCGCGCGGCGCCGGCCGAGCGCCGTGTTAAGTTGACGGCGCGCGGCTCGCCGCGCTCCGGGGAGGACGCGATGGGCGAAGCCGCCACCAAGCCGATCGTTCTCGTGGCCATGGGCGGTCACGCGTTCATGCAAAAAGGGGAAAAGGGGACGATCGAGGAGCACGAGCGGAACGCGGCGGAGATCGCGCGCCTTCTGATGACACTGGTCGAGAAGGAGTACCAGCTCGTGATCACCCACGGGAACGGCCCGCAGGTGGGAACGCTCCTGTTGCAGCAGGAGTGCTCGGGGGGCGAGACGCCGTCGATGCCCCTCGACGTGCTGGTCGCGATGACCGAGGGAAGCCTCGGTTACGTCCTGCAGCAGAATCTCCTCAACCAGCTCCGCAGACGGGACATCAAGCGCTACGTCGTGACCGTCGTCACCCAGGTGCTCGTCGAGGAGTCGGATCCCGCGTTCCGGAACCCGACCAAGCCGATCGGCCCGTTCCTCTCGAAGGAGGAAGCCGAGCGCCGGCGCGCGGAGCTGGGGTGGATCGTGAGCGAGGACGCGGGACGGGGCTGGCGCCGCGTGGTTCCCTCGCCGCACCCGGTTCGCGTCGTCCAGAGGCACATGATCCGCGACACCGCGCGGGCGGGACACATCGTGATCGCCTGCGGCGGCGGCGGGATCCCCATCAAGAAGAACGAGGAGGACTCCTACGTCGGCGTGGAGGCGGTGATCGACAAGGACTTGACCTCCAGCGTCCTCGCCGCCGACGTCGGAGCCGCGCTGTTCATCATCCTGACCGCCGTCCCCCAGGTGTACCTGAACTACGGGACGCCGCAGCAGCGGGCGCTGGGCGCGGTGACCCTCGAGGAGATCGAGACGCTGGCGGCCGAGGGGCACTTCCCGCCGGGGAGCATGGGTCCCAAGATCGAGGCCGTGATCCACTTCCTGAAGAGCGGCGGGCGTCGCGCTCTGATCACCAATCCCGAGAGCCTCCCCCACGCGATCGACGGACGGGGCGGGACCCACATCGTCGGGCGCATCTGATGCGCCGGGCGCTCTTCTCCGCGCTGGCCGCGTGCGCGGTCACCGCGGCGGCCGCCGCGGACACCATCAAGCTCAGGGTCGATCTCCTGACCTCCTCGCCGCTCCACCTGATCCACGCGACGATGCGGATCCCGGCGAGCCCGGGTCCGCTGACCCTCCGCTATCCGAAGTGGCTCCCCGGAGAGCACGGCCCGACCGGGCCGATCAAGAACGTCGCGGGGATGTTCGTGCGCGCGAACGGCTCCGACATCGGCTGGCGTCGCGACCCGAAGGACATGTTCGCGTTCGAGGTGGACGTGCCCGCCGGCGCGTCCGAGATCGAGGTCGCCTTCGACCTCCTCGCGCCGGCGGAGGCGGAGGGCTTCTCGTCGAGCGCCTTCTCGACGCAGAAGCTCGCGCTGCTGAGCTGGAACCAGGTCGTCCTCTACCCGGAGGGACGCAAGGGGAACGCGATCACCGTCGAGGCGACGTTGGGCCTGCCGGGGAAGTGGAGCGTCGCCACCGCGCTGCCGATCCGATCCGCGACCTCCGAGGTCGTCGCGTTCGCCCCCGTGTCGCTGACGACCCTCATCGATTCCCCCGTCCTGACCGGGCAGTTCATGCGGACGATCGTCCTCGACGAGCGGCCGGCCGGGGGGAAGGTCGTCCTCGACGCGGCGGCCGACGGGCCGGCCGCGCTCGCGATCACGCCGGAGCAGGAGGCCGCGCTCCGTCGGCTGGTCGCCGAAGCCGATGCGCTCTTCGGCACGCGGCATTTCGGGAGCTACCACTTCCTCGTCACGCTCTCGGACAAGGTCGCCCACTTCGGGCTCGAGCACCACGAATCGTCCGACGACCGCGTCCGCGAGCGCTCGTTCGTCGATCCGGACCAACGGAGGTACATGGCCGGTCTTCTCCCCCACGAGTACGTCCACTCGTGGAACGGGAAGTACCGGCGCCCGGCCGATCTCCTTCCGGACGACTTCGACGCCCCGATCGACTCCAGCCTCCTCTGGGTCTACGAGGGGCTGACGCAATATCTGGGCTGGGTCCTCACGGGGCGATCGGGGCTGCGGACCGCCGAGGAGAGCCTCGACGATCTCGCGCGCACGACGGCCGAGCTGGATGCCACGGGGGGCCGCGCGTGGCGCCCGCTGGAGGACACGGCCGTCGCGGCGCAGCTCCTCTACGAGACGCCGGACGCGTGGACCCTCTGGCGGCGCTCCACCGATTTCTACGACGAAGGAACGCTGATCTGGCTGGAGGCGGACGTCAAGATCCGCGCGCTGACCAAGGGCGCGCGGTCGCTGGACGACTTCTGCAAGCGGTTCCACGGAAGCGGCACGGGCCGGCCCGAGGTGGCGACGTACGGTTTCCGGGACGTGGTGGCGGCACTCGACGCGGTCGCGCCGTTCGATTGGGCCGCTTTCCTCGAGGAGCGCATTCATCGGCGGGGGACGCGCGCCCCCACCGCGGGGATCGAGGCAGCCGGCTGGCGTCTCGGGTACGCCTCCAAGCGGTCCCCCTTGCTCGTCGGCCGCGACGAGGTCCTCGAGACGGTGGACGTCCGCTACTCGATCGGCCTCCTCCTCGACAAGGACGGCGTCATCGTGGACGTCGTGCCGGACTCGAGCGCCTGGAAGGCCGGGGCGGCGCCGGGGATGAAGGTGATCGGCGTCGAGCAACGCCGCTACACGAAGAACGTGATGCGCGACCTGATCCGATGGTCGGGGGAGACCTCCTCGACGATCCGCCTCCTCCTCGAGAACGGCGACTTCTTCCGGGAGATCTCGGTCGAGGCGATCCACGGCGAGCGGTACCCGGCGCTCGAGAGGATCGCGGGCACGCCGGACGTGCTGGGCTCGATCCTGGCGCCGCGGTCGAAAACGCCGTACAACAGCGATGCGGCTCCCAAGAGGAGGTAACGCCCGATTTCCGAGCTCCACGGAAACGTCCTGGGTCTCTCGCCCGCCGAGAAGCATCGCGTCGAGCGCCTTTACCGCCGCCGCATCCCTCCCCACGACATCGTCTCGCACGATCTCGCCCGCGAGATGGCGGAGACGAGCCACGCGCTCGGGCGGAGGGTCGGCGTGCTCGTCGACCGGGCGGGGCGCGTCGAGCGGGTCGGCGTCGGGGATGCGCGCCGCGTGGAGGTCCCGCGCGAGCCGTCGGCGCCGTCCGGGCGCGATCGCTTCTGCACGCTCCGGTGGATCGCGACGCGCGACGGGGACGAGCCGCTGACCCCGGCGGACCTGTCCCCTCTGGCGCTGCACCGGCTCGACGCCCTCGCCGTGATCGGCGTGGAGCCGGACGGCGCGCCGGGCTCCGTCCGCGTCGCCCACCTCCTGCCGGCGGCCGAGCGCGCGCGGGGACCGTCCCCCGAGCCCCCGGCGCCGAGGCGCCCCGGGATCGTCGTGCCGCTCGGGCTCGCGCGCCGAGCGAGCCGGCGCGAGCGCGCGATCGAGGACGTGGTCGCCGACGGCGAGCG
>DASRJG010000212.1:0-27128 GCA_035649595.1 Candidatus Polarisedimenticolaceae bacterium
CGCGCGCTCGATCGTGTTCTCGAGCTCCCTGATGTTCCCCGGCCAGGTGTGGCGCTTGAGGGATCGAACCGCGGCCGGCTCCAGCCCGCGGACGTCCTTCTTGAGCTCCTTCGCGAAGCGATCGATGAAGTGCGACGCCAGGGGGACGATGTCCTCCTTCCGCTCACGGAGCGGGGGCACGGTCACGTTCACGACGTTGAGCCGGTAGTAGAGGTCTTCGCGGAATTCCCCGCGCTGGATCGCTTCCTCGAGGTTCTTGTTGGTCGCGGCGACGAGCCGCACGTCGACCTTGATCGTCCGGGACCCGCCCAGGCGCTCGAATTCCCGCTCCTGAAGGACGCGGAGGACCTTGGTCTGCGTGGACGGCGTCATGTTCCCGATCTCGTCGAGGAAGAGCGTCCCCTCGTTGGCCAGCTCGAAGCGCCCCGTCCTCTGGCGGTCCGCGCCCGTGAAGGCGCCGCGCTCGTGCCCGAAGAGCTCCGACTCGAGCAGGCTCTCCTGCAGCGCGGCGCAGTTCATCTTCACGAAGGGCCGGTCCCCGCGGCTGGAGTTCCGATGCAGGGCTTCCGCGACCAGCTCCTTCCCGACGCCCGTCTCCCCGAGCACGAGCACGGTGGCGTTGGAGCGGGCGACCTTCTCGATCGTGCGGAAGACCTCGCGCATCTGGGGGCTCTCGCCGACGATGTTCTCGAATCGCGGAACGATCTCGCTGCGGTCGTAGGCCTCGATGCGCGCGAGCAGGCGCCGGTGCTCGATGGCGCGCTCGACCTTCATCTCCATCTCCTCGAGGTCGAACGGCTTGAGGACGTAGTCGTACGCCCCCGCCTTCATCGCATCGACGGCGGACTCGACGGTGCCGTACGCGGTCATCACCAGGCCCACGGTCCCTTCGTTGATCATCTTGCTGCGCTTGAGGACGTCGAGCCCGCTCTTCTCGGGCATCTGGTAGTCGGTCACGAGAACGTCGAAGACCGATTCCTCCAGCCGCGCGAATGCCTCCGCGCCGTCGGCCGCTTCGACGACGTCCCAGCCGCGGTCGCGGAACGCCGTTGCGATCCCCTCGCGGAGCGTGCGCTCGTCCTCGGCCACCAGGAGCTTCTTCATGCGGGGGTCTCCACGCTCGCCCATGCCGTCATGGGGAGCCGGACGGTGAACACGGTGCCGGCGCCGGGCCGACTGGCGACGTCGATGACCCCACGATGCGAGTCGACGATCTTCTTCGCCATCGAGAGCCCGACGCCCGATCCATGCGTCTTCGTGGTGAAAAACGGGTAGAACAGCTTGTCCAGATGGTCCGCGGGAACGCCGCAGCC
This sequence comes from Candidatus Polarisedimenticolaceae bacterium, assembly GCA_035649595.1. Classification (GTDB taxonomy): domain Bacteria; phylum Acidobacteriota; class Polarisedimenticolia; order Polarisedimenticolales; family DASRJG01; genus DASRJG01. The sequence goes on from DASRJG010000212.1 coordinate 1,314, forward strand.
CGTGTCGGAGACGCGGACGACCGCGTACGCGTCGAACGCGGATCGCGCGTCCCGCGCTCCGGCGGGCCGGTACGGTGTGGTTCCGGAGGCCGGCGCGGGGATGGTTCCGACGTCGATGCCGAGGACGCCGGTCTCGCCCATCGCCTCCATGGCGTTGAGGAAGAGGTTCTCGAACACCTGCCTGAGCTGCCCGCGGTCCATGAGGAAGTCGGGGAGCTCCCGGGACTCGGTGCGCTCGATCCGGATCCCGGGCCTTCCCCGTCGTCCGAGCGCGACGGTCAGCGCGTCGTCCAGCACGGCGCGGATCGATGCGGGGGCGAGCGTCAGGGAGACCGGCCGGACGAACTCGAGGCTCGAGGTGATCGTCCGGTTCAGCCGCCGCACCTCGGCGATGATCTTGTCCAGGAGCTCCCGCTCGCCCGCGCTGTCCGGCAGCCGCCGCTTGAGCAGGGAGGTGGAGACCTCGATCGATGCCAGGGGGTTGCGGATCTCGTGCGCGAGGTTGGCGGCCATCTGACCGAGCGCGGCCAGGCGATCCTTGAGGCGCTCCTGCTCCTCCTTGTGCTCGACGTGCGTGAGGTCCTTGAAGAACAGCGCGGCCCCGGTCGGCGCTCCTCCCGGTCCCGGAACCAGGGAGATCGTGAACCCGATCGTCTTGCCGCTCTCCGAGCGGCTCTTCAGATCGATCTCGGCCCGGTTCGGAAGCAGCGACATCGAGAACGCGTCATGAAGGATCTGCGCGAGCTGCGGGTGGTCGGCGAGCACTTCGGCGATCGCGGCGCCGCGGAGCGGCGGCTCGGGGAGCTCGAGGATCGCACGGGCATGGTCGTTGACCATCACGACCCGGCCCGTCCGCTCGATCACGAGGATCCCGCACCGCATCCCGTCGATCAGCCGGCGATAGAAGTCCTCTCCCGCCGCGGGTGCAGAGGCTTCGGTGGCGACGCCGTAGGGCGCCGCCTCGCGGATGGACGCTCGTCGATTCAATTTCGAACCCCGTGCTGGCAGGGACGAAACTTAGGTTCCGGACCGGCAGGGAGCAACCGCCGGGAGGCACGAATGGGAGGAAAAACCCGCTGCTAGACGCCCCTGAGCGCGCCGCCGAACCACGAGATGCCGGGCAGGGGCTGGGGCGTCGGCTGGCCGTCGTAGACGCTCGCGTTCTCGATCGTCAGCGGGTACGTCCCGGCTTCCTTCACGCGAAACTGCAGACTGACGAGCGTTCTCGTGCCCGCGACGTTCGTCGTGGTGCCGCCCGACCTCACGATCGCCGCGACCACGCGTCCGAGATTGGCCGGATCGACGCCGATCGTGTAGTTGGGAACGTCCCCACCCTGCTCCAGCGCCGTGCCGTTCGAGAAGCCCATGTAGGCGCAGTGGACGGGATCGTAGACGACCTCGAACGCGGCGCCGAGCACGCCGTTCGTGTCGGTCAGCGTCACCGTGACGGTGACGATGTCGTTCGTCTTCGTGCCCTGCGCCATCGCCACGTTCCCGGCGACCGGCGTGGGCTGGTCCGGGATGAAGCTCGCCGCGACGGATGGGGAGGGCGAGCCTCCGACATCGCTGCTGGATCCGCCGCCTCCGCCGCAGGCCGGCGCCGTGACCAACGCCAGGAAGAGCGCCACCGCACCCACCTTCGTCAGGGCGCCGCTCACCGGAGGGCCACCGGGCAGGCGGCGAGGCTCCAGGACTTCGACGAGCTCGACCAGCAGCGGCCGAGGTTGCTCGCGATGTAGGCGAGGTCGCGGCCGTCCACCCAGCCGTCGCCGTCGAAATCGTCGTCCGGATCGTAGTTGGGGTTGGTCTCGTCGATCCCGAATTGACGCGACAGGTAGACCGTGTCCTTCCCGTCGATGCGGTTGCGGGTGACGTCGTCCGACTGATTGACGTCGAACCGCGCCGGGTTCATGAGGACCTCGAAGAGCTGAGGCTTCTGGCCGAACACGTCGTCGGGATTGGAGACGATCACGTCGAGGCGCCCGACCTTCGCGGGGCGCACCCTCTTCGCGCGAGGCTCGATGGTGGCCAGGAGCTGAAGGTGGGTGCAGCTCAGCACGGACACGGAGCTCGGAACGATCTGCGGGTTCTGGAAATCCACGACAGCGCCCGGCTGGAAATTCGTCCCGTTGATGTCGATGACCACCTGGTCGCCCTGCATCGCCGAGTTCGGCGTCGCCGAGTTGACCGTCGGGCGGGCCCAGCCCGACATCTCCGTCGAGAAATTGGGAGACTCCCCCGCAGAGTTGTAGGCTTTGACCGCGACGAAGTACGTCGTGCAGTCCTGCAAGCCGGTCAACATCGCGGACGTCGACGTCGAGGTCACCGAGCCCGTGTACTGGCCGGAGGACGTGCCGTAGTAGACCCGGTACCCGGCCGCGCCCGAGGTGGGATCCCAGGACAGGCTGATGGTCCCTGCGGCCACGTCGCTCGCGGGCAGCATGACGGCCACCCCGATCAGAAGGATCGCTCCGATCGCTCGTCGCATTCCGGCCTCCCGCCGATGGCCGCAGCAAGTGACATGCCACGGAAGGCGGCATTCCCGCCTCGGGGGACTCTCTGCAACTCTCTGAGCGTCAACGCGGTTGCGGGCAAGCTGTCGCTCTCGCGCGAGCCTGCGGGCCCGCCGAGCCAGCCCGCCGAAATTACAGACAGGTAATCTTTCTACGAGGTTCGTGATGCCGCGATCTCGAAGACGAGGAGCTCGCCCCCGCTCGAGTGCGGCGTGCGCCGGACGATTCGGAACTCGGGCGGCCGGTCGTCCCGCACGAGCCATTCCAGATCGGGTCGCTGCTCGAGATCGCGCGCGCCCTCGAGGGCCAAACCGCGTGCGCCCTGCGACCGAGCGTAGTCCAGGATGGCGGACGGCGACGCCGCGGGGATCGGTCGATACGGATGTCCGGCCCAGTACGGGAGGTGAGGCTGGATCGCGAGGACCGGCCCCGTCGGCAGGAGCGCGGAGAGCGCGGCACCCTCCCGCCTGAGGAGGTCGATCCGGGCGCGCGCCGGAAGCTGAGGCGGCTCGTGGCGAAGGCCCGAGATCGCGATCCCGGCGATCACGACGGCCTGCGCGGCGACACGAAGCACTGCGTCCAGCCGTCCGCGGTGCGAGCGCGCGAGCGCGTTTCCGAGCGCGGCCCAACCCCCGGCCGCGAGGACCGTGCCGAGCCCGAACGGCACGAGGTAGAACCGTGACTCCAGGTGACTGACGACAGGTGACAGGGCCGCGAGCGTCGTCAAGAGGAGGAACCCGACCGCCGCGCGCCCCCGTCGCGTTCGCGGGGCGAAGACGAGGCCGATCAGGGCGAGGGCCGCGACCATCGGAGGAAGGAAATGGTCCCACGCTGCCTTCCGCGGCAGCAGGAGGATGTTCGATCGGAGGATGTACCAGCGGCGAAGGACCAGATTCCACCATCCGGGCGCGGCCGAGACCGGTCCGGTGATCGGCGCCCCGGTCTGGAGCTCGCGTCCGGCAGGGACGGACTCCGGATCGGGGGCCGGGAACCGGCCGGTGAGGAACGCCGTCTCGAGGTACAGGGCCCGATGGTCCGCCGTCAGCATGAAGCGGGCGCGCTCGGTCCAGGCCACGGGGCTCGGGATCTCCCGCAGCCCCAAATGGTCGCTGACGATCCGTTCCATCTGGACGTAGGCGATCCCCGGTGCCGGAGCGAACCTCCCCAACCTCGCGGACGACCAAGCCGCGTACGGCGCGTAGACCGCGAGCGCGGCCGCCAGGACGACCCCCGCACCCGCGGCGCGACGGCCGAACCCTCGACGAGGGCGCCCGCCATCCAGGACCGACCACAGCGCGAAGGCGAAGGGGAAGGCCAGTCCCTCCGGACGGGCCAGCGCGGCGAGACCCGCGAAGAAGCCGGGCGCGACCCAGCCTGACAGGGACCCGGCCGAGCGGGCCCGCCAGGCGAGGGCCGCCGCGGTCAGGGCGAGGAGGACGTACAGCGACGTCGCGAGAAGGCGGTCGCTCGCTGCGACCAGACAGGACACGGCGCCCAGCGGAAGCGCTCCCAGCGCGGCCCTGGGGCCGAACATCGATCGGGCGAGCATGAACAGCGGGACGACGGACAGCGCACCGGCGAGCACGACCACCCACCGGGCGGCCGCCTCCACGTCCCCCGCGATCGGGGCCACGAGCGCGACGACGCTCGGGAAGAGGACGGCACGGCTGGCGTCGGGATGCTCGGCGCCCCCGCTCTGGAACCCCGCGCCGGCCCAAAGCGATCGCGCGAGCAAGAGGTTTTGGAAGGTGTCGGAGACGAAGATCGGCGAGCGGTCCAGGACGTAGAGCCGCGCGGCGATCCCCACCGTGACCGCCGCGGCGACGCAGAGCGCCGCCGCCCGCCCACGAACGAGCCGGCGGGCCTTCCACGTCGAGGGGGAGACGGTCATGAGCGGGCGCGGATCTTAACAGCCACCGTCGGGGTGCAGTGTATATTTTGGACGGGGTTCGGCCTGTTTTTGCCCGGAGATCCAAACCTCATGCTCGTCCACGGCTTCCTCGAGCGCTCCGCGCGGGTGCGGCCGGACCAGATCGCGCTCGTCCACGGATCCGAGGCCGTCACGTTCGGCGAGATCGAGGCGGGCGCCAATCGCATCGCCCGGCTCCTGGTGGCTCGCGGCTTCGCCCGCGGCGACCGGGTCGGCCTCCTCGCGGAGAACTCCCGGCTGTACGTGGAATCCTTCTTCGGCATCCTGAAGGCGGGCTGCATCGTCGTCCCGCTGAACACCGCGCTCGATGCCGGCGCGTTGGGGGAGACGCTTCGCGACTGCGATCCGCGCGGCCTGATCGCGGGCTCACGCTTCGCGGGGACCGCGTCGTCGGCCCTTCGCGGATCCTCGGGGGGAGCCAAGGCGCTGTTCGTTCCCCGAGCGGAGGACGTCGCCGCGGGCGGGCCGGATGCGGGACCGCTGGAGGAGCTCGTCGCCGCGCACGACGGGGGATCGCCCCCGCCGATCCCCGTTCGTGACGTCGACGGGGCCGCGATCATCTACACCTCGGGAAGTACCGGGCGGCCGAAAGGGGCGGTGCTTCGCCATGCGTCGATCGTGGCCAACACCGAGAGCATCGTCACCTACCTGGAGCTCGGTCACGACGACCGGATGCTCGTGGTGCTCCCCTTCTTTTACGTCTATGGGCAGTCCCTCCTGACAACGCACGTCGCGGTCGGCGGGCGCCTGATCATCGAGAACCGTTTCCTCTTCCCTTCGTCGGCGCTCGACACGCTGGAGCGCGAAGGCGCGACGGGATTCGCGGGCGTCCCCTCGACCTTCGCGATCCTCCTCCACAAGACCAATTTCGCCCATCGGGCGATGCCCTCGCTCCGTTACGTGACCCAAGCGGGCGGGCCGATGTCCCCCTCGCTCACGCGCCGGTTGATCGAGGCCCTGCCGGAGAAGAAGATCTTCGTCATGTACGGGGCGACCGAGGCCTCGGCGCGGCTCGCCTACCTCCCGCCCGACGCCCTTGCGACGCACGTGGGCTCGATCGGACGGGCGATCCCGGGGGTCGAGCTGCGCGTTCTCCGGAAGGACGGCTCGGAGGCCGCGGTCGACGAGGTCGGCGAGATCGTGGCGCGGGGCGCCAACATCATGGAAGGTTATTGGGGGGACCCTGAGGAGACCGCGAGGGTGCTCGACGCGAACGGCTACCACACGGGGGACCTGGCGCGGCGCGATCGGGAGGGCTACTTCTGGATCGTCGGGCGCGAGCGGAGCATGATCAAGTCGGGAGCCCATCGGATCTCGCCGAAGGAGATCGAGGAGCAGATCCTGGAGCATCCCGATCTCATCGAGGCCGCCGTCGTCGGCGTGCCGGACGAGCTGCTCGGCGAGGCGATCGCCGCCTACGTGGTGGCCCGTCCGGGAACGCGCGTGGACGTGCGCGACATCGAGATGTTCGCGCGGGAGAGGCTCCCCGCCTACAAAGTTCCGCGCGACATCATCCTTCGCGACGAGCTGCCCAAGAGCTCCACGGGGAAGGTCCTCATCATCGCGCTCCGTGGATCTTCGGGGAGCAGCTGAGGCATGCCGGGATCCGGCCCCAGCGTGTCGGTGATCATCCCCACGATGAACCGGCAGAAGGACCTGGAGCGATGCGTCCGTTCGCTCCTCGCCCAGTCGCGCCTGCCGGAGGAGCTGGTCGTCGTGGACGACGGGGACTTGCAGCCGGAAGAGATCTCGGGCTTGCTCGACGGCCACCCGATTCGATTCGTCTACGTCAAGAAGGACCGCAAGGGGCTGGCGCGCTCGCGGAACGTCGGAATCCGGCACTCCACGGGCGACGTCCTCGTCTTCCTCGACGACGATACCGAGCTCGACGTCGATTACCTCCGCGGATACCTCTCCATCCTGGAATCGGATACGGAGCAGAGGATCGGCGGCCTGTCCGGGACGCCGACGCGCTACGTCCATGGCGTCGAGGTCCCCACGCGGACGCCCCTCACGGTCCCCGTCATGCTGAGCCATTTCTTCCTGCTGGCCGACCAGCGGGGAGGGCGGGTCCTCCCGTCGGGATTCCGCTCGCCCATGGTCGATCCCGGCGACCTCACCGACGTCGATTTCCTGCAGGGCGGGAACATGGCCCTGCGGCGGAAGGTGCTGGACGAGTTCTCGTTCGACGAGGAGCTCGACCGCTCCGGCGGCTACAGCCTCGGCGAGGACGTCTTCTTCTCGTACCCCGTCGGCCGCAAGTACGCGCTGTACTCGACGCGCCGGGCCCGGCTCAAGCACTTCGCCACGCCGGGAAACCGCCCGAACCGGCGCGACCTCAACCGCATGAAGGTGATCCACCAGTACCGCTTCGTGCGGAAGACGATGAACGGCGGGGTGATGAACCTCGCGGCCTTCGGCTGGTCGATGATCGGCTTGGTGGTCATCAACTCGCTCGTGTTCCTGCGCCGGCCCGAACGGAACCGCTGGTCGAACCTCGAGGGGATCCTCTCCGGCATCGCTCACGTGATCCGGCACCCGAGCGGCGATCACGTCGTCTAGGAGCTGGGTGAGCGCGTCGACGACCGAACCGGAGGCCGTGGCGGGCGGACGCCCCAAGGAGCGCGCCGGCCAATTCCTCGTCGACTACCTCAATCTGGTGTTCGGCCGGTACATGGGGATGCTGGTCGGGGTCGTGCGCGGCGTCATGGTGCCGCGGCTGCTCGACCCGGCCATGTACGGGATCTACAAGAGCCTGCTGATCATCCCGACCTACGTCCGGGCGGGGCACCTCGGTGCCGTCAGCGGGCTCAGCCGTCAGATCCCGTTCTACCGGGGTCGCGGAGACGAGACGAGCCTGACGGCGGCCGTGCGCGTCGCGTACACCTTCTCGCTCGGCTCCGCGCTCCTCAGCTGCGCGATCCTCGTGGCCTACAGCCTGACGCTCGCCGATCATCGTGCCCGCGTCGGCTTGTGGATCTTCCTCGTCTTCGTCGTCACCGGACAGCAGACCAAGCTGCAGGAGACCTACCTGCTCGGCCACCAGCGGTTCGTCGCCGTCTCGAGGCTGAACCTCGCGCAGAACATCTACAGCACCGTGCTCGCGATCGCCGGGGCCTGGCTCTTCGGCCTCATGGGCGTGATCGTGGCGACCGCCATCGACGGCGTGGTCACGCTGTTCCTGTTCCGGTGGGTCTCCGGAATCGGCTTCCCGGGGTTCTCGCTCGACCGGCGGGTCATCCGCGACCTGCTGAGCGTCGGATCGCCGCTGCTGCTCACGGGACTGCTCGGGAACGTGTTGTTCACCGTGGACCGTTTCGTGATCCTGAAGTTCCTCGGCACGACCGCGGTGGGCTACTACTCGCTCGCGGCCGCGTTCGTCGTCTACGTCAATGACCTGTCGAACCTGCTCAGCCGCGTGGTCTTTCCGAAGATCGTCATGAGCTTCGGGGCCGGGGAATCGCTCGATCGGCTGAAGCGGTTCGTCCACTATCCGATCACGGCCACGTCCTACACCTTCCCCCTCCTCGTGATCTGGATCCACTACTTCTGCGTGTGGGGCTTCCGGCTCGTCTATCCCAAGTACCTCCCCGGCGCGGCGGTCATGGAGATCCTCACCTTCAGCATCCTCCCGTACAGCCACTACCTCAGCTACATGAACCTGGTGGTGGCGATGAAGCGGCAGATGGGGATCCTCTGGATGTATGCCTTGGCGATTCTCGTGACGACCGGCATCGCGCTGGGCGCCGTCTGGGTCGGCGCGGGGATCACCGGCGTCGCGCTGGGCGCCGTCGCCGGGATGTTCGTCATCTCGATCGTGCTCTACTTCCACTCCGAGAAGCGGCTCCTCGAGACCGAGCACCGATGGCCCCGGTTCTGGCGCTCCTACGGTCCGACCTTCTGGGTGGCCGCGATCGTGACCGGAGACTGGTTCATCGGCCGCGGCACGAGCGTGACCGTTCGAAGCTCGTTGATCCGCGCCGGCGTGGTGACGCTTCTTTACCTACCGGCGGTCGTTTTGGCTTGGCGATGGGACGAGGAATTCCGCTCGCTCGTGGCGACCGCGCGGCGTGTCAGCCGCCTCCGTCCGTCCGACCCGTCGGGCGACGTCTAGGGTCCGTTTCGAAATTGTCAGCGCGATTACGCGCTCGATCCCGCCGGAGCCCCCGCGCGTCGCGGGATCCCCTGCGCATTCACCGCGCGCGCGGCTTACTTCTTGCAGCCCTGGCTGGGTTCTCGATCCCTGCGACGACGCTGGGGGAGGTTCGCCGTGTGCCGTAGACGGGTCCTGACCGCCGTCCTGGTCGCGTGGAGCGCCTTCGCGCTCGCGCCGGGCGTCCGCGCCGGGAGGATCGACTGCACGGAGACGGCGTTCCAGCAGGCGATCGCGCAGGCGAACGGCAGCGGCGGCAACACGACGATCACGTTCAATTGCTCGAACACGACGATCCCCCTGGCGGGCTCGCGGACCAACCGCATCGTGACGGCGCCGAACGTCGTGATCGACGGCGAGAACCGCCAGATCGTCTTCGAGCAATCCCCCCGCTGCGCGCCGGCCGACTCCACCTGCCCGGACGTCGAGGGCGGGGCCTGGTTCGTCGACCTCGAGGGGAACAACGGCATCGTGCGCAATCTCACGATCCAATACTTCTTCGAGGGGATCCACGTCGAGGCCGGGAACGGCAACCTCGTGGAGAACGTCACGATCCTCCGGCCGTGCGACGACGCGTTCACCAACCTCCAGCCTGCGACCAACACGGTCCTCAAGAACAGCACGATCAAGGACGCGTGCGACAAGGCGATCCAGCTCTACGGGTCCTCGTCGGTCGCGGCCCCGAACTGGAGCGCGACGCTGGACGGGGTGACGCTGACGAACTGCAACGACCCGATCCGGATGGGCGACACCACCAGTGAGCGCGGCCGTTTCCACCTGACCCGCGTCACCGTGAACGACCCTCCGGGAGGCCTGTTCTTCTGCGGCTACAACGTGTGGGACGGAGGCGGCTACATCCTCATGGAGGACAGCACGGTCGACGGGTGCAAGGGATGGAACGTCGGCGGCGCGATGGAGGCCAAGCTGTCCCGGAACACGTTCACGAACAACGTCGTGCGCGGCGTGGTCGTCTACGGTAGCGCCAGGATCTCCTTCGACGGCAATACCTTCCGGACGAACGGCGGCGGGAGCAGCTCGAACCCCGGGTTCGGCGGCGTGGCGGTGAAGGAGAGCGGCCAGGCCGACCTGGGCGGCGGAAGCCTCACGCTCCAGGGCTCCGCCGTCTCGAGCCCCGGGAACAACACGCTCTACGGGAACGCCGGCCCGGGCGATCCGACCCTCGACCTCGAGAATGCCACGAGCGCGACCATCAAGGCCGAGAACAACTGGTGGGGGGATACCAACCCGAGCGACCAGGTCACCGGGCCGGTGGATTTCACGCCGGTGCTGAACGGCCCGCCCGGGGCGGGGGGCAGCTCGGCGCCCCCGACGGTTCAGCAGCTACGTCGAACCGACCGCCACTGACGTCTGCGCCGCAGGCAGCTCCGCCAGATACCGCAGCAGGTGCGCCGCGACCCAGCGGCGCCCCTGCTCGTTCAGATGTCGGCCGTCGTACGAGTAGCTCGCGATCAGGCGCGGTAGGCGCGCCCCGCCGGCGTCGAACGACGCCGTCGTCCCGTCGGCGAAGGTGGACTCGACGGTCGCGAGATCGAACAGCGGCTCCCGCCCCGCGTACTCCGCGCGGAGCAGGTCGTTGAACCGGCTTCGCACCTCGTTCTCCGCGACCCCCGCGAGCCGGCGTCTGAGGACGCGCTTCGCGAGCGCCTTGGGACCCGACTCGACGACCGTCAGGGGCACGGTCAGGTGGACCCAGCGGGTGCGCGGGAACCGCTCGCGGAGCCGCGCCATCGCCGCCTTGTAGTCGGCGAATACCGCGTTCACGTCGGTGTCGGCCGCGAAGTCCACGTAGCAGAACTTGAAGAAGGCGAGGTCGACGCGATCCCCGAGACCCGTGTCCATCGCCTGCTCGAACGATTCGATCTTGACGAGCGGCTTCTTGTTCTCGCCGTTCTTCGAGTGCGCGAACACCGGGCCGTCGAACGAGCCCAGGTCCTTCGTCTCGACGACGCGCAGCCGCACGCGCGGATCGAGCCGGGCGAGATCCTCGATGCCGTTGACGATGTCGTAGCCGACCGATTGATGTCCGAAGTAGATCTTCTCCGAGGCGAGCCGTGTCCAGGCGTCCTCTGGAACTCCGTCCAGCACCTTCAGCGCGCGCCGGTCGTCCATGGACGGCCCCCCGCAGGCGACGGAAAACAGAGCGAGCGCCGCAGCCCATCGAGCAAGCCTCATGGCTCGTCTGCCTCCCCGGCCGCGCCGCGCGGCCATTGTCCGAGCATGGTAGCTTGACGACCAAGGATGCGCATCCCGCGATGATCCGTGTCGTCCTCGTGTCCGGCTACCTCGGGGAGGGAGGGGGCGCCGAGCGTCAGATCATCGAGCTCGCGACGCACCTCGATCGAACGCGGTTCGAGCCCATCGTCGTGGCGCTCGTCCCCGCCTCGGCCCGCTCGCGCCACGGCGGGGCGTACTTCCAGCGTCTGAAGGATGCGGGGATCGAAGTCGTGACGCTGGAACGCTCGTCGCGAGCCGGCCCGCTCCAGCTCGTCCGGCTCGCGCGGCTGCTGCGAGCCCGGCGACCGGACATCGTCCACTCGTTCCTGTTCTCCGAGAATTGGAGGGCCCGCGTCGCCGCCTGGGGAGCCCCGGGCGTGCGATCGATCAGCTCCGAGCGGAGCGTCAACTCGTGGAAGCGATTCCACCACCACGCGCTCGAGCGGATCCTCGCCGCGCGGACCGCTCGCATCGTCGTCAACGCGGAAGCGATCCGGCGGTTTCTCGTCGAGCAGGGCGGCCTGCCGCCCGGCAAGATCGAGGTCATCCCGAACGGTGTGGACACGGATCGCTTCGCGCCGCCCGGAGACCGCGACGCGCGGCGCGCGACGCGCGGCTGGCGACCGGGGACGTTCGCCGTGGGACACGTGGGGACGTTCGTCGCCCACAAGGGGCAGCAGGAGGTCCTCCGCGCGGCCGCGGCCGCGGCGGCCGCCATCCCGGAGCTGAAGGTCGTGCTGATGGGAGATGGACCGGACAGGGAGCGGCTCGCGCGGCTCGCGTCCGATCTGGGGCTCGACGGCCGCGTCGAGATGCCCGGCTTCGTCCGCGAGGTCGGCGACGCCCTGGGGAGCTTCGACACGTACGTCCACTTCTCGAAAGAGCGTGAAGGCTGCTCCAACGCGATCCTGGAGGCGATGGCCTGCGGCCTTCCGGTGATCGCGACCGACGTCGGCGGGAACCGCGAGCTCGTCGTGGACGGGACGACGGGGATCCTGGTGCCGGAGGAGGACGTCGAGGCGGTGACGCGCGGACTGATGCGGCTCGCGGGGGACCCGGCTCTTCGCGAGCGCCTCGGGCGGGCGGCGGCCGAGAGGATCCGGGGGCGCTTCGGGGTCGAGCGCATGGTCGCGTCGACGCAGGCCCTCTACGAGGCGGTCTGCCGCGACGGACGGGTCTGATGCCGCGCTGGTTCTTCTGGGTCTCCGGCATCGCGATCCTCACCGCGATCCTTCTCCCCTACCCACCGGTGAAGTACGCGCTCTTCCTGCTCTTCGGCTCGATCTTCCTGTCGTTCTACGGATCCGCCCCCGAGCGGACCCTCTTCCTGTTCATCCTCGGGATGCCGGTCGTCGACCTCGTGCCCCCGACGCTGATTCCGATCCCCGGCGTCAACGCCGAGACGATCCTCATCCTGGCGCTCGCGTTCGCGGCGAGCGTGAGCAAGCAGAGGCAGAGCCCCCCTCACCCTTCGAGCCCCTTCGGCCCGCCGATCCTCTACTACGTGGCGATCATGGCGATCTCCGCGACGCGGAGCTGGCTGGCCGGCGTGGACGAGCCGGGCGATCTGTTCGCCTTCCTCAAGAACCAGCTCTTCTTCGTGTTCCTGGCGCCGATCTCGTTCCGGCTGATCTACAAGCAATCCCAGCTAAGGGCGGCGCTGCACCTGATCGCGGTCACGTGCGCGCTCGTCTCGGTCCATGCCCTTTGGACCGTCAGGGATTCCGTCCTGCGGGGCTACATGCTCGAGCGCAATCGCGCCGCGGGCCTCGTCGCCGGGCAGCCGAACCTGTTCGGCGGGTTCCTGGCGATGATGATCCTGATCTTCGTGAGCCTGCTCCTCAGCAAGCACATCACGAAGAAAGAGCGGCTCGGCTACACGCTCACGATCGTCGCGCTCTCCGGAGCGCTGCTGATGACCCTCTCACGGGGATCGTGGCTCGCGCTCCTGCTGAGCCTCGCGGTCCTGGCGCTCCTCCGCGGGGCCCGCGCGATCGTGTTCGTGCTCGTCGTCGCCCTCTCCGCGCCGCTGTGGCTTCCGGTCAAGGTCGTCGAGCGCGTGCAGCACACCTTCCAGGGCAAGCACAGCACGGAGGACCAGGAGCTCGAGGATTCCGCGCAGGTCCGCGTCGATCAGTGGAAGGCGCTCCCCGAGATCGTCAGCGAGGCGCCGCTCCTGGGACACGGCTTCCGCACGTTCGTGAGTATCTGGGGACGCCTCAGCCCGGACCACGAGCCCAAGGCCGCGCACAGCACCTGGGTCGAGTTCCTCGCGGAAGAAGGGGTGCTCGGCATCCTCGCGTACCTCTGGCTCGTGACGACGCTCGGCTGGATCGGCTTCCGCGCGTGGCGCGTGCGCCCCGCGACGCTGGAGAGCGATCTCGCGCTCGGGTTCATGTGCGCCGCCCTCTGCCTGATGGTTCTCGATTCCTCGGGGACCCGCTTCAGGAACCGTGAGGTCATGGCCTACATGTGGATCCTGGCAGGGGCGCTCGCCCGCTTCCGCGCGGAGCGTGCCGCGCCCGCGCGCCAGGAGGTCGCGGTTCCTGCCGACGGACCGCCCGCCATGGCGCCCGCCCGATGAGCGATTCGCCGGCGAGGGACCGCTCCGCGCGGCGCGCCCACGTGGTCCTGTCGGTCGCGCTCGTGCTTTCCGGTGCGGCCGAGGCGACGAACAGTCCGTGGGGGGGCGACTTCTGGGAGCACGCGGCCGTGGTTCGCGAGCTCGCCGCGCATCCGGTCGCTCCACGGCACCCCCTGCTCGATCTCCCGACGCCGCATCCCCTCTTCACCCCGTACCACCTGGCCCTCGCGCTGGTCGTTCGCGCGACGGGGACCGAGCCCGCCGCGGCGCTCGGGTTCGCGGGCGTCGCGATCCTGACCCTCCTCTCGATCGCCATCTGGCGCTTCGCGCGCTGGTGGGTGCACGACGTCGCCGTCGCCCCGTGGCTCCTGCTCTTCAGCTTGTTCCTGTGGGGTCATGCGCCCTGGCGTTGGAGCGGCTTCCTTCACTTCGGCATCCTGGGCAAGACGGCGGCCTACCCTTCGATCCTCGGCCTCTCGCTCGCCATCCTCGCGCTCGCATCGTCCTCGCGGTACGTCGCGATGCCTCGGGCGCGACATCTCTGGACCGCCGGGGCGCTCGCGACGAGCGTGGTCCTCGTGCATCCCTTCAGTGCGCCCTTGCTGTGGGCGGGGGCCGGGGCGATCGCGTGGCAGGCGCTCCGCGACGCTCCCCGCCGCGCAGGGGCGGTCGTTCTCGCCGTCGCCGCCGGAACGGTCGCGGCTCTCGCGTGGCCGTACTTCTCCATCCTGGGGCTCGTCGGGGCCTCCGGCGTCGCCTACGACGCCCAACAGTGGCCCGTGTACGAGCGGTTCCTCGAGCGGACGCTCCCGATCCTTCTCGCGCTCCCGCTGCTCGCGGCCAGGCTTCGGAGCGACCGGCGTGATCCGACGAGCATCACGTTCGCCGGACTCTCGGCGCTCGTGTTCCTCGGTCTCGTGACCGGAAAGTACTCCCTGGGGCGGACGCTCCCCGGCGCGATCCTCATGGCGCACACCGCGCTCGCCGACTGGACCGCGAGCCGCGCCGTTCCTTGGCTCGCCTCCTCGTTCCGCCGATCGCGCCTGAGGGCGGCGACGGTCTCTCTCGGCGCCCTCGTGATCGTGTCCGCTGCCGCGGCGAACTTCAAGGACGCCTGGACGCTGTGCATCCCGCGCCGAGTGGACGCGCTCGCCCCCTTCGACTTCCTCCGGCGGACGGTGGGACCGAGCGACGTCGTCCTCACGGACTTCAAGACGAGCGCCGTCGTCCCCGCGGTTCGCGGGCGGGTCGTCGCGGTCAACAACGCGCTGCCGTTCGTCGAGGACGCCGCGTTGCGCCGACTCGACGTGATCGCGTTCTTTTTGACGCAGACGCCCGACGTCGAGCGGGTGCGCATCCTCAAGCGCTACCGGGTCCGGTGGGTGCTGCTGAATCACAGCACGTTGAGGGGGCCGAGTGGCCTGGAACCGTGGCTCCGTTCCCGCGGACGAGCTATTTATGAAGACTCACGTTTCGTCTTGATCGACGTGGGCGAAGTTTCGGAAGTGTAAGTTTGACGCCGACCGCGTAACGTCGCCATGACCGGTCCACCGTGATCGCGTCGTGGAAGCAAATCGGCGGCGGCACGTCGCTTGCTGAACATTTTGGAGTCCGGCCCCATCAGGGTGGCATCACGACGACGTTTCCGTCGCCGGGGCTGGTTCGGAGCGGACGGTGGAGGTCGAGATGGAGAGGGCTGATCTGCGCAGGACGGCGACCCGGGGATGAGACGCTCGCTCGTCGCCGTCGTCGTCTCGCTCGCGGCAGGACCTCTGATGGCCGCGACCTACTACGCCTCCCCCACGGGAAGCGGGACCACGTGCAGCCAGTCGGCCCCCTGCTCGCTCGCCTCCTGCGTAGGCAGGATCGCCGCCGACGGCGACGTCTGCTCGGTCGGCGCGGGCCTCTACACGAATCCTCCGAACATGACCGCCTCCAGGAGTTGCTCCCCCGGCGCCGGTGTCTGCACGATCAAGTCGGCCACACCGCTCGGGGCCCAGCTCGTGTTCGACTCGTCGGGGGGGGACACGGGCGATTGGCTCCGTGTCTCGGGGAACAACTGGGTCGTGGACGGGTTCTACGCGAAGGTCAACAAGCAAAAGCGGTTCACGCGCGTGACCGCCTCGAACGGGTTCACCTGGAAGAACAACCGCGTCGAGGTGATCCCCGGCGTGGGACCGGAGATCCTCTGGACCTCCGGAACGAACAACCTCGTGGTGACCGGAAACTGGGTCCACCATTTCCCGGTCTGCCAGAACGGCGGAGGGATCTACGGCGGCTGCGGCACCCACTCGCGCTGCGACTTCGACACGACGAACGGCGACGCCATGCTCTTCGACGGCAACGGAACGACCACCGCGACCAGCGGACTCTTCTTCAGCCAGAACGATTACGGGCATTGGCAGAACCCGGTCCGGGTGCACAACTTCGTCAACGTGACGATCAGCCGGAACAAGTGCACGAACGCGACGAATCACGGGTGCATCGAGGCCGACGACGTCCAGACGATGGTCATGGAGAACAACATCGCCGACATCGACACCTCGCCGGGGTGCGAGGACGAGATCCTCCAGTCGGCGCTGTTCGACACGTACTGCTTCTCGGACGTGATCCTGCGGAACAACACGTCGGTGGGCCACGGGCGCGGATGGGAGCAGCAGCTCGACTCGCTGGAGCCGAACGCCGGCGCGGACAAGCGATGCACGGACGGGATCCTGCCGGAGGTCGGAAGCGACGGCACCTGGTACGACTATCTCCGGATCTACAACAACATCATCTACGACGGGAAGCCGTCGAGCGGCGCCGCCGGCATCACGCTGAACAGCTCGAACTCCGCCTCCACGCCCAGTCCGTGCTGCCTCTCGGACTACAACCTGATCAACACGCCCTCCGGGGGCGACGTCGGGATCGACGGCGGCGTGTTCTACACGACGCTGTCGCAGTGGCAGGCGCACGGCAAGGACGTCAACGGCAAGGGCGTCGCGCCCCAGTTCGTGAGCTACTGCAATACCATCGGCGCTCCGGGATGCCATGACTATCGCGCGGCCTCCGCGACGGCCCCGCAGGTCAACGCGGGGATGTCCACGTCGTCGCTGCCGTGCCCCGCGGTCGACTACGACGGGAATCCGCGCACCGACGGGCGGTGCGACATCGGCGCTCACGAGTTCCAGGGAGGCGGCTCGTCGGGCACGCCTCCGGGAACGGTGTCGAACCTGAACCGTACCGACGTCAAATAGATCCGACCCGCCCCTCTGCTAGATTGACCCGGTGGACTTCCGGGTCATAGCTCTCGACGAGGAGCGCGACCTCTGGGACAGCGCCCTCGGGGCGATCCGACCCGGCCTCCGCGACGTCTACTTCGAGAGCGGATACGTCCTGCTGTGGCAACGGCGCGGCGACGGGCGGGCGTACGGCGCGATCGGGACGGAGCCGGGCGCCACGGTCCTCTACCCGTTCCTGGCCAGGGAGCTGCGCGACGTCCCGAGCCTCGGGGACGCCGCGGACGGCCTCCTCGATCTCACGACCGCCTATGGCTACGGCGGGATCCTCGCCGACCTCTCCTCGGACGAGACGGCCCCCCTCGAGCGGTTCCGCGCCGCCCTGGGCGCGTGGTGCGAGGAGCAGGGGGTGGTGAGCGAGTTCCTGCGCTTTCACCCTTTCCTGGACACGCACCGAAGGCTCCGGCCGCTCCTCGAGGTGGTCGACGTCTCCGAGACCGTGATCTGCGATCTCGCTCCCGAGCCGGAGCAACTCCTCGCCTCGATGGATCCGGCACACCGCCGCGGGCTGCGCAAGGCCCAGCGCGCGGGCCTCGTCGTCCGACCGGAGATCGGGGACGAGGCGTACGACCGTTTTCGCGAGCTGTACACCGAGACGATGACGCGGCGCGAGGCGCTCGCCTCGTACTTCTTCGACGAGGCGTACTTCCGCGACTTCCGGAGACTCCTGGGGGACCGGCAGTCGCTCCTCGGCGTGTTTCTCGGGGACGAGATGGTGGCGGGAGGACTGATGATGCGGTCGCAGCGATGGGCCCACTACCACCTCGGAGGCTCGTCCGCCCTGCACCTCGACCTCCGGCCGAACAACATCCTGTTCTACGAGGCGATGCTCTGGGCGCGCCGTCACGGAGCCGAGGCGCTCCATCTGGGAGGGGGGTATCGCAAGGACGACGAGCTGCTGCGGTTCAAGCGGGGCTTCGGCGCCGGCCGGGGAACGTTCGCGATAGGACGGGCGGTCCATCGCCGTCCGGATTACGAGCGGCTGACGGCGCTCCACCGCGAGCGGGTCGGGCCGACCGTCGAGGGGTACTTTCCCGCGTACCGCGCCCCCGCCATGACGAACGACGGGCGCTGAGTGCGACTGCTCTTCGCGGCGGCGGCCCGCTCGACGAACACCCGCTCCTTCATCGAGGCCTTCGCGGCGCGCGGCCACGAGGTCCACGTCGCGACCCTCCACCCCGGTCCGCTTCTCGGGGCGACCGTCCACGAGCTGGGGAGGTCGGAGCGTGGGCTGTCGCGGCTGGCGTTCGCGAACGCGGTCCCAGCGCTGCGCGGGCTGCACCGCGCGCTCCGACCGGATCTGACGATCGGCTACTACGCGAGCTCTTACGGCGTCCTCGCGGCGTTCGTCCCGCCGCCTCGGATCGTCGTCACGGCGGGGGGGGACGTGCTCGAGGACGCGCAGGAGTCGACGCTCCGCCGTTTCGCCGTTCCGCGCGTGGCCGGGCTGGCGCTGCGCCGCGCCGACCTCGTGGTGTGCTGGGCGCCGCACCTCGAGGACGCGGTCGCCTCGCTGGGGATCCCGCGATCGCGGATCCTCACCCTGCCCCGCGGGATCGACGTGGGCTCGTTCCGCCCGGAAGGGGATGCGGGGCGGGGCTCCGGCCGGATCGTCTCCACCCGCGCGCTCGGCCCCTTCTACCGTCCGGACGTCCTGCTCGATGCGTTCCTCGCTCTTCGGGACCGGGGGATCGGCGCGCGCCTCGATCTCGTCGGAGACGGTCCGCTGGCGGCGGCGCTCGCCGGACGTGCGGCCGCCTCGGCGCACGCGGCCGACGTCGCGTTCCCGGGTCGCCTCGACCCGGCGCGATTGGCGGAGCACCTGCGGCTTTGCGAGGTGTACGCGAGCGTCTCGCCGAGCGACGGGGTGAGCGCGTCGCTCCTCGAGGCCATGGCCACGGGCCTCGTCCCCGTCGTGACGGATCTCGCGACGAACCGCGCCTGGGTGGACGACGGGGTGAACGGGCTGCTGGTGCCGGAGCCGGTGACGCCCGCGCGGGTCGCGGAGGCGCTGGCCCGCGCGCTCACGGATCGCGATCTCGCGGAGCGCGCGCGAGCGGAGAACCCGCGTCGCGTTCGCGACCGCGCGGATCGCGCGGTCAACGTCGTGCGCTTCGAGGAGGCCTTTCTCGAAGTCGTGCGGCGTTGTGTAGGATTGAGACGAGCATGAGGTTGTTGTTCGTCTCACAATTCATCGCCAGGCCGGACGAACCGGGACAAAACCGCATCTACGATTTCCTGCAGCGGCTCGCGGACGCCGGACACGACGTGCGCGTCGTGACCTGCGGCTTGCACTACATCCGCGCCACGATCGATCCCGAGCTCGCGCGCCGGAAGTTCCTGCACGGCCGGTGGGGCCGGGTCGAGGTCACGACGACCTATGCGTCGCCCGGCTTCCGGGCCGGGATCGTGGCGCGTCTTCGTTCGTACTTGAGCTTCGCCTGGTACGCGTTCCGCGCGTGTCTTCGGGTCGAGCGTCCCGACGCGCTGATGGTCTCGGTCCAGCCGATGTTCGTCGCCCCGCTCGCATGGATCGTCTCGCGCTTGAGGCGCGCGCGCTTCCTCCTCGAGGTCCGCGACCTCTGGCCCGACACGGCGATCGCCCTCGGCGCCGTCCGCTCGAGGCTCGTGGTCTTCCTCGCCCGGCGGCTCGAGATGTTCGTCTACCGGTCGGCCGACCGCATCGTCGTCATCGGCCCGGAGATGAAGCGCCGGATCGTCGCCAAGGGGATACCCGAATCGAAGATCGAGGTGATTCCGCAAGGGTTCCAGCCGGTGGACGTCCTCCCCGATCGTCTCGCGGCGCGGCGGCGCTACGGCTTCGGCGACGCGTTCGTCGTGATGTTCACCGGGTCGTACGGGCTGGCGAACAACGACACGAACACGATCCTCGACGCCGCGCTCGCGCTCCGGGAGGAGCCCGGGCTCCTCTTCGTCCTGGTGGGGGACGGCGACCGCAAGGAGGAGTACGTCGCGCGCGCCCGCGCGCAGGGGCTGGACGGCGTCCGGTTCCTCCCCATGGTCCCGAAGAGCGAGGTGCCGTCGCTCCTCGCGGCGGCCGATGCGTGCATCATGGCGCTTCCGCCGGGCGACTTCTGGAAGATCTTCCTGCAGAACAAGTTCTTCGACTACCTCGGCAGCGGGCGGCCGATCGTCGCGGCGGTCGCGGGGGACCAGGCCGACCTCCTGGGCTTGTCCCGCGCAGGATTCACCGTGCCGCCCGGCGACGTGCCGGGTCTGTCCCAGGCCATCCTGCGCCTCAAGCGCGACCCGGCGCTCGCGCGCGAGATGGGCGAGAGGGGCGCGCGGTATGCCCGCACGCATCTCCTCCGCTCCGCTCTGTTGGATCGCTACGTCCGTCTGGTCGAAGATTGGGTGGCCCGGTGATCCGGCGAGGATTGAACGTGGCGGTGGCCCTCGGCGCGATGGCGCTCACGTCGCCGATCTGGGCTCTGGCGGCCGCATGGATCAAGCTCGAGGACGGCGGTCCCGTCTTCTTCCGGCAGGCCCGCGCCGGGCACGCCGGATCCGTCTACCGGATCTTCAAGTTCCGGACGATGGTCGTGAACGCGGACAAGCGGGGGCTCGGCTTGAACGTCGAGCGGGCCGATCCGCGCATCACACGCGCCGGCGCGTTCCTGCGGCGCTGGAGCCTCGACGAGCTGCCGCAGCTGCTCAACGTCCTCCGGGGCGAGATGAACGTCGTGGGTCCGCGCCCCGGGCTCCCGGACCAGGCGAAGCGTTACGACGCGGCGCAGCGCCGTCGCCTCGAGGTGCTCCCCGGCATCACGGGATGGGCCCAGGTCAACGGCCGGAACGCGTTGACCTGGTCGCAGCGGATCGCCGCCGACGTCTGGTACGTCGATCACCAGTCCGCGCTCCTCGATCTGTGGATCCTCCTCCGCACACCCCTCGCCGTCGTCCGCAGCGAGGGACTCTACGAGCCGAACGCCGGGCTCGACGACGAGTTCAACGCCTTCGAGCCCGGAGAGGAGCGCCGGGACGGGCCGTCGTGAGCCTGCTGCCGGCGAGGATCCCCGACGCGCTCCTCCGAGCGCTGTGGTCGCTCCGGCGAGCTCTCGGCCTGAGCCCGACCCAGCGCGTCTTCCGCGAGCTCCGCCGCCGGGGGGTGCGAACCGAGTCGGCATCGGCGGTGGAGGTGTTCGCGGGGACCGGATTCCGGCACACGATCGACTATCGACGCGACGTCGGACAACTCGAGGTCTGGGAGATCAACCCGGCGCACGAGGCCGCGCTCGAGAAGAATCTCCCCGGCGCAACCGTGGTGATCACCGACTCGTTCGCCGAGGTGGCGCGGACCGCGCGTCGCTTCGAGATCGTCGTCGTGGACAACACGATCACGACGTTCGGACGCGGGTACGTCGAGCACTTCGATCTCTTCCCCGGGCTGTTCCGGATCGTCGCGCCGGAATCCGTTCTCCTCTTGAACGTCTGCCCTCAGGTGCCGCCCGAGCTGCGGAGCGACGAGCGGCGCCTCGCGCGCCGGGCCGAGTTCTACGGCACGGATCGTCCGTTCGACGTGCCGATCGACCAGATGGTCCGCGCGTACGAGCGGAAAATGAGCGAGCACGGCCTCCGGCTTCGCTGGCACTTCGACAGGAAGCGCGCGTACCGCGCGGGGATCCACTACCTCGTCTTGGCCATGAGCGCATCGGCCGCCCCCGCCCCCGCGAGCGACTCGTAGTACCCGGCCATCCGCCGAGCCATCGTGTCGAGGCCGTAGTGCGTCGCCGTGCGCTCGAGAGCGGCCGCTCCCATGGCGCGGCGGGCGCGCTCGTCGAGCAGGAGCTCGATCATCGACGCGGCGAGCGCTTCGGCCTGACCCGGAGGAACGACCAGGCCGGTCCGGCCGTGAACGACGACCTCGGCGTTCCCGCCGACGTCGGTGACCACGGCGGGAACCCCTTCGGCCTGCGCCTCGAGGAGCGCGTTGGAGATCCCCTCCTCGAGGGACGAGAGCACGAACAGGTCCGCGGCGGCCAGGATCTCGCGAACGGGACGGAGCGAGCCGGGGAACGCGACGGTTCCGCCGAGGCCCAGCTCGTCGCGAAGCGCCTCCAGCTCGCTCCGCAGAGGTCCCTCCCCCGCGACGACGAACCGGGCCTCCGGGATGCGCGCGACGACGCGGGCGGCGGCCCTGAGCAGATGATCGAGCCCCTTGCGGCGATGAAGACTCGCCAGGACGACGACGAGCGGCGAGCCGGGCCAGCGCCCCCCGAGCGCCTCCCGCGCGATCTCCCGGTCCTGGGGGCGGCGGTGCGTGCCCGCCTCGACGCCGTTCTCGACGACGACGACGCGCGAGGCCGGGAGCCCGCGCTCGACGAACCGCCGACGGACGGCTTCACAGACGGCGACGACGCCGTCGGCGCGCCGCAGGAGCTCGACGTAGGCGCGCAGCCGCACGGGTCCGTATTTATCGTCCATGTTCCTGAGGCCCGCGACCGTCCGCACGCTGCGGCCGGCCAGCGCGCCCGCGAGGATCCCCTGCACGTTGCACTCGAACAGGAAGCTGTGGAGCACGTCGATGCGCCGTCGGCGGAGGAGCTTCGCGAGGGCGCCGATCGCGAGCAGGCCGCGCGGCCCGTACAGCGGCCCGGCGCTTCCGTGCTCGACGACCTCGATTCCCGCCGCGAGGAGCTCCTCGAGGTACTCGCCGCGACGCTCACGGCACAGGACGAGGACCTCGAACCTCTCCGGATCGAGCCTCGGCGCGAGCAGGGAGACGTGACGCTGCGCGCCCCCCCCGCCCAACGAGCCGATGAAGAGCGCGACGCGGATCCGCACGCCCGACCGGTGCGCTCAGGAGAGCGCGCGACGCAGCGCTCGAGCGACCGCGTCGACCTCCTCCCGTCCCATCTCCGGATACATCGGCAGCGAGAGGATCGTCTCGCAGATCGCCTCGGACACGGGGAAGCTCCCGGGCCCGAGACCCAGGTGCTCGTAGGCGCGCAGCCGGTGGATCGGCACCGGATAGTGGACGCCGGTCGCCACCCCGGCCTCGGCGAGAGCGCGGGCGACGCGCTCGCGTCCCTGCAGCCGCACGACGTAGAGGTGGTAGACGTGGTCGGCCCCCGGGGTCTCTTCCGGCAGCCGCAATCCGGGGATGCCCCCGAGCCCTTCGCGGTAGAGGGCCGCTACCGAGCGGCGCGCGCGGCACCAGTCCTCGAGATGGGGAAGCTTCGCGCGCAGGATCGCGGCCTGGAGCGCGTCGAGCCGGCTGTTGACCGCCTCGAACTCGTGGTCGAACTTCCCCTCGCGGCCGTGGTTGCGCCACATGCGCACGCGCCGCGCGAGGTCGGGGTCGTTGGTGGCCACCGCGCCGGCGTCGCCGTAGGCCCCGAGGTTCTTCCCGGGGAAGAACGAGTACGTGGCCACGTCGGCGATCTCTCCGAGGCGCCGGCCTCCCAGGCGCGCCCCGTGAGCCTGCGCGCTGTCGATCAGGACGGGAACGCCGCGACGCCGTCCGAGCTCCACGACCTCGTCCAGGCCCGCCGGATTCCCGTAGATCGGGACGTGCGCGATGAACCGCGTCGCGGGAGTGAGCGCGGCCTCGAGCGTCCCGGCCGTCATGCAGAAGGTCGCGTCCGAGACGTCGGCCAGGCGCAGGGTCGCGCCGGCCTGGGTGGCCGCCTCCGTGGTCGCGATGAACGTGTGCGCCGGAGCGACGATCTCGTCTCCCGACTTCAGGCCCATCGCCCGGAACGCGATGTGGATGGCATCGGTGCCGTTGGCCACGCCGACGACGTGGCGGAACCCCGTGTAGGCGGCGAACTCGCGCTCGAACGCCTCCACCTCCTCCCCGAGGATGAACGACGTGTTCTCGATCACCCGCGCGATCGCCGCGTCGATCTCCGGTCGGATCGCGCGGTACTGCGCCTTGAGATCGACGAACGGGATCTTCTTTCCGGCCGCTGTGGTCATGGGTCCTCCTGGGAATCCCGTCAGAGCCGCACCGCGGCGCCGCCGGCCTCTCGCGAGCGGCGCGCGCCCTCCAGGACGCGCACGACGCGCAATCCGTTGGCCCCGTCGGCGACGGGGCGCTTTCCGTCGCGGCAGCACGCGATGAAGTGCGCCGCCTCCTCCTTGAGCGGCTCCGGGAAGTCCACGCGCGGGATCAACAGATCGCCCGCGCGCTGGAGCAGCTGGAACTCCGCGTAGTTCTCGAAGCCTCCGAGGCTCGTGTCCATGCGCTTCCGATCGATCCCCTTGTCGAAGAGCTGGACCCGCGCGTCCGTCGAGACGTCGTCGTACACCACCATCTTCGCGGAGCCCACGACGGTCATCCGCCTGACCTTGCCCGGGTCGAGCCACGAGACGTGAATGTGCCCCATCACGCCTCCGGGGAACCGCATGGCGAGGAACCCGACGTCGTCCACTCCCGACTGGAGGTACGAGGCCCCGTTGTAGGAGACCTCCTCGGGCGTCCGATCCCCGAGCCAATGCAGCAGGATCGAGATGTCGTGCGGCGCCAGGTTCCAGAGGGCGTCCACGTCGCGGCGGACGATGCCGAGGTTGAGGCGCTGGCCGTACACGTAGTAGACCTCGCCGAGCGCTCCGGTGTCGATGTAGTCCTTGACCTTCCGGACCGCGGCGTTGAACAGGAAGGTGTGACCGACCATGAGGACCCTGCCGTTCGTCTCCGCGATGCGGCAGAGCTCCTCGGCCTCCGCCGAGGACGACGCGAGGGGCTTTTCGACCAGCACGTGCTTGCCGGCGAGCAGCGCCTTCTTCGCCGCCGCGTGGTGCATCGCCGCGGGGAGCGCGACCACCACCGCGTCGATCGCGCCGTCGCCCAGCATGCGATCGAGATCGTCCGAGACGTCGATTCCCGGATGCGCCTTCTTCATCCGGTCCAGCCGGGCCCGGTCGATGTCGCACACGGTCACGCCGGTGACGCCCGCGCTCTGAGCGAAGACACGGACCAGGTTCGGGCCCCAGTACCCCGCGCCGACGACCGCGACCTTCATCGAGCCCCTCCTCGGCCGTCCAGCCAGGAGAAGACCTCCCCGGCGAGCTCGTCGCGCCACTCGGGAAGGCCGTAGATGTGGTTCGCGCCGCGGATCGTGATGCGGCGGTGGCGACGCGCGCGGGCCGGCTCGGCGAGGCGCGTCGACCCGAACATCGTGTCGAATTGGATCGTGTTGTTGTCCTGCTCGGCGGTGACGAAGAGCGCCTCGCCTCCCTTCGCCTCGAACGCCTCGAGGGCGTCGATGAACCTCTCGTTCAACCGCTCGTCCTCCGCCGCGCCCGCCGGCGCCGCCGGCGTCCCTCCGGGGCTGCCGGCCGCTGCGGCCTTCTTCGGCGCGAGGAAGCGCGCGCGGAGCGCGCGGGCGATCGTGCCGACGTCGCTCCGTAAGGTAATCAAGCGCAGCCACGCGCGCCAGTCGCCCGCGCGCCTCGCGTAGGCGGCCAGAACCCAGGTCCCGTGCGCGCGTCCCCGGATCCGCGCGTGGGGATTCGAATCGTCGGCGCGGAGGGTGACCGGGAGGTCGACGAGGATCAGGCGCCGGCACGTGGGATGAGCGGTGGACGCGAGAAGCGACGTGATCGCGCCGCCGCAGTTCCCCATGCCGACGAGCTCCGCGAGGCCGCACTCCCGCTCGAAGACGCGCTGGGCGTCGACGACGCTCTCCACCAGCGCGCCGCGCTGGATCCGCTGCCAGAGCTCCGGCAGAGGAAGCTCGGGAAGGTCTCCTCCGCTGTCGCCGATCCCGGGAGGATCCAGACGCAGCACGTAGTAACCGCGGCGCTCGAGGGCGCGGGCGAGACGCACGTTCAGGCGATTCGGCGCGACGCGGTACTTCAAGCCCGGATTGAGCAGGCTGACCCCGGTCCTCGGCGTCCGCGGCGCGTCCGGCTCGTGCAGGATCCCGAAGAGCGGAACGCCTTCGCGGGATGTCATCACGACCGGGCGCTCGCTCACGGCGCCTCCTGCGCGGCGATCCAGTCGAGCGCTGCGGCGACCGGCCCCGGCGCGCTCGTGCGATAGCGGCGCACGTCGCTCCAGACCGGCTCCTCGTCGCTCTCGAGGTAGGTCGCCCGCGTCGTGCCGGCCCATCGCGCGCTCGCCTCGGCGAGGCCCGGAGGCGTCGGCATCCCCC
>DASRJG010000213.1:0-14143 GCA_035649595.1 Candidatus Polarisedimenticolaceae bacterium
CGGACTCGCAGCACAGGGCGTCGCCTCCCCCGCCGACCGCGATGCGGTGGACGCCGAGGTGGAGGTCATCGCCGCGCAGATCGACCGCCAGCGCCAGGAGGCGCGCGCCTCCGAGCGCGAGGTCGCGATCGCACGCCAGAACCTCGACGACACGGTCATCCGCGCCCCGTTCGACGGCGTCGCGATCTCGAAGAACGCGCAGCCGGGGGAGATGATCTCGCCGAATTCCGCGGGGGGAGGATTCACCCGCACCGGGATCTCGACGATCGTGGACATGTCCTCGCTCGAGATCGAGGTGGACGTCAACGAGGCGTACATCCAACGGGTCCAGCCGGGGCAGGCGGTCGTCGCGACGCTCGACGCGTATCGCGACTGGCCGATTCCCGGTCACGTGATCACGACGATCCCCGCCGCCGACCGGCAGAAGGCGACCGTGACCGTCCGCATCGGGTTCGACGCGCTCGACCCGCGGATCCTCCCCGACATGGGGGTGAAGGTGGCGTTCCTCGCCGACCCCTCGGCCGGAGGCGCGACGCAGCGGATCGTGCGCGTGGCGCGCAGCGCCGTGCGCGGCTCGCAGGGGGAGGAATTCGTCTTCGTCGTCGGCACGGGGGACCGGCTCGAGCGCCGCGGGGTCTCGCTCGGTCCGGGAGGGGACGACCCCGCGGAAGTGGTGGCCGGCTTGCGCGCGGGGGAGCGCGTCGTGGTGGAGGGGCCCGCCGAGATCGGGGCGGGAACGAAGATCGCCGAACGGCAGACCGAATGAGGAGCGAGACGATGGACAGCCTGGTTCAGGTTCGAGACGTCATCAAGACGTTCTTTCGGGGCGGGGAGAAGATCGAGGTCCTGCAGGGGCTCTCGATGGACGTCGCGCCCGGGGAGTTCCTGGCGCTGATGGGCCCCTCGGGGTCCGGCAAGTCCACGCTCCTCAACCTCATCGGCGGCCTGGACCGGCCGACCGCCGGGGTCGTGTCGGTGGGAGGCGTCCGCATCTCGGACCTCCCCGACGGGAAGCTCACCGCCTGGCGCGCGCGGCACGTCGGGTTCGTCTTCCAGATGTACAACCTGCTGCCGGCGCTGAGCGCGGAGCGGAACGTCGAGCTGCCGCTGCTGCTCACCTCGCTCTCGCGCGCGAGGCGGCGCCAGCAGGTCGCGACCGCGCTGTCGCTGGTGGGGCTCTCGGACCGCGCGAAGCACTATCCCCGACAGCTCTCCGGAGGGCAGGAGCAGCGGGTCGGGATCGCCCGCGCGATCGTGACCGATCCCACGATCCTCCTCTGCGACGAGCCGACCGGAGACCTGGACCGCAAGGCGGGCGACGACGTGCTCGACCTCCTGGGCGCCCTGAACCGGGACCACGGCAAGACGATCATCATGGTCACCCACGACCCGCACGCCGCCGTGCGCGCGGGACGCGTCCTGCAGCTCGAGAAGGGCGTGCTCGCCGGGGCCGCCGCATGAGGTTCTGGCCGCTCCTCTGGGGGAACTTCAAGCGGCACAAGGCGCGCACGATCTTCACGCTCCTGTCGATCGTCGTCGCGTTCGTGCTGTTCGCGTACCTCGCCGCGGTCAAGGTCGCCTTCAGTGCGGGGGTGGACGTCGCGGGGGCCGACCGCCTCTTCACCACGCACAAGACCTCGATCATCCAGCCCCTCCCCGCGAGCTACAAAGACGAGATCGCGCGGGTCCCGGGGGTCGTCGCCGTCACCCACGCGACCTGGTTCGGCGGGATCTACCAGAACGCCAACAAGGGATTTCAAGGGGTGTTCCAGGGTCCGGTCGAGCCCGAGGCCTACCTGACGATGTACCCCGAGTTCAAGGTCCCGGAGGACCAGCGGCGCGCCTGGAAGGACGACCGCGAGGGCGTGCTGGTGGGGATCACCACCGCCAAGCGCTACGGGTGGAAGATCGGCGACCGGGTCCCGATCCAGGGGACCTTCTGGCGGAAGAAGGACGGCTCGAACCTCTGGGAGTTCAACATTCGCGGGATCTACACAGGGGGGAAAGGCGTCGACACGACCCAGTTCCTCTTCCACTACGACTACTTCGACGAAGCGCGGCAGATCGGACAGGGGATCGTCGGGTGGTACATCGTGCGCATCGCCGATCCCGCGAAGGTCGCGGAGGTGTGCAAGCGGATCGACGCGGCGTTCGAGAACTCCCCCGCCGAGACCAAGACCGTCACCGAGAAGGCGCTCGCCCAGGGGTTCGCCGACCAGATCGGCGACGTCGGGGCGATCATCCAGTGGATCCTCGCCGCGGTGTTCTTCACGCTTCTGCTGGTCACCGGGAACACGATCGCGCAATCGGTTCGCGAGCGGACGAGCGAGCTGGCGGTCCTCAAGACAGTCGGGTTCTCGAACGCCCGCACCTTGTCGCTCGTGCTCGCGGAGTCGAGCCTGCTCGCGCTGCTGGGCGGGGGGATCGGGTTGACGCTCGGCGCGATGGCGATCGCAGGAGGGGACCCGACGGGGGGCTTCCTTCCGATCTTCTACTTTCCGACCCGGGACATCGTCACGGGGGTGATCGTGGTGGTCCTGCTCGGCATCGTCTCCGGGATCCTCCCTGCCCTGCAGGCGATGCGCCTCCGCATCGTCGATGCGCTCCGGAGGGTCTGAGCATGTCGCCGATGAACTGGCTCGCGCAGGTCGGCGCGATCACCGCGACCGCGATCCGCACGATACCGCAGCGCCGCGGCGCCTCCCTCGCCACGATCGCGGGGATCGCGGGCGTGGTGGCGGTGCTGGTCGCCGTCCTCTCGATCGGGGAGGGGTTCCGCAAGGCGCTGACGACCGCGGGCTCGCCGCAGAACGCGCTCGTGCTCCGCAGCGGAAGCGACAGCGAGATGATGAGCTTGATGCTCGGCGATTCGGTCGAGATCGTGGCGCAGGCGCCCGGCGTCGCCCGCGGCTCGATCGCGAAGGGGGAGGCGCCCGTGCCCCTGTCCTCCGCCGAGCTGTTCGTCGTCGTGGACGTCCCGAAGCGATCGACGGGGACCCCTGCCAACGTTCCGCTCCGCGGCGTGCAGCCGGCGGCGTTCGCGATCCGGCCGGAGCTTTCGATCACCTCGGGCCGGACCTTCGAGTGGGGTCGGAACGAGATCCTGGTCGGCGCCGGGGCGATGAGGCAGTTCCGCGGTCTCGACGTCGGGTCACGCCTGAAGTGGGGGCAGAACGAGTGGACGGTGGTCGGCACCTTCTCCGCCAACGGCGCCCTGTGGGAATCGGAGATGTGGACCGACGCGCGCGTGCTGCAGCCGGCCTATCGCCGCGGGAACTCCTTCCAGACCGTGGTCGCGCGGCTGGAATCCCCCGAAGCGTTCGACCGGTTCAAGGACGCCCTGACGCGCGACCCGCGGCTGGACGTCCAGGTCCAGCGCGAGAGCGAGTTCTTCGGGAACCAGGGGCGCACGCTCCACGCGATCATCCGGCAGCTCGGGTTCCTGCTCGCCGTGCTGATGGGGATCGGCGCGGTGTTCGGCGCGCTCAACACGATGTACTCGGCGGTCGCGGCGAGGACGCGCGAGGTCGCGACGCTCCGCGCGCTCGGCTTCGGCCCGGCCGCCGTCGTCGTGTCGGTGATGGCCGAGTCTCTGATGCTGGCCGCGGCCGGAGGGATCCTGGGCGCGCTCGGCGCCTGGGCGTTCTTCGACGGCTACCGGACCTCGACGCTCAACTTCGACACGTTCAGCCAGGTGACCTTCTCGTTCGACGTCACCGCGGCGCTCCTGATCCAGGGAGTGGTGTTCGCGATCGTTCTGGGGCTCGCGGGGGGTCTTTTCCCGGCGATCCGGGCGGCGCGCCTTCCGGTCACGGCGGCGCTGCGCGAAGCGTAGGCGACTCTCGTATACTTCGGGCACCCCCCTTCGAGGAGCGCATGTCCCGATCATTTCGATTCGCCGTCGCGGTCTCGCTCGCGCTGATCGCACCTTCGATCGCGCGCGCCCACGCGGACCTCGACGCCCAGCTCCACGAGGCGACCCACCGCGTGCTCGCCCATCAAGGGGACGCCCGCGCGTGGCTGCGCCGCGGCGAGCTGTACCGGATTCGCGGCGAGTGGGCGGCCGCGGAGAGCGACTACGCGCGGGCGGAGAGGCTCGACCCGTCGCTCGACGTCGTCTTGCTGTGCCGCGGGCGGATGCTCGCTCAGTCGGGACGGGCGGCCGAGGCCCTCGCCCCTCTCGATCGCTTCGTCGCGGCCCGCCCCGGGCACGTCGAGGGGCGCGTGGCGCGGGCGCGCGCGCGCGCCGCCGCGGGAGATCCGGCGGGGTCCGTCTCCGATTGGAACGCGGCGATCCTCGCGGCGAGCGACGAGGACGCGCGTCCGGAGTGGTACCTCGAGCGCGCCGCGGCGCGGCTCTCGGTCGACCCGCTCGCCATCGGACGCGTCGTCGATGAGCTGATGGGCGGCTACCGTCGCCTCGGCGGCGCGGCGAGCCTGCGCCGGAAGATCCTCGAGCTTCGCCCGGGGGCGACGCTTCCGCTCGTGAAGCCCCCCGAGCCGCTGCAGATGCAAGCCCCTCCGGCTCCGGCCTCGGCGCTCCTCCGCGGCCCGTACCTCCAGCGCGGGACGCCGTCGTCGATCGTCGTGCGGTGGCGGACGGACACCGCCACGGACGGCGTCGTGCGCTACGGTCTCGACCCGGCGACGCTGACTTCGACCGCCTCCGAAGGATCGATCACCACCGAGCACGCCGTCGCTCTCTCCGGCCTGTCCGCGAGCACGCGCTACTACTACAGCGTCGGCTCCGCGACCGAGACGCTCGCGGGCGGGAGCGCCGACTACTTCTTCGTCACCTCCCCCGCCCCCGGGACGACGAAGCCGTTCCGCGCCTGGGTCCTCGGCGATTCCGGCACGGCGAACGGGAATGCCGCCGCGGTCCGGGACGCGTATGCGGCCTTCACGGGATCGCGGGCGACGGACCTCTGGCTGATGCTCGGCGACAACGCGTACCCGGACGGCACCGACGCC
The DNA here is from genome assembly GCA_035649595.1 of Candidatus Polarisedimenticolaceae bacterium. Lineage (GTDB taxonomy): Bacteria > Acidobacteriota > Polarisedimenticolia > Polarisedimenticolales > DASRJG01 > DASRJG01. Next base: position 4,972 of record DASRJG010000213.1, read on the forward strand.
GACTATCAGGGCGCGGTGTTCGCGATGTACCCGTCGATGCTCCGCGGCTCGGTCCTCTGGCCGGCCTTCGGCAACCACGACGGCCATTCCGCGGACTCCGACTTGGAGATCGGCCCCTACTACGAGATCTTCACGCTCCCTCGCGCGGCCGAGGCCGGAGGCGCACCCTCCGGCACCGAGGCGTACTACTCGTTCGACTACGGGAACGTGCACTACGTCTGCCTGGATTCGTACGAGTCCGACCGCTCGACGGCCGGGCCGATGCTCACATGGCTCGACCAGGACCTTTCCTCCACCGCTCAGGATTGGATCGTCGCGTTCTGGCATCACCCGCCCTACACCAAGGGCTCGCACAATTCCGACGTGGAGGGAGAGCTGATCGACATGCGCGAGAACGCGAACCCGATCATCGAGGCGCACGGGGTCGATCTCGTGCTCACCGGCCACAGCCACTCCTACGAGCGATCGTTCCTGATCGACGGCCACTACGGCGACTCCTCGACCTTCACCCCCGCGACGCACGTCGTGGACGGAGGGAGCGGCCATCCCTACCAGAAACCAGCGCTGGGAACGGACCCGCACGAAGGCGCCGTGTACGCCGTCGCGGGGAGCTCCGGGCAGATCAGCGGCGGCTCGCTCAACCACCCCGCGATGGTCGTCTCGCTGAACGTGCTGGGATCGATGGTCCTGGATTTCAACGGCAACCGTCTCGACGCGATCTTCCTCGACGCGACCGGGACGGTCCGGGACAGCTTCACGATCGTCAAGCAACCCTCGCTGCTCCCTTCGACCGACTTCGAGGGTGCGCCCCGGACCGGGCCGGCGCCGCTCGCGGTGACGTTCGCCGACAAGACGCTCAACGGACCGATCGCGTGGTCGTGGGATCTGGACGGGGACAGCTTCGTGGATGCGACCTCCCAGAACCCGTCGCGCATCTACACCGCGCCCGGCCTCTACACGGTGAGCCTGACCGCGACCAACGTCGGCGGAAGCTCGCAGGCCACGAAGCCGGGGTATGTCTGCGCCACCGCGCCGGCCCCTCCGGCCGCGGTCGCGGGGCTGACGATCGCGGCCGACCGCACGACGCTCTCGTGGAGCCCGGTCGCGCTCGCGACCACGTTCGACATCGTCCGCGGCCAGCTCTCGACGTTGCGGACGTCGGGGGGGAGCTTCGCGGTCTCCACCACCGCCTGCGTCGAGAACGACGGCGCCGACACGACCGCCCCGGATCCCGAGGTGCCGGTTCCCGGAGCCGGGTTCTGGTACCTCGTGCGCGCCGCGGACTGCGCCGGCCGCCCCGGAACGTTCGATGACGGAACGCAGGTCGCGCCGCGCGACGCGGGGATCGCGGCGTCGGCCGCCGCCTGCCCCTGATCAGGCGACGAGGATCGTCTTCGCGTTGACGAACTCCCGGATCCCGTACGCCCCCAGCTCGCGCCCGTAGCCGGACTGCTTGATCCCGCCGAAGGGAAGCCGGGGATCGGAGGCGACCTGCGTGTTGACGAACACCGCGCCGGCCTCGACCCGTCGCGCCACCCGCTCGCCGCGCGCGACGTCCTTCGTGAACACGGCCGCTCCGAGCCCGAACGTCGTATCGTTCGCGATGCGGATCGCGTCGTCCTCGTCGCGCGCGGAGATGATCGCGGCGACCGGGCCGAACGTCTCCTCGTCGTAGGCCGGCATCCCCGGAGCGACGCCGGTGAGCACGGTCGGCGGGTAGTAGGCTCCCGGTCCCGGCGGGATCTCGGCGCCGAGGACGGCCTTCGCGCCCCGCGCGATCGAGGCCGCCACCTGCCGGTGCAGCGCGTCGCGAAGGTCGCGGCGCGCGAGGGGCCCGATCTCGGTCGCCTCGTCGAGCGGATCCCCCACCCGCTTCCTCTTCATCAAGGCGGAGAACCACTCGGCGAACGCATCCACCCGCGGCTCGACGACGATGAACCGCTTCGCGGCGATGCAGCTCTGGCCGCCGTTGACCGTCCGCGCCGCGACGCACACCGCCGCCGCGCGCTCCAGGTCGGCGTCGTCGAGCACGATGTACGGGTCCGACCCGCCGAGCTCGAGGACGGTCTTCTTCACCGCCGCCCCGGCCTGCGCCGCGACCGACGCCCCCGCCGGCGTGCTGCCCGTCAGCGTCACCGCGCGCACGAGCGGATGCTCGATGACCGCTTTCACCTTGGAGCTGCCGATCATCAGCGTCGCGAGCAGCCCTCGCGGGAATCCCGATGCCTCGAGCAGACCCTGGATCGCGAGCGCGCACCCCGGCACGCTGGAGGCGTGCTTGAGCACAGCGGCGTTCCCGGCCATCAGCGCGGGGGCGGCGAAGCGGAACACCTGCCAGAGCGGGAAGTTCCAGGGCATCACCGCGAGCACCACGCCCAACGGCTCGAAGACGACGTAGGAGCGCGCGGCGTCGGTCGCGATCGGATCCGGGGCCAGGTAGCCCTCGGCGGCGGCGGCGAAGTGCTCGCACCCCCACGCGCACTTCTCCACCTCGGCGACCCCCTGCGCGACCGGCTTTCCCATCTCCGTCGCCATCAGCGTCGCGAGATCGCGCTTCCGCTCGCGGAGCGTCTGCGCCGCGCGGCGCAACAAGGCGCCCCGCTCGGCGAACGTCGTGGCGCGCCAGCCGAGCCACGCCTCGTGCGCCCGCGCGATCGCCGCGGCGATGCGGTCGTCGCTCAGCTCGCGGTACGTCTCGATCGGCCGGCCGGTCGCCGGGTTGACGGAGGTGATGTCCATGTCGATCGTCCTTTCCCGAGGAGCGTGAGGAGCTTCCCTTCCGGCCGCGCGATCTGATCGAAGGTGCACTGCTTCGGCTTCTTGTCGGGGCGCCAGCGCACGAAGCGCGTGCCGTGGCGGAACCGGTCGCCGGTCACGTGGTCGTACTCCACCTCGACGACGAGCGTGGGCTTGAGGGGCTGCCACTCCGTCGATCGCTTCGTGCTCCAGCGGCTCGGCCCCCCCGGGGCGTTGCCGGTGAAACCGGGGGGCGCGACGAGCTTCTCCAGCTTCGGGGTCATCGCGCGCCGATCGCTCTCCGTCGGGCTCGACGTGAAGCCGACGTGGTGCAGCAGTCCTCTGCGGTCGAAGAGCCCCAGGAGCAGCGATCCGACGATCCGGCCCTTCGACGCGTAGCGAAATCCTCCGACCACGCAGTCGGCCGTGCGGCGCTGCTTGATCTTCTGCATCCCGTCGCGGTTGCCGGACTGGTAGGCCATGTCGAGCCGCTTGGCGATGACGCCGTCGAGCGCGCCGCGCGTGGCCGTGAACCACTTCTTCGCTCGCGCGGGATCCCCCGTCGCAGGGGAGAGCACGATCCTCGGGCTCTTCGCGAGGTGCGTGGACGCGAACCGCTCCAGCCTCGGTCTCCGCTCGGCGAGCGGCAGCTTCGTGAGCGACCGGCCGTTCTCGTCCACCAGGAGGTCGAAGACGATCAGCAGCGCCGGCGTCCCGGCCGCGAGCTTCTCGACCCGGCTCTCGGCGGGATGGATCCGCTGGAGGAGATCGTCGAAGGAGAGCGATCCCCCTTTCGGGATCACCAGCTCCCCGTCGAGCACGAAGCGGCGCGCGCCAACCGCCCGGACGGCCTCGACCATCTCCGGGAAGTACCGGGCGAGCGGCTCTCCGGCCTTCGACTGGAGCGCGACCGCGTTCCCGTCGCGGAAGGCGAGGCAGCGGAAGCCGTCCCACTTGGGCTCGTACTGCCATCCGGGACCGACCGGAACGGCCTCGACCGAGCGCGCCTCCATCGGCGGATAGGGGCGGCGGAGCGGGAGGCTCACAGGTACTTCTCGAGCGCGACGCGGCCCTTCGAGGCCAGCAGCGGCTTCCAGAGGTCCCCGATCCGGTCCACGCGCTTGGGGACGGTGTCGATCCGGAAGGACTCGATCGCGACGCCGCGCTCCAGCTCGTCCCACGTGACGGGGGTGGAGACGGTCGCGCGCGGCCGCGGGCGGACCGAGTAGATCGAGGCCAGCGTGCGCCCCCAGGAGTTCTGGTTGTAGTCCACGAGGACGCGGCCGGGGGGGCGCTTGGCGATCCGGTACTCGGAGGTGATCAGCTTCGGCGCCTGCCCCGCGAGCGCGACCGCGAACCGCTTCGCGAACGACCAGACCTCTTTCTGGAGCGGCCCGCGCCGGATCGGGACGTACACGTGGATCCCCTTGGAGCCGGTCGTCTTCGCGTGGCAGGGCATCCCGAGCCCCTCGAGCCCACGCCTCACGAGGAGCGCGGTCTCGATCACCTTCGCGAAGCTCGCGCGCGGGACCGGGTCGAGATCGAAGTGCAGCCAATCGGGGCGGTTCACGTCGTCGCAGCGCGCGTACCACGGGTTGAGGTCGATGCAGCCGAGGTTGACGACCCAGAGGAGCGACGCGAGATCGTGAACGACGGGGAAGTCGATCACGTTGCCCGACGCGTGCGGGATGCGGCAGGTGCGGATCCACTTCGGCCTCGGCGTCGGCGCGCGCTTCATGAAGAAGAAAGCGCCGTGAGCGCCGTCGGGGTATCGCTTCATCACCATGGCCCGGTCCGCCAGGTGCGGCAGCAGCGCCGGCGCCATCCGCGCGTAGTAGTGGAGGAGATCGCGCTTCGTGAGCCCGAGCTCGGGCCAGAACGGCTTCTCGAGGTTGGTGAGCTTGACGCGCCGCCCTTCGACGTCGAGCTCGACGTCCCCCGGCCCCTTCGGGATCTTCACCGGAGCGGTGTCAGGCGCGGCGGTCGCTTGCCGCGCCGCGCGGCCCCCGCGAGCGGGACGTACGTCAGCTCCGCCCCCCCGAGCACGCAGCGGAGCATCAGGCCGCCGCGGCTCATGTCCCCGCGCCCGACGAACTCCGCCGGGAAACGCAGGCGGCCGTCGAGCCGGCTCTCGATCACGTCGACGTACTTGCCGCTCGCGATGCTCCCGAGCAGCACCACGATGTCGTCCCCGCCGAGGGAGGCGGCGAGCGCGCCGGCGTCGCGCTCCAGCGGCTCGCGGAAACGGGGCTCGCCGGGGGCGACGCCGACCTCCGCGATCGTACGGAGGTCGTCGAGGGTGACGACCGCCTCCGGCGGGAGGAGCCCGCGCCCCGGGGTGATCACGAGCGCGCGGCCGAACGCGCGGCCGTAGCTCAGCTTCCCGCGAAAGTAGAGGCCGCTCAGGAACGCGAAGACCTCCCCGATCGGCGCGCCCGCCTCGCGCAGCCGCGCGGCCAGCGGGAAATCGGCCGCCTCCCGCAGGAGCATCTGCGCCCGCCGGCCGCCGCAGTGGGCCGGCGAAAGCAGGAAGACCGGGCCCGCGCTCACCGGGCGCGCGCCGAACGCTCGCGCGCCCAGGCCGCCAGCTTCGTCGCCGGCCAGGAGTTGAGGATCCGCTTCGCCGGGATCCCGGCGAGCCGCGCGTGGGCGAGCGCGAGCTCCGCGTAGATCAGCTCCGATCCCGCGTGCGCGTCGCTGTCGAGCGCGAACAGGCACCCCGCTGCGAGCGCCCTCTTCGCCAGCGTGTAGTCCAGGTCTTGACGGTAGGGATCGCCGTCGATCTCGATCGCGACGCCCCGCTCGCTCGCCTCCTCGAACACCTCGTCCCATCGCGCGAGCACTCCCTGCCGAGAGTACATGCGCCCCCTGGGGTGCGCCAGGATGTGGACCGCGGGGTGGTGCACGGTCGCGAGCATGCGCGGCGTCTGATCCTCGGACCGGCGGAGCCTCGAGTGCGGCGCGGCCAGCACGAGCTCGAACGTGGCCAGCTCCTGCGCCGTCATGTCCACGCCACCGTCCACCGGTATGTTCGCCTCGACCGCATCGAAGACCCGGAACGCCCCGTCCCATCGCTCGTTCAGGCTCTTGATCTCGCGCCGCCGGCGCTCTGCGTCCTTCATGCTCATCCCGCGCGCGATCTTCAGGCCGTACGAGTGATCGCTCACCGCGAGGTACGCGTACCCGCGCTCGCGCGCCGCGGCGGCGAGCGTCTCGATGCTCTCGCCGCCGTCGCTCCACTCCGAATGGCTCTGGAGGTCGCCCTTGTAATCGCTCACGGCGATCGGGCCCTTCGCGCGCGACCGGAGGACGCGGAGCGCCCCCGCGCGGCTGAGGAAGTGCGTGCGATGGGCGCGCGCGGCCTCGACCTCGTCGCGCTTGCCGCTCTTGTCCACCGCCCGCTCGACCGTCGGGCTGCGCCCGCGCTCGAGGTACTCGAGGATCACGCGCTCGCTCGCGGGGCCGACGTAGGGGATCTCCCGCAGGGACCGCGCGGCGGCGATCGCATCGATCGGCTCCTCGATCTGGAGGATCGATCGGGAGGCCCGCTTGTAGGCGAGCCGTCCGTGGCGGGAGGGATGGATGAGGGCGAGATCGTTGAGCTGCCCCGCAGCCTCCATGTTGAGATCGCGGAAGGCCGGCACTAGACGGGCGTTCGCTTCAGGCGGCGCCGGATCAGCGCGTCCACACTCCAGTCCCCTCCCCCGTGCGCGGCCATGTATAGGAAGATGAAGCAGAGCAGGACGGCGGCCTCGCCGCGGTTCTGGATCGGCCAGGTCCCGTTCGGAGCGTGGAACTGCCAATAGGCGACCGCCATCTCGCCCGAGAGGATGAACGCAACCGGGCGCGTGAGCAGCCCGAGCATGATCAGGATGCCCCCGAAGAGCTCGAGGATCCCCGCGATCCCCACCTGCGACGTCAGCGGCGGCGGGCTCGGTTGATTCCCCGGCATGCCTCCGAACCAGCCGAGGAGCTTCATCGCGCCGGCGTGGAAGAAGAGGAGCCCCGACACCACCCTCAGCAGGAAGAACGTGACGCGCGTCGCGGTGGCCTTGAACCCTTCGTCAGCGAGCATGGCCGCCTCCAGACCGACGATACCCGCGCGCCGCCCGCGGCGCCTCACGGCTTGAAATCCCGGCGCCGTCGTCATCTACTTGTGCCCGTGCATCGACGTTGGGCGATCGTCTACGAGTATGTCGAGTGCGTGCGCGGGGAGCGGCGCGCGTTCGTCCACGAGACCGCGGTGGAAGCCGAGAGCCCGGAGGCCGCTCGGCAGCTCGCGATCGATCGCTTCCACGAGACCGCCCGGCTGTCCGGCGTCGGCTGGACCCGTCTCCTGAAGAGCTGCGTCGTTGCGTCGGCGTGACGCCGCCTGGATCGCGATCGGCGCGCTCGCGCTCCTTTGCGGCCTCGTCGTCGCGGATCGTCTGCGCCGGCCCGCGAGCGCTCCGCCGGACCCGGCCCTCGCCGCGCCGGTCCTCCCCGCGGCCACTCCCCCCGAGCCGGCCGCCGCTCCGCCTCCTCCACGAGAAGAGCCTCGCGACACCGCGCCGAGCGCCGAGCCGGCCGCGCCCGCGCGCCCCACACCCGGCGTCGCTCCGTCACCGTCGCCGGCGGCGGTCGCCGCGACACCTCCGGTGGTCTCCGCGCCCGCGCCGCAGCCCTCATCGCAAGCCGCGGCGCCACGCGCGCTTCCCGCGCCGGTGACACCGACTCCGGCCGCACCTGCCCCGGCGAGCCCTCCGGCTCCGGTCCTCCCGCGCGAGCCGACCGCGAAAGCGGTCGAGCCTCCCCCCGCGCCGCCGGACGACCCCGACTCCGACCGCCGGCTTCCCACGCTCCAGTTCCTGCGCTTCGAGCCGGCCGAGATCCCCGACGGCGGCACCTCGACGCTGTCGATCGGCACGAGCGACGATCTCTCGGGCGTGAAGTCGGTGTTCGGGACCGTGCGCAGTCCCGGTGAGGCCGCCGTCGTGACCTTCGCCGGCGAGGAGACCGGAGGCCAGGGGACTTTTTCCGCGAGGGTGACGATTCCCCGGCAGGCCGAGACCGGCGGCTGGTACGTCGCCACTCTCCAGATCGTCGATCGCGCCGGGAACTGGCTGAACCTCGCGTACAACCGGACCAGCGTCCCCGCAGGCGGAACCCTCCGCGTCGTCTCGGAGAGCTCCGACTCCGCGCCGCCGGTGATCCACAGCCTCGCGGTTCGCGACGCGACGCTGGACGCGGGACAGATGAACAAGCTCATCGTCAGCGTCGAGGACGAGGGCTCCGGGGTCGCATCGGTCACCGGCTCGATTCAGAGCCCGTCGCGAAGCGCGCTGGTCCCGTTCTCCTGCCAGGCGAACGTGGAGGCCGGGACCTGGGAGGCCGACCTCCCGATCCCAGCGAACGCGGACTGCGGAGCGTGGACCGTGGCCCACGTGCGCGCCGCCGACAAGGCCAACAACACCGTGGTCCTCGCGGCCGGCACCCCGGTCGTCGATGCGGTCAAGTTCGTCGTGTCCGGCGGAGGGGCCTGCGACGCGGAGCCCCCCCTCGTCGATTCGGTGACGCTCTCCCCGACCGTCGTCTCCAACACTGTCGCGACCGAGGTCGTCGTCACCGTGGTCGCCCACGACGCGGCCAGCGGCGTCGGCTCGCTCTCGGGCCGGATCGACGGGCCGGTCGCGGCGAACGGCCAGTTCCCCCGCGTTTTCTTCGCGGCCGAGCCGAACCCGAGCCGGCCGGACGCCCCGCTCACCGCGACGGTCGCCGTGCCTCCGTTCGCCGCCAAGGGGACCTGGAAAGTCACGGTGATCCAGATCCTCGACAAGGCGCGGAACCTCCGGACCTACCGGGACACCGACGCCCCCCTCGCCGGGGCCTCGTTCGAGGTCCGGTAGAAACCCCAAGAGAACGTCGGACATCCTGGCCGCGCTCCCCGCACCGCCGTATAGGAAAGCTCGACCCGGGGGGGAACACTGCCCATGAGCCGAGGGCTGCTCGCGCGCGGGTGTCTGTTGTTCACGGCGGGTGCGCTCTTCGCGGGTGGCGCGCGGGGAGCGCGGGAGATCGGGTTCGCCGAGCGGGTCGCGGCGGAGCGCGCGATCGCGCGCGTGTACTACGCCCACCAGATCGACGCGACGCGCCCCTTCGAGGAGGCCGTCCCGCAGGCCGTGCTGGAAGGCTCGGTGCGCCGCTCCCTCGCGCAGTCGGCGGCGCTGGCCTCGTACTGGGGCGCGCCCCTGGACGAGGACGCGCTGCGGACGGAGATGGCGCGCATCGCACGGGACACGCGGTTCCCCGACCGCCTCCGCGAGATCTACGCCGCGCTCGGGTACGACGCGCCCCTCGTCGAGGAGTCGCTCGCGCGCCGGTCGCTCGCCGATCACCGCGCGCGCGAGCGCTTCGCGCGAGACCCGCGGATTCACCGGGAGGCCCGGCGCGAGGCGGA
>DASRJG010000214.1:0-15683 GCA_035649595.1 Candidatus Polarisedimenticolaceae bacterium
GGGCTGTCGCTGATCGCCGTCGCACGGCCCGCATGACGCCCGAGCGCCGTTCGTTCCCGCGCGAGGTGGGGAGCCTCCCCGCCGTCTTCGACTTCATCGACGAGTTCTTCGACCGTGCCGCGATCGGCGGGGAGCATCGCGTCCCCGTCCACTTCGCCGTCGAGGAGCTGTTCACGAACCTGATCAAGTACGGCGGCGGAAGGGAGGAGATCCTCGTTGAGCTGCGCCGGGAGCCGGGGCGGCTGGCGGTCAGCCTCACCGACCTCGGCGGCCAGCCGTTCGACATCCGCAGCGCCCCCGACGCGCGCGTCGATCTGGGCCCGCGGGAGCGGACGCCCGGGGGGCTGGGGATCCACATCCTGAAGCGGATGGTCGATGGAATCGACTACGAGTACGTTGACGGCCGGAGCACGACTACAATCTTCAAAAAGCTGGGGTGAGGGGGATGTTGGAGATCAAGGTCGGTCCGAACGACGAAATCATCCTGTCGGGACGGTTCGACGCCTCCCAGGCCGAGCGGGCCGAGACGTTCCTGGCCGCCGTGACCGGGAGCCGGGTCGTCGATCTGGCGGAGCTCCAGTACATCTCGAGCCTCGGCCTCGGGGTCCTCCTCGCGACCCAGAAACGGCTCATGGACCGGGGGGAGAGCCTGAAGCTGGTGAACGTCCGGGGACATGTCCGCGACATCCTGCATTTCGCCGGATTCGATCGGGTTTTCGCCATCGAGCCCCCCCCCGCCTGATCGGCCCCAACCTTTCGGGGCACCTCGTGTAGTTATGACGATCGAACCGGACGACAGGGACCTGGTTCAGGAGTGCCTCGGCGGCGATGAACACGCGTTCGAGATCCTTCTGGTGCGGTACAAGGGGCCGGTTTTCAACGCGGTCCTGCGCATGGTTCGGGATCGGGACGACGCCCTCGACCTCACGCAGACCGCGTTCCTCAAGGCCTACGAGCAGCTCACGACCTTCGACCCTCGGCACAAGTTCTTCAGCTGGCTCTACCGCATCGCGATCAACGAAGCCCTCAACCACGTCAAGCGCCGCTCCCGCACCGAGCCGCTCGCGGGGGACTGGCCGGCGGCGATCCGAAGCCCCGAGGAGGAGATCCTCGGCGCCGACCTCAGCCGCCGGGTCCAGGAGGCGCTGATGCGCATCCCCCCGGATGGACGCGCGGTGCTCGTGTTGAGGCACTTCCTGGACTGCTCGTACGCGGACATCGCGGCGACGATCGGCATTCCGGAAAAGACGGTGAAATCCAGGCTCTTCGAAGCGCGCCGGCAGCTTCGCGACCTGCTCGAAGCGAAGGGGATGATGCGATGACCCTCCCTCACGACATCCACGAGCTGATTCACGCCGACCTCGACGGGATGGCGACCGAGCGCGACCGGGCGCGGCTGCGCGAGATCCTTCTCCAGAACCCGGCTGCCCGTGGGGAATACGAGCGCCTCCGCCGCCTCGGCGGGCTGCTCGACGCCGTCGAGCGCGAGGAGCCTCCAGCCGAGCTGGTCGAGCGGGTGATGGGACCGATCCGGACCGGGGAGCTCCGTCGTCCGGCGAGCTTTGCGTCCAGGCTGGGTCGCCCGCAGGGGCGGGTCGTCCTGCGGTACGCCTACGCCCTGGCGGCGGGCGTTCTGCTCGGAATGATCGGCCTTTACGCGGTGACCGGGCGGGGACCGATCGGCCAGTCGGTGTCCAGCCGCGAAGCGGCGGCCACGCTCGCTCCCGGTCCATCCAGCGGCGGATTGCAGCTGTCGGCAGCCGGCGTCCACGGCACGGCGACGATGCGCCCGGCGGGAAGCGGGGCGGCGATCGACGTCGATCTGAAGGCGTCCGAGCCGGTCGAGGTCATCCTCCGGTTCGACCCCCGCGAGGACGGGGGACGGCTGGACGTTCGATTCGTCCACGAGGGGGAGACCACCGAGGCGGGCTCCCTCCGTCTTCCCAAACAATGATCCCAACTTTTAGCCGGAGCCGTTGTACGTCCTGACGAGCGTGACTTCTGGGAGCCAAAGGGCAGAGGAGATGGTCATGGCTGGAAAGAACGCAGCGAACAAGTGGGTCTTCATCGGGGGCAGCGTGATCGCGGCCGCCGCTTTGGTGGTGTTCTTCCAGAACTATCCGCCGGAGCCCAAGGATGCGGTCGGCACGGTGGGGGCGGCTCAGCGGTACCACTCCACCCAGATCACGGGGAACGACGTCACGCTCGACCAGACCGAGCTCACGACCTGGATCCAGAGCGAGACCTTCGACCGGATCGTCAAGGACCCGGAGGCGCGAGCGCTCTTCGCCAACGACGCGGTGATGGACGCCCTGAAGGTCAACGCGGTGCGCGACCAGGCGATCCGGGGGAACGAGGCGTTCAAGTTGAATGCCGGTCGCAAGCTCGACCAGGCGATGCTCAACAAGGGGAACGACGCCTTGGTGCAGGCGCTCAAGGGGAACCAGGCCCTCGTGCAGGCGGTCCTGAGCAACGATGCCTTCATGCAGGCGCTCAGGAACCAGGCGTTCATGCAGGCGATCAACCGCAACGCCGCCCTCTTGAACGGTCTCCGGATCGAGGCCAGGAGGCTCGACGCTCTGACGATCCACTGAATCGAGAAGAGTTATAATTCGCGTCCGCTGACGACGGAGGCGTCCCGGGAACGGGGCGCCTCCGTCTTGCTTTTGGGGGTGGACGCGAGCAATGGGGGGCGGCTCGTTCCGGCGGTTCCTTGCGATCGTCGCTCTGGCCTCCGTCTCCCCTGCGGTGGCGCAGTTCACGACCCTGGAGACCCGGGACCTCCGCCTCCTCTACATCGACCCCTTCCAGTCCTACCTGGTCCCTCACGCCGGCCGCTGCTTCGAGAACTCGCTCGACTTTCAGCGCCGGATGCTCGGGTACACACCGTCCGAGAAGGTCACGGTCCTCCTCAACGACTTCTCGGACTCCGGAAACGCCAGCGCCACGGCGGTCCCCTGGAACGACCTCGCGCTGGAGATCTCCCCGATCTCCGTCGCGTACGAGACCGTCTCGCCGAACGAGCGGATGAACTGGCTCATGAACCACGAGCTGGTCCACATCGCGACCGTGGACTCCGCCGCGAAGCCCGACCGGCGGGCCAGGGCGTTCTTCGGCGGGAAGGTCATGCCGGTCGCCGCCGACCCGGAATCGATCCTGTACTACTACCTGACGGTCCCCCGCGACGCGGCCCCCCGCTGGTACCACGAGGGGATCGCGGTGTTCGTCGAGACCTGGATGGCGGGCGGCCAAGGTCGCGCGCAGGGCGCCTACGACGAGATGGTCTTCCGCTCGATGGTGCGTGACGGGGCCCCGTTCCACGACCCCCTCAGCCTCGTCTCCGAGGGGACCAAGATCGATTTCCAGGTCGAGGTCAACTCGTACCTCTACGGCACCCGGTTCATGACCTGGCTGGCCGACAGGTACACCCCGGAGCGCCTGGTCGAGTGGGTTTCTCGCGGAGAGGGGAGCCGGGCCTACTACGCGAAGAACTTCAAGGCGACGTTCGGCCTGCCGCTGGACCAGGCTTGGTCCGACTGGGTCGCCTTCGAGCGCGGGTTCCAGCAAGCGAACCTGGAGGCCGTCCGCAAGTACCCGACGACACCGTACCGAGACCTATCGGCGAGGGCCCTCGGGTCGGTCTCGCGGGCGTTCCTCGACGAGCAGGAGCGAAAGCTCTACGTCGCGTTCAACTACCAGGGGCTGGTCGCTCACGTCGGGGCGATCTCGCTCGACGACGGCGCGGTCGAGCCGATCGCCGAGGTCAAGGCCCCGGTCCTGTTCACGGTCACGTCGCTCGCGTGGGATCCGGGATCGCGAACCCTGTTCTATACCGCCGACAGCCGCGACTACCGCGACCTGATGTCGCTCGACCCGGCGACCGGCAAGACGCGGATGCTCCTCAAGGACGCGCGGATCGGCGACCTCGCCTTCGACCCGGCCGACCGGTCGCTCTGGGGCGTGCGGCACTTCAACGGGATCGCGACCCTCGTGCGCGTCCCGTACCCGTACGACCAGTGGAATCAAGTCCGCTCCTGGCCGTACGGGGAAGTGCTCTACGACCTCGACGTCTCGCCGGACGGAGCGATGCTCTCGGCGGCGGTCGGCGGAATCGACGGCCTCCACACGGAACAGGTGTTCAAGATCGAGAACCTGCTCGCCGGGCGCGCGGAGCCGGTCGCCAAGTTCGATTTCGCGACGTTCATCCCGGAGGGGTTCGGCTTCACGAAGGACGGCCGGTACCTCGTCGGCAGCTCGTATTACACCGGGGTCTCGAACGTCTTCCGCTACGAGCTGGCGACGGGGAAGGTCGAAGCCCTCTCGAACGCCGAGACCGGGTTCTTCCAGCCGATCCCCCGCGACGACGGGTCGATGATCGTCTTCCGCTACTCCGGCCAGGGGTTCGTCCCCTCGACCATCCAGCCCGCCCCCCTCGAGGACGTCGGGGCGATCGCCTTCCTCGGACAGCAGCTCGTGGACCACCACCCGGTGTTGAAGGACTGGCAGGTCCCCTCACCCGCCAAGATCCCCCTGGAGGAGATGATCGTCCGCCGCGGCCCCTACGAGCCCGTACGGGCCATCCGCTCCGAGTCGTTCTACCCGATCCTCGAGGGGTACAAGGACTCCCCCGCCGTCGGGATGCGGTTCAACTTCTCCGACCCGGTCATGCTCGACCGGCTCACGCTGAACGCGTCGTACTCCCCCGACCACGACCTTCCCGAGAGCGAGCGGCTGCACCTGCGCCTGCAGTTCCACCGGTACGACTGGCGGGTGGATGCGAAGCTCAACGCAGGCGACTTCTACGACCTGTTCGGGCCGACCAAGACCTCGCGCAAGGGCTACTCGCTGCGGGTCGGATGGGACCACACCTACCTGTACGACCTGCCGCGCCGCCTCTCGTTCACGACGGAGGCGGCCTACTACGGCAACCTCGAGACGCTGCCGCTCTTCCAGAACGTCGCCTCCCCCTCCGACACCCTCGTCACCGGTTTCGCGCGGTTGAAGTACGAGAACGTCCGGTCGTCGATCGGGCGCGTGGACGAGGAGAAGGGGCAGCGCGTCCAGCTCTGGCTCGGCGCCAACTACGCCGACGGCGACTTCGTCCCGCAGACGCTCGCGACGTACGACGTCGGCTTCCAGCTCCCGCTGACCCACTCCTCGATCTGGCTCCGGAACGCGGTGGGCGCGGGGTTCGGGGACAGGACCGATCCGTTCGCGCAGTTCTTCTTCGGCGGGTTCGGGAACAACTGGATCGACCATGGGGACGAGCATCGCTACCGCGAGGTGCTGAGCTTCCCCGGCGTGGAGATCGACGAGATCGGCGGGCGAACCTTCGGGAAATCGATCCTCGAGTGGAACCTGCCTCCGATCCGCTTCCGGCGCTTCGGGACGCCGGGGTTCTACGCGACCTGGGCGCGGCCGTCGCTGTTCGTGTCGGGACTGACGACCGACTTCGACGGGTCGGCGGTCCGCCGCACGGTCGCGGACGCAGGAGCGCAGCTCGACGTCCGGTTCACGGTCCTCTCCCGCCTGGACATGACGCTCTCGTTCGGATACGCAGCCGCCTTCGAGAACGGACAGCCGCGGCGAAACGAGGGGATGGTCTCGCTCAGGGTGCTGCAGTGATCTACGCCCTCGGGCTCCTCCCCGTCCTGCTCTTCCTGGGCGTGCTGATCTATCTCGACAGCTACAAGCTCGTGCGACCCCGCTGGATCGCGCTCCTCCTCGCCGTCGGGTTCGGCCTCGCCACCGTCTGCTGGTTCGGCAACGCGGCGCTCGCCCCCCGTCTCTCCCTGAGCGCGGCCTCGTATTCCCGGTACGTCGCCCCGCTCGTCGAGGAGCTGGCCAAGGCGGCGGCGATCGTCCTCCTCGTCCGCTCGAACCGCATCGGGTTCCTCGTCGATGCGGCGATCTACGGCTTCGCGATCGGAACCGGCTTCGCCGTGGCGGAGAACATCTATTACGGTCTGACGCTGACCCACGCGTCGATCACCCTCTGGCTCGTGCGGGGGTTCGGTACCGCGATCATGCACGGCGGCGCGACCGCGATCGTCGGGATCGCGGGGCGCGCGCTCTCCGAGCGGCGCGGCGCTCCGCCGGCGGCGGGGTGGGGGATCGCGATCCTGCTCGCGACGGTGATCCACTCGTTCTTCAACCACTTCTTCCTGTCGCCCGTGCTCTCGACCGCCGCGATCCTGCTCGTCCTTCCCCCGCTCGCGTTCTTCGTGTTCGAGAGGAGCGAGCGGGCGCTCGAGCAGTGGCTGAACGTCGGCTTCGACGCCGACACCGAGGTTCTCGAGTCGATCCTCTCCGGCCGCGTCTCCGACTCGGCGGTCGGCGCCTACCTGGGCTCGCTGAAGGAGCGCTTCTCGCCGGAGGTCGTGGTGGACATGTTCTGCTACCTCCGGCTCCACCTCGAGCTGTCGCTGAGGGCGAAGGGGCTCCTGATGATGCGTGAGGCGGGGTTCGCCGTCCCGCTCGACGAGGCCGACCGGGCGAAGCTCGAGGAGCTGGACTTCCTCGAGCGGAGCATCGGACCTACCGGGAAGCTCGCGCTCGCGCCGTTCCTTCGAACCAGCTCGCGGGACCTCTGGCAGATCTACATGATGCGCGGCGAGGCCGCGCGACCGCGGCGCCGGGCCTGACGGGCGCCGAGCCCCGGCTCGATGCGCCAGGCGGGATCGTCCGCCGGCTCTTTGGCACGGCCGAAGAGATCCCGGGTTCCCCGCTCGAGCCCTGCCGCGACGTAGGCGCGATAGCGGTGGCGCGCGCCGATCGTGCCGAACCTTGCGAGCACGGCGTCGGTGACGGGGAAGCCCTCCGGCGAGGGATCGCCGAGATAGGCCCCGAAGCTGGAGTGCGGCCAGTCCTCGGGGCGCTCGACCAGCCGCGCCTCGACCGGGTTGAGGTGGATGTAGCGGCTGACGCCGAGCAGGTGCCGGCCACCCCTCACCGGGCGGATCAGAGGAGCGTCGTATCCGGGGAACGCGACCGCCCGCTCGAGGGCGGCGACGAGCGCGAGGGAGCGCTCGCCGGAGGCCCGGAGGAGCAGATGGTAGTGGCGCGGGAGGACCGCGAAGGCATGGACCTCGATCCCGAGCTCCGTTGCGGCGCGCCGGGCGGATGCGAGGAACGCGACGGCATCGGCTTCGCCGGAGAGCCACCCATTTCCCTCCACGACCCGGTTCATGACGTGGTGCCACATGGGGAGAACGTACGCAGCCGGAGGGTGCGGTTCCCGGACGCGAGCTCGAGGCGCGGTTCCCGCGCGAGCACCCCCTCCCTTGCCCGAGACTTGACTCGCTCCGGCGGGTCTCCTACCCTGCTGTCGGGTTCCGGTCGGCATCCTCTCGTACAGAAACGAAGTGTGACGCGCCGAAGCCGGCAGCGTGCGTAGGCGCATGTGTCCGACCCGACGGATCGGGTCGGCGGCCGGAACTCGGGAACGGCGCTTCACGACGACAGCGCCAGGAGTTCGAGCATGGGTACCAGACTGTATGTCGGCAATCTCCCCTTCAGCGCGGACGAGACTCAGATCCGCGATCTCTTCGCCCAGAGCGGCCGCCAGGTCGCCGAGGTCAAGTTGATCACCGATCGCGACACGGGGCGCCCCCGTGGATTCGGTTTCGTCGAGATGGCCAACTCGGAGGATGCCGACGGTGCGATCCGCGACCTGAACGGCCGTGAGTTCGGCGGCCGCGCCCTGACCGTGAACGAGGCCAAGGAGCGCTCGGCCGGCGGCGGCGGTGGCGGCGGCGGGTTCGGCGGAGGGTACGGCGGCGGCAATCGCGGAGGCGGAAACCGCCGGTACTGATCGCAATCGACGATCGCAGCACCTTGGGGGCCCGCGGCGCGGGCCCCCATTTTGTTGAAGGGAAACGAGCTTCCGCGTATATGCACTCCTTCGCGGAGGTCCCATGGGAGCGTCCACGTCCACCCTCGCCGCGGTCCGGGAGATCGTCCGGACCCACGCCCGCATCGAGGTCCCCGAGATCCTCGAGAGCCACGTCCTTGCGCGCGACCTCGGGTTCGACTCCTTGGCCTTTCTCTTGACCCTCGGCGACCTCGAAGACCGGCTTCGCTTCCGGTTCCCGCTCGAGGACGTGGACCGGCTCCGCGACATCTCCGTCGGCGAGCTTGCCCGCCTGATCCCCGAGGCCCTCGGAGCCTGACGGCGTGCTTCCCACCCCCCGGGACTTCATCGAGCTGATCCAAGGACTTCGCGACGCCGAGTCGCGGCGCGGCATCCTGCTCGTCAACTCGCGGTTCCAGGAGTCGTTCCACTCCTACGCCGAGCTGTTCGCCAGGACGCGCGCGATCGCGCGGCGCTTCCGCGCGGACGGCGTGGGGCCGGGACACCGCGTGGTCATCCCCCTGGCGACCGACATCGACGCGATCGCGTCGTTCCTCGCCCTCGTGCACCTCGGGGCGACGCCGTTCTCGGTGACGGCGCCACTGATCGGACAGGATCGGGAGGCCCACCGGCGGCAGATGGTCCGTCTGATCCGGATCCACCGCGTCGATCGCCTGCTGGTCGGGGACGAACTCGCGGGGATCGCCGGCGCGTACGACGAGGCGCCGGCCTCGATCGCTCTTTCCGCCGCCGCACCCACGCCCGAGGAGATCGCGGACGACTCCCCCGTGGAGCCCGCGAGCGTCACCCCCGGGGACGTGGCGTTCGTCCAGTTCTCCTCCGGCAGCACGTCGCAGCCGAAGGGGGTCCGGATCACTCACGGGGGGATCGTTCACAACATCGGGCTGATCGTCGACTCCGACCGGCGGACCTCCGAGAGCGTCTGGGTGAGCTGGCTTCCGCTCTATCACGACATGGGGCTGATCGGCGGGCTCCTGACGAACTTCCTCCTCAAGAACCCGCTCGTGTTAATGCACCCGCGCTGCTTCGTGACCCGGCCGATCGCCTGGCTGCAGGCGATCAGCCGGCATCGCGGCTACGTCACGGCGATCCCCAACTTCGCGCTCGACATCTGCACGCAGCGGATCAGCGACGAGCAGCTGCGCGAGACGCCGCTCGACCTGAGCTCGTTCCGTTACATCTACAACGGCTCCGAGCCGGTCCGGCCCGGCTCGATCCGCCGCTTCGAGGAGCGCTTCGCCCGGTTCGGCTTCGTGCCCGGAAGCGTCCGCCCGGTCTACGGGATGGCGGAGGCGACGCTCATCATCAGCGCGCCACGCTTCGAGGAGCCGGAGATCGTCCGGACGATCGAAGGGATGGAGATCCCCTCGGTCGGCCATCCCCTCGGCGACTTCGAGGTCCGGATCCGGGACGAGGCGGGGAGCGACCTACCCCCGGGAAGCGTCGGGGAGCTCCACATCCGCGGGACGTCGGTCACCCCCGGGTACCTCGACGCCACGGGGGACGCGTCCGGCGTGTCCCGCGACGGCTGGCTCGCGACCGGGGACCTCGGGATCCGCGATGCCGACGGGCGCCTCTTCATCACCGGGCGAAAGAAGGACCTGATGATCGTCCAGGGGCGGAACTTCTACGGGCACGACATCGCGGCGTGCATCGAGGAGACGTACGCCCTTCGCTCCGGGAGCGCCTACGTCTTCTCGATCGAGCGGGAGGGGCAGGAGGTCGTTGTGGTGATGCTCGCCCCCGCCGAGCCTCCCCCGGAGACGCTGCGCGCCGACATCCAGAAGCTCGTGCTCCGCGAGTTCGGCCTGGCGATCCACGACCTGCACGTCGTCCAGCGGATCCCCAAGACGACGAGCGGAAAGATCATCCGGCACGTCTGCCGGCAGATGTACCTCGACTACGCCCGGCCGTAGATCGTCCGCTCCAGCGCCTCGTAGACCGCGCGCGGGTCCCGCCCGACCTCGTCGTACGACAGCGGGGGCGCGATCCGCATCGTGACCTTCGCCCCCTCGAGCAGCGCGAGCCCGCCGATGCTCGGGGCCTTCGCCAACCCCGAGATCGCGACGGGGAGGATCGGGAGCTTCGATCCCCGCCGGAGGACCTCGATCCCGGCGAAGTAGAAGCGCCGCGCGCCGTGATTCCGCTCCAGCCCTCCGGCGGGGAAGATCACCGGGCTCCCTCCGAACCGCTCGAGATCGGCGGCGAAGCGCGTCAGGGCGGCGAGGTCCTCGCCGACATTCGTCTTGCCGACGCAGACGAGCCCTCCGTGGCGGATCATCATCGAGATCACGGGCTTGCCGCGGCGGAGCGATTCCATCGCGACGAACTTCAGCTCCAGCGCCCGAAGCGTGGTGATCAGGAACGGGATGTCGAGGCTGCTCTGGTGGTTCGCGACCACGAGGTAGCGGCCGGAGGCGGGAACGCTCCCCTCGATCGAGACGTCGAGACCGACTGCCCAGCGCGCGCAGCCGAAGAGGACATCCCCCCACGCGCGCATCCCGCGTCCGAAAGCGGCGACTCGCCTCGGCTCGTCGCGGTAGACCAGGAGACACAGGCGGAGCCAGACGTCGATGGCGAGCGCGACCGCGATCACGACCGCGAACCCCGCCGCGATCCGCGCGCGGAGGACGAGCCCCCTCACCGGCGCGCGGCCTTTCTCCGGATCGCCTGGATGGTCTCCTCGAGGCGGGCGAGGAACCTCGACCGGTCGGCGGGGGCGAACGGCGGCGGTCCTCCGGTGATCGTCCCCATTTGGCGCAGATGATCCATCAGCTCGCGGCGCGCCATCGCCTCCCCGATCGAGTCCTCGGTCAGGGCCCGGCCGTTGGGGGAGACGACGCGCGCTCCCGCCCGGATGCACCGGTCCGCGAGCGGGATGTCCGCGGTGACGACGATGTCGTCCTCCCCTGCTCTCTCGGCGATCCAATCGTCCGCCGCGTTGAACCCCTGCGGGACGCGGACGAACTCGACCCGCCCCGGAGCGCCGGCCCGGAGCGGGGCGTCCGAGACCACGTAGACCTTGAGGTCGTGGCGGAGGGCGACCTTGTACGTCTCCTCCTTCACCGGGCAGGCGTCGCCGTCCACGAAGAGGTCCAGCACACGCGTCCGCGCCTACCGCCCGATGCCGGCGCCCCGGAAGCTCGGGACGCCCTCGATCGCTCGTCGAAGGTCGGGGCGGAGCGCGAACCGGGGGAACGGCATCCGTAGAGCCTAGCAGGCAGAGGCCAAAACCTTCGCGGCGGAGAACTTTTCCGTGCTCCGCCGCGTATAGGGACCATGCTCCGTCTGGAGGGTGTGGACAAGTCCTACGTGACCGGGCGGAACCGCCTCCACGTCCTCAAATCGGTGGACCTCTCGATCGAAGCCGGGGAGATGGTCTCCATCATGGGGGCCTCGGGCTCGGGGAAGTCCACGCTGATGAACGTCATCGGCCTCCTCGACGCGTACGACGCCGGGAGCTACTACCTCGACGGGGAGCTGATGAAGGACCTGTCCGAGACGAAGGCCGCGGTCAGACGCCGCAACCTGATCGGCTTCGTCTTTCAATCCTTCAACCTGATCCCCTTCAAGACCGCCGAGGAGAACGTCGCCCTCCCCCTCTACTACCAGGGGGTCGGGCGGAAGGCGCGCCTGAAGGCGGCGAGGCACTATCTCGAGCGCATGGGCCTGCTGGAGTGGGCGTCGCACCGTCCGTCGGAGATGTCCGGCGGACAACAGCAGCGCGTCGCGATCGCGCGGGCGCTCGTCGCGAAGCCCAAGGTGCTCCTGGCCGACGAGCCGACCGGCGCGCTCGACTCCGCCACCTCCCAGGAGATCATGCGCCTCCTGCAGGAGGTGAACGCCGCCGGAATGACCGTGGTCGTCGTCACACACGAGCGGGACGTGGCCGCGACGACTCGCCGTATCGTGCGTCTGAAGGACGGACGCGTCGAGCACGCGAACCTCGAGCTGGCCGATGTTTGATCTCGACACCTGGCAAGAGATCCTGGACACGATCCGGGCGAACAAGCTCCGCTCGTTCCTGACCGGCTTCTCCGTCGCCTGGGGGATCTTCATGCTGATCGTGCTCCTCGGATCGGGAGAGGGGCTGTCGCACGGGATCGAGTATCAGTTCCGCGACGACGCGATCAACAGCATCTGGGTCTTCCCCGGGCAGACCAGCGTCCCCTACAAGGGGCTGGCGCCGGGACGGCGCGTGCAATTCACCAACGAGGACCGGGACGAGATCCGGACCGGCGTCGGCGGGGTCGAGCACATCACCTCCCGCTTCTACATCTCGGGGAACCTGCGCGTGCGCTATCGGGACCAGACGACCACGTTCGACGTGCGCTGCGTGCACCCCGGCCATCTGTTCCTCGAGAAGACGATCATCACCGAAGGGCGGTTCCTCGACGACCTCGACATCAAGGAGCTGCGCAAGGTCGCCGTGGTGGGGGTCGCGGTCAAGAAGGCGCTCTTCAAGGACGAGGACGCGATCGGGAAGAACATCGAGATCAACGGCGTCGCCTTCAAGGTCGTGGGCGTCTTCCGGGACGAGGGGGGCGAGGGGGAGCAGGAGAAGATCTACCTGCCGATCGCGACCGCCCAGCGTGCCTTCGGCGGCGCCAACCGCGTGCAGCAGATCATGCTGACCACCGGCGAGGCGCCGCTCGAGCAGACGGAAGGGATGGCGAAGGACATCAAGCACCGGCTGGCGACGCGTCACACCTTCTCGACGGAGGATCCCCGCGCGGTCTTCGTCAACAACAACAACGAGGAGTTCCAGAAGTTCATCGGCCTCATGCGGGCGATCCGGCTGTTCATCTGGGTGGTCGGCGTGGGGACGATCCTCGCGGGGGTCGTCGGCGTCAGCAACATCATGATGATCACGGTCCGCGAGCGGACACGCGAGATCGGCGTGCGCAAGGCGCTCGGGGCGACGCCCTGGTCGGTCGTCGGTCTCGTCCTCCAGGAGTCGATCCTGATCACCTCGATCGCCGGCTACATCGGGCTCGTGCTGGGGATCGCGGTCCTGGAGCTCGTCTCGAAGGGGCTGCCGGGGACCGAGTTCTTCCGCAATCCCGAGGTCGATCTCGCGGTCGCGATCGAGGCGACCCTGCTCCTGATCGTCGCCGGGCTCGCCGCCGGGTTCGTCCCGGCCCGGCGCGCCGCGGCGGTCCGCCCGGTCGAGGCGCTGAGGAACGAATGAGCCTCTTCGATCGCGACCACTGGCGCGAGATCTACGAGGCGCTCCGCGGCAACAAGATGCGGACCTTCCTCACCGCGTTCGGCGTCTTCTGGGGCATCTTCATGCTCATGGTGATGATGGCCTCGGGGAACGGCCTGTGGAACGGCGTGCGGCAGGGGTTCTCGGACGGCGCGACCAACAGCGTCTTCATCTGGTCGCAGCGGACGTCCAAGCCCTGGCGGGGAATGAGACCGGGCCGCCAGATCCAGCTCGACGCTTCGGACGCCGAGGCGATCCGCGCCCAGATCCCCGAGATCGGGGTCATCTGCCCGCGCAACCAGCTCGGCGGGTTCCGGGGCGGGAACAACGTGTCCCGGGGAACCAAGGCCGGGGCGTTCTCGGTCATGGGGGACGTGCCGGAGATCGCGCGGGTCCAATCGATCAACGTCACGGACGGACGCTTCCTCAACCGCCTCGACGTCGCCGAGCGCCGCAAGGTCGCGGTGATCGGCACGCGGGTTCGGGAGGTGCTGTTCGGTCGCGACGAGCAGCCGCTCGACGCGACGATCAAGATCAACGGGGTGACCTTCAAGGTCATCGGCCTCTTCAAGCCGAACCGCTCCGGGGACGACCGGAACGAGGAGGCGCAGACGATCTTCGTCCCGTTCACGACCTTCCAGTCGGCGTTCAACTTCGGCGACCGCGTCGGCTGGTTCGCGCTGATCTCGCAGGACGGGGTCGCCGCCTCCGTCGCGGAGGAGCGCGCCCTGACCCTCCTCAAGGAGCGCCACCGCATCGCACCCGACGACGCGCGTGCGCTGGGGCACTTCAACCTGGAGAAGGAGTTCAACCAGATCCACGGCCTGTTCGCCGGGATCGGCGCGCTGGTCTGGATCGTCGGGATCGGCACGCTCGCGGCCGGGGTCATCGGGGTCAGCAACATCATGCTCGTCATCGTGCGCGAGCGGACCAACGAGATCGGGCTCCGGCGGGCGGTCGGGGCGACGCCGTTCACGATCACCGCGCAGATCGTCTTCGAGGCCCTGGTGCTGACGACGGTCGCCGGCTATCTCGGCCTCGTCGCGGGGGTCGGCGTCGTCGAGGTCCTCGGCCGCGTCCTCGCGGCGGCGCCGTCCGACATGTTCCGGGACCCCGAGGTCCCGTTCCGCAGCGCCCTCACCACGCTCGCCGTGCTGATCGGGTCGGGCGTCCTCGCCGGTCTCGTCCCCGCCCGCCGCGCGGTCAAGATCAGCCCCGTCGAGGCGCTCCGCGCCGTCTGAGAAGGAGACCGCCGCCGTCATGAAGAAAGCGCTCACGATCGTCCTCGTCGCCGCGCTGGTCTCCCTGTTCGGCGGGACGCTCTGGTATCTGTGGCGGAAGTCCCAGAAGCCGGTCGCCATCTACGACACGGAGCAGCCCAGCGTCGCCGACATCGTGAAGAAGACGGTCGCGACCGGATCGGTCATCCCGAGGAAGGAGGTCGCGGTCAAGCCGCAGGTCTCCGGGATCATCGAGAAGATCCTGGTCGAGCCGGGGCAGGACGTTCGCCGCGGGGACCTGCTGGCGACCATCCGGGTCGTGCCGAACACCGCCGCGCTCGCGGCGGCCGAGAGCCGCGTGCACCAGGCGGAGTTCCGCTCCGCCGACGCCGAGCGCGAGTTCGAGCGGCTCGACCAGCTGGCGAAGGACGGCGTCGTCTCCGACAAGGACCTGCGCGCGGCGACGCTCGCGCGCGACACCGCCAAGGAGGAGCACGCTGCTTCTCAGGACAGCCTGGAGGTCGTCCGCCGCGGCGTGGCCGCCCGGTCGGGAAACGTCTCCAACACCCGCGTCGTCGCGACGATCGACGGGACGGTCCTCGACGTCCCTGTCAAGGAGGGGAGCTCGGTCATCGAGAGCAACACCTTCAACGACGGGACCACGATCGCGACCCTCGCCGACATGTCCGCCCTGATCTTCGAGGGCAAGGTGGACGAGTCCGAGGTCGGGAAGCTCCGGCCGGGGATGGCGATCGTGCTGACCATCGGCGCGCTGGAGCCGGCGAAGTTCGACGCCGTGCTCGAGCACATCGCCCCGAAGGGGGTGGACGAGAACGGGGCGATCCAGTTCAAGATCCGCGCGGCGGTCAAGCAGACCCCCGACGTGGTGATCCGGGCGAACTACAGCGCGAACGCCGACATCGTCCTCGACCGCCGCGACAAGGTGCTCGCGCTCAAGGAGAGCCTGCTCCAGTTCGACCGCGAGCAGCCGTTCGTCGAGGTCGAGACCGGGCCGCAGAAGTTCGAGAAGCGAAAGCTCAAGACCGGCCTGTCCGACGGGGTGACGATCGAGATCGTCGAAGGGCTGACGAAGGACGATCGGGTCAAGGCCGGCGTCCATGCCGCCGCGCCGCCGCCGAGCTAGACCGGCTGGATCCCCACCACCGGATACCTGTAGTACCACCCGTCCAGCGCCTTGATCGCGCCGACGATCGGCAGCACCACCGCCGTGATCCCGAGCACGATCCAGAACAGGATCACGACGGGGATGAGGATCACGGTCACCCACAGGATCACGCTCGCGGCGAGCAGCGCGAAAGCAATCACGTTGAGCAGCAGCGCTTGCTTGGCGATGCTCGAGACGATTCGGGATTCGCTCTTG
>DASRJG010000215.1:0-22934 GCA_035649595.1 Candidatus Polarisedimenticolaceae bacterium
CGGACTCGACCGGCCCGACCTCGAGCACGCCGTCGGCCAACCACGCGCGCATCCAGGTCGCCGCGTCGCACGACGGCGGCGCGAATTGGACCGTGACGACGCCCCATGAGGTCGCGGACGCGCTGACGGTCGACCGCTGGCACCCCTGGATCGCGGTCGGCCCCGACGGCACCGTTCACGTCGTGTACTACGACACGCGGCAGAGTCCCGGCCGGACCGCCGTGGACCTGTACTACGCGTTCTCCACCGACGGCGCGGCCACCTGGTCGGCCCCCCGCCGCGTGACGACCGTGACCTCGCCCAACATCACGGACAGCTTCGAGTTCGGCGACTACAACGGTCTGGACACCGTGCTCGCGTCGCTGATCGCCATCTTCACCGACAACCGCGACGAGACCGGCGGTGCCGCCCGCTCCGTGGACGTCTACGCATCCGGCATCGCGCCCGGGAGCGGGAGCGGCCGGGTCCCCGACGGCGGGCTCGTCCCGGGGGTTCCGCTCCACGTCGACAAGAACGGCGCGAGCCTCTTCCTGTCCTGGTCCCCCGCTTGCGGCCCCGTGTCGGACTACGCGGTCTATGAAGGCTCGCTCGGCACGCCGGGAAGCCACGTGCCGCTCCAGTGCGCAACCGGAGGGGCGACGACCGCGACGGTCCCGCCGTCGCTCGGGGACCGGTACTACCTCGTCGTGCCGTCGAGCGGCGGCAACGAAGGGTCCTACGGCCGCACGAGCGACGGGACCGAGCGCGCGCCCTCTGCCGCCGCGTGCGCGCCCCAGCAGATCGTCGGCTGTCCCTGAGGCCTCATTCCGGCTTCCAGTCGGGAAGGCGACCGGGGGTCCAGGGCGCGCCGGCCGCCTCGGCGGACTGCTCGAGCTTCGCCAGATCGACGAGGATCAACGAGCGGAGCGACGCGAGCACGGGCGCGAACTCCTTCGCCGCGATCTCGTAGTTGCGCCGGTGCGTCGCGGTCGGGGACGAAGTCGCGTCCCAGTGGCCGCCCACGATCTGCTGGATTCGATCCACGATCGACGGCGGTGTCGGCTCGTTCCGCGCGGCGCGGGTCGCGTCGCCGCTCAGTGCGATCTTGAGATCGCGCAGCCGTGAGCCGATCGCCCGCGCCTGGGTCTGCAGCTCCGGAGCGGCCGACGGAGCATCGGCGAGCGCCTTCTTCAGGTGGTCGATCCGGGTCTGCGCCTCTTCGATGGTGCGCGTCGCGCCCAGCACCGCCCGCTGGAGGCGACCGGTCTTCTCCTGGAACGCGAGGAGAGCGGGGCGGTCGGCCGGCGGAAGCGACGACATCCCGAGCGGAACGGCGGAGAACGTCTGCGGCTCGCCGAGCGGGGTGACCACGCCGTCGACGCGCTTTGCCATCGAGACCCTGTAGCGCCCCGGCGCGGCGAGAGGCCCCCCCGGTACGCGGTCCCAAGGATCGACGTCCGGAGGGGACAGGCTCGTCGGATCGAACTGCGGGTAGCGGAGATCCCAGGCAACCCGGTTGAAACCCGCGGCCACCGGTCCGGTGAGCCTCCGGACGACGGTCCCGTCCTCGGCCGTGACCGTGAGCAGGATCGCGGGATCTTCCTCCCGGTCCTCCGCGGCCAGCGCCTCCCAGGCGGGATACGCGGTGTCCTCCCCCTTCTTCTGTTTGTCCTTCTCCGCCGCCTGCCGTGTCTTCCGGCGCGTCTTGATCTCGTCCTTCAGGTAGTAGGTGAAGACCGCGCCGAAGGCCGGATTGGGCGCGGTGAAATAGCGGTCGCCGAAGAACCCCTTGTCGCGGAGGCCGTTCGGGCTGCTGGGAACGAACGTCCATGCATCGCGCACCGGGAAGAGCGTCGCCTCGCGCGCGAGCGTGTCCTTGGTCGTCGCGCGAAGGGGGGAATAGTCGTCGAGCACGTAGAAGCCTCGGCCGAACGTCGCCAGGACCAGATCGTCGGCCCGGCCCTGGATCGCGAGATCGCGCACCTGGATCGTCGGCAGGTTTCCGGTGAGGCGCACCCAGTGCGCGCCGCGGTCCCGGGTGACGAACGCCCCGAACTCGGTGCCGGCGAAGAGGAGATCGGGGTCCTTCGGGTCGCAGGCGAGCGCGTACACGGTCCCACGCTCCGGCAGGTCCCCGGCGATCGACTTCCACGAACGGCCGGTGTCGCCGCTGACCAGCACGTACGGCTTGAAGTCCCCCTTCTTGTGATTGTCGAAGGTGGCGAAGACCGTCGCCGCGTCGTGGGGGGAGAAGACCACCCTCGACACGTAGCTCGCATCCGGGACGGCGGGGAACCTGTCGATCGAGCGCCAGGCGCCGCCGCCGTCCTCGGTGATACGGATCAGGCCGTCGTCCGTCCCCGCGGCGAGGAGCCCCTCCTTCTTCGGGCTCTCCGCCAGCGCCACGATGTTCCCGTAGAACGACGTGGATGCGTTCTTGGCCACGGCGTCTACGCTCCACACGCGCCCCATGACCTTCAGCTGGTTGCGATCGATCTGCCTCGTGAGGTCGGGGGAGACCGGACGCCAGGTATCGCCGCGATCGTCGCTCCGGAACACTCGGTTGGCCGCGAAGTAGAGGCGCTTCGCTGCGTGCGGGCTGATGATGAGCGGCGAGTCCCAGTTCCAGCGGAGCCCCGGCTCCCCCGCGTCGGCCTGCGGCTGGATGTCGATGGTCTCCCCCGTTCGCCGGTCGAGGCGCACCAGCGCGCCGTGCTGCGCCTGCGAGTAGACGATGTTCGGATCATCCGGGTCGACGACGGTCTGGAAGCCGTCCCCACCGGTCGTGACGAACCAATCGGCGTTGACGATGCCGTTGACCGTCCGCGTCCGCGCAGGCCCTCCGACCGTGAAGTTGTCCTGCGTCCCGCCGTACACGTTGTAGAACGGCGTCGCGTTGTCGAGGGCGACCTTGTAGAACTGCGCGAGAGGGAGGTTCTCCGACCAGGTCCAGGTCGCGCCCCGGTCGTGCGACTCGTACAGGCCGCCGTCGCACCCCGCGATCAGGTGCTCGGTGTCGCCGGGGTCGATCCAGAGGACGTGGTTGTCCACGTGCTTGAACGCCTCTCCGACCTTGTGGAACGTCTTTCCTCCGTCCTCCGTGACCTGCATCCAGGTGTCCATGGAATAGACGCGGGTCTCGATCTTCGGGTCGACGAAGATCTCCTGGTAGTACTGCGGGCTCGTCGGGACGTAGTCGCTCCGCTTCTCCCACGACCCTCCCTGATCGGTCGATCGGTAGAACCCCCCGGCCTTGTTGGCGGCCTCGATGACGGCGTAGACGACGTCGGGGCGCGACGCCGCGACGGCGAGGCCGATCCGTCCCATGTCCTCCTTGGGTAGGCCGTTCTCCAGCTTC
Source organism: Candidatus Polarisedimenticolaceae bacterium (assembly GCA_035649595.1). Classification (GTDB taxonomy): domain Bacteria; phylum Acidobacteriota; class Polarisedimenticolia; order Polarisedimenticolales; family DASRJG01; genus DASRJG01. The sequence goes on from DASRJG010000215.1 coordinate 3,338, forward strand.
TTCCAGGTCGCGCCCCCGTCCGTTGTCCTCCAGATCCCCGAGCCCGGACCGCCGTCGATCAGCGTCCAGACGTGCCGGCGCCGCTGGTACGACGCCGCGTACATGACGTCCGGATTCCGCGGGTCCATGACCACGTCGGTGATCCCGGTGTTCTCGTCCACGGTCAGGATCGGCTTCCAGGCCTTTCCGCCGTCCCGGGTCTCGTAGAGCCCGCGCTCGCCGCCGGGGGACCACAGCGGCCCTTGCGCGGCGACGAGCACGCGGCTGGACTCCCGCGGATCGACGAGGATCTTCGCGATGTGCTCGGAGGTCTTCAGGCCGAGGTTCTCCCACGAAGCCCCGCCGTCGGTCGAGCGGTAGACGCCGTCGCCGTAGGAGACGCTGCGCTGCGAGTTGTTCTCTCCGGAGCCCACCCACAGCGTCAACGGGTTCCGCGGGTCGATCGTGATGCAACCGATCGAGTAGGACCCCTGGTCGTCGAAGATCGGGGTCCAGGTCGTCCCCGCGTTCACCGTCTTCCAGACACCCCCGGACGCGGCCGTGACGTAGCGGATCGAGGAGTCGCGCGGATCGATCGCCACGTCGGTGATCCTCCCCGAGATCATCGCCGGACCGATGCCCCGGAAGGCGAGGCCCTTGAAGGTGTCGGACTTGTACGGGGAGGGTTCGGCGGCGACGGCAACGCCTGCGAGCAGGGCGGCCGCGACGACGGCGCGAGAGCGAGAGCGACGTGGGTTCACGGGAGCCTCCGCCACCGCGTCAGCGGTGGAGAAACCAATGAAGGAGCGTGGGGAGGACGTCCAGAGCGTCTTGGGAGGGATCGACCCCGATGGCGAGCGACGCCTGCCCGTCCTTCGGCACGCGGGGCTCGACCTTGAATCGCGCGTGCGACGCTCGCGCGCGCTCCTCGTCGCGTCCGCGCTCGTCGGAGAGGCGCTCGCCGCCGAGCCGGATCCAACGAAGGACGGCGTCGAGCTCGGTCGCGTCGAACCAGATCCCGTGCTCCTTGCAGCGATCGACGAGGATGCCGCTCGTCCGCTCGAAGTTCAGGCGCGTCATGCGTCCGCTGCACGCGGGGCAGGGGCGATAGAACGCGCCCGGAGCCTGGCGGGGCCGCGGCCGTGCGGCGACCTCGGCGCGCAGCACCGCGGGATCCGGCACCGACGGCGCGCTCGATCGCGCGCGCTCCTCGAGCGCCCGGAACACCTCGGCCCCGATCCACAACCCGGCGCACACGGCGCACTCGAGCGTGGTGAATCCGCTCCCCCCCAGGGGCCGGCTGCGAAGGAGCCTCCCCTCCCCGCAAGCCGGGCACACTCGATCCGTGCCGTCGCCCGCGATCTCCTCGGGAGCGATCCGGGTACCGCAGTGGTGGCAGAAGCGGGCGGTGTTGCTGATCCGCGCCAGGCATGACGGGCAGATGGTCTCGAGGTCCTGCTCGTGCAGCGTGAAGTCCGAGCCGCAATAGCGGCACGCGAGGGCGCCCTCTTCCCGGGCCGCGCCGCACGAAGCGCAACGCACGACCGCCGCGTCGCGCGATGCGGGCTCCGCGATCGTGATCGCCGTCCCGCATCGGCAGCGGAAGCGGCTTCCGACGGCGAGACCGGTGCCGTCGAACTGACGCTTGCACGAGGGGCAGCCGACGAGCAGGCGCACTCAGGCTCGCTTGACGATTGCGGCGAGGACCAGCCCCGCCAGGAACGCGCCCACGATCTGATCGATCGCCTGCGCGGCGAAGTACGAGGCGGGGAACTTGTACCAGTTCCAGTAGGAGGCCTCGATCGAGAGCGTCGCGAACGCGCCGAAGGCCGCGACGACCGCGGCCCGCTCGAGGAAGCCGGTGGCCGGCGCGATGCGGAGCAGCACCCAAGCGGCGACGAGGCACGACAGGATGTTCGTCAACAGCTCCATCAGCAGGAGGCCGGGACCGAACACCGCCCCCGGTCCCGGGTTGTAGACGACGAGGCCCGTCGGCCCTTTGCTGAGCTTCGCGGCGTAGGCGTCGGTCTCGGCCTGGGTCATGGGACGGTCGGGATCGAAGCTGGGGAACATGTAGATCGCCCTGTCGGTCATCGCCCCTTTCATCGCGTCGACGACGGCGACCTCGCGGTCCGCCGGAACGCCGCGCATGCCCATCGTTCCCAGCGGCAGAGCCATGTGTGAGATCGCCCCCCAGGTGAACATCGCCAGTCCGGCGAGCACCGAGCCCACGATCCATCTCATGCGGCCTCCTCGCGGTTCGAGCGTCCCGCGGATTCTAGAAGAAAAACACGCCGCTCCCCCTAGAATGCCGGGGCATGCGCGTCCGGCGGATCGAGGTCCTTCTGTTCGCGCTCGCGTGGCTGTCCTACGCCTCCTTTCACCAAGGCGGGGGGTGGAACCAGAACGGCCGGTTCGCGCTGACCCGGGCGCTCGTGGAGTCGCGCCGCCCTTGGATCGACGACTACCTCGTGTACGCACCGCGCGGGGGGGCGGGATCCGAAGCCCTCAGGCGCGTGCCCGTGAAGGACGGCGTTTTCACCGAGGGCGGGCACACGTACGTGCTCGCCTGGTACGCCGGGCCCGGTCCTTTGATTCCGCTCTCCCCCGACCATCCCCCCGACGCCCGCCCGATCGTCATCGATACCGCCGCGGTCACGGGAGACCTCGCCTTCGCACGCGGCCACGCGCATCCCAACAAGGCCCCGGGGGCTTCCTTCGCCGCGGCTCCCGCCTACGCGGCGATCTGGGGGATCGAGCGCGCGGCAGGCCTGGATCCCGACGATGCCTGGGTCATGACCGCCAATGCGTGGCTCGCCGGCGCCGCGGGGATCGGGCTCCTCGCCGCGGTCGGCGTGGTCGCCTTCTGGCGCCTCGCGCTGCGACTCTCGCAGGGGGATGCGCGCGCCAGCCTCTACGCCACCGTCGCGCTCGCGTTCGGCACGCTCTACTTCCCCTACGCCACGATGCTCTACGATCACGACCTGGTCGCGGTCGCGCTCACGGCGTCGTTCCTGCTCGCGTCCGGCGAGCCGACCGGGCGCCGGCTCTTCGGCGCCGGGTTGTGCGCGGGCGCCGCCGTCGTCGCGAGCTATCTGTCGGTCATCGGCCTGGCGATCCTCGGCGCCTACGTGTGGCATCGCGCGCGCCCGCGGTCGCGCGTCGCCGTCTTCCTCGCGGGAACAATCCCCCCGCTCGCGATTCTCGGGCTGTACAACATCGCCTGCTTCGGCCGCCTGGTGACGACCAACTACGCCTGGCAGAACCCGTACTTCCGGGACGCGCAGGGCGGGTTCCTGGAGATCTTCGGCGGGCCGGACCTCGGTGTCCTCGCCGCCCTCCTCGTCTCCCCGGCGCGCGGGCTGTTCCCGATCTCTCCGGTCCTGCTCATCGGGGGGGTCGGCCTCGTGCGCATGATCCGGTCGCGAAGCCTGCGCGCGGAAGGATGGGTGTGCGCGGCGATGATCGCGCACCTCCTGGCGTTCAACATCACGTTCAAGGCCTGGCACGGTGGCTGGGCCTGCGGCCCGCGGTACCTGATCCCCGCGCTCCCGTTCCTCGCGCTTCCGATGATCTCGGTCGCGGCGGGTCGCGGGCGCTGGATCCGGCGCCTGCTGCTCGCGGTGTCGGTCCTCGGTATGGCGATCGTGACGGTGGTGGACCCGCAGCCACCCTTCGGATATCGCGTCGATCCTCCGATCATGTGGAGCCCGATCTGGAACATCGACCTTCCGCAATTCGCTCACGGCCGGCCGGGCCGTTACGGGACACAGGAGTGGCCCAAGGACATCGTGGCGCGCTACCGCGAGCCGGTCTCGGTGAACCCCGGCGGGATCTATGAAGGAATGCCCGGGCGGTTCTTCGGCCTGGGCTCGGCCTCGGCGCGGTGGAGCTCGTTCAACGTGGGCGAATTCGCGCTGCCGGGGAGCCGGCTGAGCGTCCTCTCGCTCGCGCTCGCCGCGGCGGCGCTCGCGCTCCTCGTGCGACGCGAGGCTCAGCGCGGCGCCGCGTAATAGCTTCGGATCACGGAGAGCGCCGGCTTCCCCTGCGGCGTGAAGTCCCGGCCGTGGCGCGCGAGCGCGGCCGGAGACGGGTGCCACTTCCAGACGAACGTCCCCCCGAACCAGGCCCGTCCCCAGAGCGTCTCGAACATCGCGGCGAAGGCGTCCCGCTGGAGCGTGTCGTTGGCGGCGCCGTCGGCGGTCCAGCTCCAGGGCTCGATCAGGGCGCCCCCGCACGACTTGTAGCCGATCTCCGTGAACACGACCCGCTTGCGCGTTCGCCCGGCGAGCACCTCCAGGCGTCCGGCGATCGGCCCCCACGCCTCGAGGATCCGCTCGCGCGAGGGAGCGGGCTCCGTCGAGAGCGGGTAGTAGGCCTGGATCCCGATGAAATCGAGATCGTCCCAGAACGCGATCCGCTCGGGCTCGTCGTTCCAGTTCGCGCAGTAGGTCAGGCTGCCGTGGTAGACGGCGCGGATGCGCGCGATGAGGCGCCGCCAGTCGGCCGTCCGTCGCGTGGTCTTGCCGAGCTCCGTTCCGATCGCCAATGCCTCGAAACCCCGCGCCTCGGCGAGCTCGGCGTAGTGAACGATGAACGCCTCGTAGGAGGCAAACCACCGCGTCCAGGCCTCCTCCGACCGCATCTCGATGTCCCCCGACCACTCCCCGCGCCGCACCCACAGGTGTGGCTTGAGGAGCGTCTTGATGCCGAGCTCGCGGCCCCACGCCGCGGTCTGCGCGAGCCCCGCGTCGGTCTCGCCCCACATCCCCGCCTCCGGCCCGAACCGGATCTCGGGCGCGTCGAGGGACGGCGCCCACCCGAACGGGGTCTGCGCGATCCAGTCCGCCCCGAGGTCGCGGAGAGGCGCGAGATGGCGCCGCTCGATCGGACCGGAGGCTTCCCAGCAGACGCCGCGCATGAGCGGTCGAGGGGCGGGGGACGCAGTTCCCGCGAGGATCGAGATAAGGACAAGGGCGGAGGCGGCGACGGGCCTCATCGCTCGGCGTCAGCTAGGAACGACGCCGGCAGTGTCTTGCTCGCGTCGAGAACTTCGATGCCGAGAAGTCGACCGTCTGCGTCGAAAGCGAGGTTGATCTGGCCGTTCACAGCTTCCTCATTCCTTGCCTGGCGACTCGCGAACCTTACTCAGGACAGCCCGACCCGGCATTATCCCGCCTTGCCGCGATTCCAGGGTCGGCGCAGACTCGGGGCATGAGACGTCTTCTCTTGACCCTCGCGATCGTCGCCGCGCCCGGGGTCGCGCTCGCCTCGGCCTCTCTCGTCCTGACCGACGGGCGCGTGATCGCGGGGACGGACGTCGTGCGGCAGGGGGACGCTTTTGTCCTCACTCTCGTTGACGGCAGCACCGCCAGCTTCCCGGTCGAGCTGGTCAAGGAAATGCGGTTCGAGGACGGGGACTCGCCGAAGTCCCCGCCGATTTTCGACTACGGTCCTCCAAAGACGCTCGCCGGCCCGACGAAGATGCCCTCCCAAGATCAAAGAGATCAGCTCCGCAATCTGGGCCCGTCCACGCGATGGTCGAAGGACGCGGTGGACACGACCTGGACACCGACCCACGCGTTCGACCCGGACGTGGACGTCCTCGGGCCGAGCCGGTCGCGCTGGGCCCAGAGCGTGGTCGACACCACGTGGGTCCCCAAATCGGTCTTCGACCTCTCCAAGGACGTGCTCGCGCCGAGCCGATCGACCTGGGTGAAGGACGTCCTCTCCACGACGTGGGCACCGGCCGACAGCTTCGGCTTCAAGCCCCTATGGGCGCCGGCGCCGCCGCGCTCCGCCGTACCGCCTCCCGTCGTTCCGGCGTACGCACCGCCGGCCGTCCCTTCGATCGAGCCCGAGACCACCGAGATCACACCCTGGTCGTGCGCCGAGACGATCATGGGGGGCGACGGAGCGACGCCCGGCTCGCTCGAGGTCCATCCTCTCGCCGGCGATACGTACGCGCCGCTCGGCGTGAAGCTCTACGAAGCGATCGGCGGCGACCACCGCGCGATCTTCACGCTCGCCGGAGGGACGTGCAGGCTGGTCGGCGGGGACAGCGACGCGATCCGAGGTCTCAATCTGACCACGGAGCACGCGATCGACCAGGACGTCACGGCCCTCGACGCGGCGTCCGGAAGATCCGGGCCCTTGCCCGGCGCGAATCGGGTCGATTACGCGATGTCCCTCGTGACGTTGACCGACCCTCAGGTCTCGGGCGCTCGCGCCGCGATGCTGAAGCTGCTGCGGAAGCCGGAGGAGCTTCGCGTGATCGCGGCCAAGGCGCCGATCAGCTGCTCGGCGACCCGCTCGCAGAGGCGGAAGGAAGAGCGCGCGGCCACGGCGGCTTTCTACCCGCCGAAGACGACGAAGGAGCCCGAGGGCGAGACCGTCACTTTCCTGACCTGGTCGAGCGCGGGTGGGGTCGTCTACCGGAACACGGTCGTCTACGGCCGGTCGGGCGGGACGTCGACGAAGCGACAGGCCGTCGCCTCCCACATCGGGGAGCACAAGGACTGATCGATCAGCGGACCGGCACGCCGATCGGACAGCTCACGCCCGTCCCGCCCAGCCCGCAGTAGCCGTTCGGGTTCTTGTGCAGGTACTGCTGGTGGTAATCCTCCGCGTACCAGAACTCCGGCGCCTCGCGGACCTCGGTGGTGATCGGTCCGTAGCCGGCGGCGGCGAGCTTCGCGCCGAAGGTGTCCCGCGAGGCGGCGGCCGCCTTCGCCTGGTCCTCGGAGTAGGTGTAGATCGCCGAGCGGTACTGCGTGCCGGTGTCGTTCCCCTGGCGCATCCCCTGGGTCGGGTCGTGGCTCTCCCAGAAGATCTTGAGGAGCTGCTCGTATCCGATCCGCTTGGGGTCGTAGACGACGCGGACGACCTCCGCATGACCCGTGCGCCCAGTGCAGACCTCCTCGTAATAGGGGTTCGGCGTCGAGCCGCCCGCGTAGCCGACTTGCGTGGAGACGACCCCGGAAGCCTGCCAGAACTTCTTCTCGGCGCCCCAGAAGCACCCCATGCCGAACTGAGCCAGCTCGGTTCCCTCGGGGAAGGGCGGCTCCATCGGCGTACCGAGGACCGCGTGCGTCGGCGGAACGGGAAACGGACGCCGCGCGCGCCCCGGGAGCGCGTCCGCGGCGGACACCATGCGCGTCTTGTCCGGCTTGGATACGAGCATCGTGAGCCTCCGATCCGGCGACTCTAGCCTATCCTTCCGCGAACGCAAGGAGACGCCCGTGTTGGTGCTCGCGCTCGCCTTCTCGGTCTTGTTCGCGCCCAAGACGATGCGGCTGGACTACTTCCACACGGGGGACCGCGGCCGGGAGATCGTGGCGCTGGACCGGATCGTCTCCGACGGCCCCTGGGCGGGGAGCACAACCCGTCTCCTGGACGAGCTCAACCTCGGCACCTACTTCTTCGAGATCGTCGATCCGGAGAGCAATCGCGTCGTCTACTCGCGCGGCTTCGCGTCGCTCTACGGGGAATGGGAAGCGACCGACGAGTTCAAGATCACGGCCCGGACGTTCCACGAGTCGTTCCGCTTCCCCTGGCCCAAGACCCCGGTCCAGGTTGTCCTGAAGAAGCGCGGCCCCGACGGCACCTTCCACGAGATCTGGTCGACCCGCGTCGACCCGTCCTCGCCCGCAGCGAACGCCGCGGACGCGCCGCCGACGGGAAAGGTCTGGACGGTGTTCGAGAGCGGCCCGGCGACGGAGAAGGTCGATCTCCTGATCGTCGGGGAGGGGTACACGGCCGCGGAGCTTCCCAAGTTCCACGCCGACGTCCGGCGCCTGACCGGCAAGCTCTTCGCGACCGAGCCGTTCAAGTCCCGGAAATCCGACTTCAACGTGCGCGCGATCGACCTGCCCGCCGCGCGGTCGGGCGTCAACCGTCCCCACGTCGGCAAGTTCCGCCGCACTCCCGTCTCGGCGGAGTACTACGTCTTCGAGTCCGAGCGGTACATGCTGACCTACGACAACCGCGCGCTCCGCGACACGCTCTCACAAGCTCCGTACGAGTTCATCGAGATCCTCGCGAACGAGAAGCAGTACGGCGGGGGCGGGATCTATGGCTTCCAGGCGACGGCCGCGGTGGACACCGCGTTCGCCGACTACGTCTTCGTGCACGAGTTCGGACATCACTTCGCGGGGCTCGCGGACGAGTACTACATGTCCCCCGCCGTGACCACGGTGTTCCCCGCGAACGCGCCGGAGCCGTGGGAGCCGAACGTGACCGCGTTGCGCGACCCCGCGGCGCTGAAGTGGAAGGACCTCGTCGAGACGCGTACGCCGGTCCCGACCCCATGGGACAAGGACGCATGGGAAGCCAAGGCGCGCGACTTCCTGAATCGCCGGCTCGCCCTCATCGCCCGGAAAGCGCCCGAGGAGGAGTTCGACGCGCTCTTCCGGGAACAACAGCGCGTGGATGCGCCGATGCTCGCGGGGATGACCTACGCGCACACCGTCGGCGCGTTCGAGGGGGCCGCGTATCAGGCGAAGGGGCTCTACCGCCCGGAGACCGACTGCATCATGTACACGCGGGACGAGGTCGGCTTCTGCCGTGTCTGCCGGCGCGCGATCGAGCGGGTCATCGATCTGTACGCCGCGCCGTCGCCGCCTTGATCGCCTCGTCGGGAATCCCCGCGTTCTTCCAGAGCAGGATCTCGTCCACCGTCAGCGGGCGTGTCAGCGTGCGCTCCGCGACGTAGGCGACCAGGACGTCGGTCCCGACGCCCCCCTCCTTGAGACGGAGGAGCTCCCGGTAGACCGCCTCGGGCTCGGAAGCGGCCGGAGACGCCGGAGCGGGCGGCGACGAGGCCAGCGGCGCCGTCTCCGGCGTCGCCGACCCGGCGACGGCGGACAGCGCCTTGTGCAAGGCGATGCTGAGCGCTTCGTTGCACATCGCGGCCCGCCCGTCGACCCCGGAGCGCTTGCTCTGCCCGTCCACCTCCCGCGTCCAGATCGCCGTCCCGTCCCGCCGATTGAGAGACGCGCGAAGCGTGACCCGCGCTTCGTAGGTCGATCCGAACGTCACGGGCCTCTCGCCGACCTCGAACCGGACGAGCCCGAGCGCGAGGAGCGGGTCGGCGTCCGCCGCGATCCGGATCGACCAGCCGGCGAGGATCTCCTCGGCGAACGAGCGCACGGAGGGACCGACCGGCGTCTCCGAGCGCCACAGGTACACGTCGCGACCCTTTTCCCGATAGGCGCCGATGACCTGCGGGTCGGCGGCGCCGCGCTCGTCGGTGAGATCGAGAGCGACGGCGCCCGCGGCGAGGAGCGGCGAGACGTTCGGGCGCCGGGCGAGGACCGCGTCGGTCCGCTTCAGCGCGAGCGCGACCGGCTTCGAGCCCGCGGCTCCGGCCGCCGCGATCGCGATCGAGAGCCCGAGGAACGGCGCGATGGCTCGCACCGGGCTAGTCTATACGTCCGGAGGCGCGACATGAGCATCGACCCCTCGGCGCTGCGCGAGGCGAAAGAGCTCCTGCGAAGCAAGACGACGCGCATCGCGGTCGTCGGCGCGAGCAACGATCCCTCCAAGTACGGGAACATCATCGTCCGCAACCTCCTGGGGCACGGGTACGACGTCGTCCCGGTCAATCCGAAGGAGAAGACGATCGCGGGGCGCTCCGTCGTCCCCACGCTCGCGGACCTCCCGGGCCCGGTGGACATCGTGGACGTCGTGACCCCTCCGGCCGTGACGCGGGGCATCCTCAAAGACGCCGCGGCGGCTGGGGTTTCGCTGGTCTGGCTCCAGGACGGAAGCTTCGATCAGGCCGTCCTGGACGAGGCCGCCGCCGCCCCCTTCAAGACGGTGCACGGCGCCTGCATCATGGTCGAGTCCAGGCGCGCCTAGCCGGGCTCCTTGACCGCCCGCCGGGCGGGCCACAGATTCAGGTCGGAGCCGTGTCCATGCCCGACCGAGAGCCCGAGGTGACGATCCGTCAAGCGGCGCACGAGCTGCAACGGTATCTGTCCGACGAGATCGCCCCGATGATGGCGGTCGAGTACTTCGAGGAGTTCCTCCCGCAGTCCCCCGAGACCACCGCCCGCGTCATCGCGCACTGGGTTCAAACGCAGCACCGCAGCCCCACGGAAAACGTCGGAAACGCGGACCTCGTCTTCCATGCGATGAAGAAGCTCTCTCTCCTCTCGGAGCTGGAGCTCGTCCGTCGCGGAACGGTCATGCGGCACATCCACGACGTCAGCCGGATCCTGATCCAGGCCTGCCCCGCGCACGAGCGCGACACGCTGAGGATCCGGCTCAGCCAGCTCGGCGAATCCGAGACGGTGCTCTCCGCCCGCGCGGAGTTCCTGCATCGCCGGGCCGAGGACGCTCCGCCCGCCGGCGCGGCCGCCCCCGCAAAGGAGAAGGACGCCGCGGGCGAGAAGGAGAAGCCCCCCGATCCCAAGACGATCGACAAGGGCGCGCAAGCGCTCTCGTTGCTGCTCACGGGGCTCGCCAAGCTCAAGAAGGAATCGAACGACGAGAAGGACAAGGATGGGCCGGAGGCCGCCTTGCTCGCGCAGATCCTGGCGACGGCGGCACTCGAATCGAAGTCGAACGACGAGCTCGCGCAGCATCTCGAGCGGATCAAGAAGGAAGGCGTCGCGACCCCGATGGGCCAGGTCTTCCGCGCCCTGGGATGGAGCCTCCCCGGATGGGGCGAGGTCGGAGCGGGGGACGCGAAGGAGAAGGGGAAGCCGATTCCGCTGGGACGCCACCTCGAGGCGATGAACCGGATCGTCGCCCTCGCCCCCGACGCGCAGGAGCGCGCGAAGCGGTGGGGCGAGATGATCTACGCCGCAATCGAGCAGTTCAACGGAGGACGATTGGCCCAAGCCGTCTCGATCCTCGAGGTGGCGAAGAATCTGATCAACGAGAAGCGCCCGGACGCGACCATCGTCGGCCAGGTCCTCTCGCAGGCCGAGGAGGCGATCGCGACCGACGTGCTCCGTCGGCTGGTCGAGGTCCCCGCCAAGCACGGACTGATCCGCAAGGTGCTGGACTTCTTCCCGTCGTTCCGCGCCGACGCGCTGCTCCGCGATCTCGACGGCGAGATCCGCCGCGAGCGCCGGAAGCTCATGCTGGCGTTGATCGAGTGCCACGGCTCCGGCTGCCGCAATCTGGTCCTCGACAAGCTCGCCGCCGTCATGCGCCACGAGATCCCCGACGCCGAGGGGTTCTTCCGGCGGAATCTCGCGTTCCTCCTCCGCCGCATCCCGCGGACCGGGCACGATCGCCTCGAGGAGGAGATGGACCTGGTGGCGGCGATGATCGCACGCGATCAGCCGCCGATCTCCGCGAAGGAGGCGATCGGCGCCCTCGGGCAGCTCCGCCAGCCGGCGGCCGAGCGCGCCCTCGTCGATCGTCTCTACGAGCTGGAGTCGGAGCTGATCGCGCGCGGCGGGAATCAGGAAGGCTGGGAGCTCCTCGATCGCCTCTGCGCGGCGCTCGTGAGGCACGGGACCTCGCGGGCGATCCGGGCGGTCGCCGGCCACGCCTACAACCGGTCCCCCGCGCTCGGCGACGCCCTCTCGCGATTCGAGCACCTCTCGTGGCTCGACCTGTCCGTCGATCCCGAGCAACTCGCCGCGCTGATGAAGGCGATCCGCGAATTGGTGCCGTCGAAGATGCTGGGGTTCGTGGTCAAGCGCGGCAGCCACGAGCTCTCCTGCCTCCTGCAGGCGGTCTCCGGGACTCCGACTCAGGAGGTGCGCACGACCCTGGAGGGGATCGCCGCGAAGTTCGCCCGGCGCCCCCTCGGCGAGCAGGCCACGAAGGCGCTCGCGAAGCTCGAGCCCCGGGCCCGCCCGGGGGCGTCGGCGGAAGCGCTCGGCGGCGACCTCGAGCTGTTCGGTCTCCCCTCGCTCCTGCAGTCCCTCGCCGGCGCCCAGTCCGCGGGGGAGCTGATCCTGTTCGACCGCCAGCAGGGGCGTCAGGGATCGCTCACGATCGCGGGCGGGCGGATCGTCCGGTGCGAGGCGGGGAGGCTCACCGGCGCCGAGGCGGCCTACCTCCTCATGGAGAAGCCCTTTCCGGGGACCTTCACCTTCCGCGCGACCGCGGACGACCGGCGCGCGCCGGCCGCGGGCTCGCTCGACCCCATGAACGTCATCCTCGAGGGGGCGCGACGGCACGACGAGTACCAGCAAGCCCGCGCGTTCGCCCCCGACCGCGTCCGCTACGAGCCGTCCGGCATCGCCGCGATGCGACCGGAGGACGAGACCGACGGGGAGTTCGCGAGCAGCGTGTGGGATCGCGCGGCGGCGGGGACGACGGCCGAGACCTGCGAGCTGGAGATGCAGGTCGATCCCTACCGCGTGCGACGGCTGTACGCCTACTGGGTCGAGGCGAGGGCGCTGCGGCCGAGGGTCGAGGCGGTCGCCTAAGGACGCAGCTTCGCCAGGTCCGGGTCGCGCTCCGCCTGCTGCTTCAGCTTCGGGTTCAGCGTGAGGGCGCGGGCGAGCACCGCCTTCGCGGGCTCGACGTTCCCGGCGGCCAGGCGAATCACCGCGAGATCGTAGAGCACCTCCGGGAGGATCGCGGGCTGCTTCTCCGCCATCGCCGCGGCGCGCTCCTGCCACGGAAGCGCGTCCGCGAAGCGCTTCTCGGTGAACGCGGTCCACCCCCGGTTCCAGTAATCGTTCACCAGCCCGATCGCGAGCAGGCGGCCCATCTCGACGATCGGATCGGCGTGGTCATCCACCCGGAGGTCCACCGCACGATCGGTGAATCCGCCGTAGCCGCCCTTTTCCCGCGCGACGAGGAGCGCCATGGACTGCCGTCCGCGGCTGTCGCCTCCCTTCGCGTCTCCCGCCACGATCGCCGCGTACAGCCGCTCCGCCAGCGGCTTCCCCTTGCTCTCCAGGAACGCCCGCTCCATGGCGGCGACGACATCCTCGCCGGTGAGGATGTTCCCCTGCACCGCATACCCGGGGCCGCGCCGACCTCCCGCCCACGGGTTGCACTTCGGACCGGAATACGTTGCTGCGTCCCCGTTCGCTGCGACCACGCCGATCTGCCTCTGGTCGCGACCGTCGTCGGCGCGGGTGAGCACGCGCACGACCTCCTCCGGCGAGACGCCTCTCTCGAGAAGATCGAGGCCGCGCGGGCCGTACGTCGTGTTCGCGAACGACTGCGTCGCGACCGCCCCGACGCCCGCCTTGGCGAAGGGGACCACGGAGCCCACGGCGAAGAACCGGCTCGCCACCGCGACACCCACCTCCCCGGCCTCGGGGTCGGCGGCGGCGATCGAGAACGTCGCGGGGCGCGGCGGCGCCGCGCCGGCCGTCGACGCCACCGCCCACGAGATCGCCGCGGCGATCGTGATCGTCATCCGCATCGTGATCCTCCCTTCTTCGAGTCGTGCGATCATACCGCCCCACTTTCCGATCGGAGGCCCGGGTCATGGCGACGAAGAAGAAGGCGGTGCGCAGGAAGCCGGCGTCGAGGACGAAGAAGGCAAGGAGGGCACCGAGGCCGAAGGCGATCAGCCAAGAAGCGATGATGGAGAAATGGCAGGCGGCCATGACCCCTTCGGACGGGCATCGGCGGCTCGAGCCCATGGCGGGGACGTTCCGCGCGAAGACCACCTTCGTGATGTCGCCGGGGGAGACGCCGCAGACGAGCGACGGAACATCCGTCCACCGGTTCGTCGTGGGGGGCCGATATCTGGAGCAGGTCTACAAAGGGACCTCGATGGGGATGCCGTTCGAGGGGATCGGCTACACCGGCTACGACAACGTGCGGAAGCGCTACGTGGGCACGTGGATGGACAGCTTCTCGACCGGCCTCCTGCACAGCTTCGGGGTCGGCCGCCCGACCGCGAACAAGATGAGCTTCGTCGCCGAGGCGTTCGACCCGTCGGGGAAGAAGATGGCGTTCGAGACGATCCTGCGGGTCGCCGACAACGACCATCACAGCTACGAGATGTGGACCAAGGCGCCGAACGGGAAGAAGTTCCGGACCATGATCGTGGAGTACACGCGGGCCTAGCGGTCGCGGGAGAGCCTCCGCTTCAATCGCGCCGCGGCGTTCGAGAATCGCCGAGCCGACGGATCGAACGCTCGCGGGTCGAAGGCCGGGCCGGCCCGCGCCAGCCAGTCACGGTAGGCGGCCGGCCCTCCGCAATCCTCCGACGGGCAGGCACCCGAGCCGGCGATGCAGCGCGGGAAGCTCACCTTGGGCTCCGGCGGTCCGCTCCACTCGACGATGACGTCGTGGATCCAGTCGTCGTCGAAGTCGTACACGTACTCGGCGGCGTCCCCGTCGCGGCAGAGGTAGGCGACGATCGGAGTCTCCCATCCCGGGGCGATCGGGGCCGCGGTCCCCGCGGCGTCGTCCTGAGGGATCCCGATCTCGTCGATCTCGCGGCTTCCGGGGCGGGGGGCCCGGAAGACGTGGGGGTGGACGTCCTTCCACCCCATCGCGTCCTGGATCGCGACGTGCAGCTCCCAGAACGAGGCGTCGTAAGCGAGCTCGATCCTCCGCCAGACGGGCGGCTCGACCTCGGCGAGAGACACCCGGAGGCGAAGGATGATCGGTGGCGCGGCGCGCTTCCTCCGCATCGTCCGAAAAAATACACCTTCGGGCTTAACATCTCGCCGGTTTCGACAAGGAGGTGCCGCGATGCCGTTCGGATCCCTCTGGATTCCCGTCCTGGTCTCCGCCGTGGTCGTCTTCGTGCTCAGCGCCGTCATCCACATGGCGCTCAAGTACCACCGCTCGGACATCAAGAAGCTCCCGAACGAGGAGGTCGTCCGCAGCGCGCTCGGGAGGACGCTGCCGCGCGGCGTGTACTGCGTTCCCTATGCCCCGGACGGCAAGGCGATGCAGGATCCGGCATGCCAGGCGAAGTACAAGGAGGGGCCGGTGGCGATCATCACGGTCGCCCCGATCGGTCCCCCGGCCATGGGGAAGTACCTCGGGCTCTGGTTCGGCTTCACCGTGCTGGTGAGCTTCCTCACCTCCTACGTCGCCCGCCACACGTTGACCCCCGGCACCGACGACCTGCTGGTCATGCGGGTCACGTCGGCGGTCGCGTTCATGGCGTACGGCCTCTCGCACGTCAGCGACTCGATCTGGAAGGCGCAGCCCTGGTCCAACACCGCCCGCGCCTTGATCGACGCCCTCATCTACGCCGTGGCGACGGGGGCGGTCTTCTGCTGGCTTTGGCCGTCATCCTAGGCTTTTCCGGGGGCGGGTTTCACCCCATCGACAGGGCGGGGCCTCGTGGCGACCCTCGTTTCGAGGAGGAACCATGAGACGACCCGCCATGTCCCTCGTCGCGATCCTGGCCCTCTCGAGCGTGACCGCGGTGGGCGCCAAGCCGAAGAGCCACTCGCACGACAAGACCCACGTGGACCATGGCCGCCATCTGGCCCTCGGTCACGACAAGCTCCACAAGTTCGATGCGCACGACCGCAACGCGGCCCGCGCCTGGCTCGAGGCGCGCGCGACGCGTCCCGCCGGCTTCCGCGAATCCGACCGGCTGCCCGCGACGCTCGTCCCCCGTCTCCAGATCGGGTCCGTCCTGGACAATGACCTGATGAGGCGGTCGCGGCGGCCTCCCTCGGATCTGGTCGCGCTTCTCCCGTCCCCGCCGAGCGGGCTCCGCTACCGGTCGATCGACGGCGACATCGGACTGCTCGACAGCGCCGATCGCCTCCACGATCTGCTGCACCTGCCGCGGCTCCCTCGACCGCCGGGATTGTGAGAGAGCGGTCCCCCGCGAGCCTGCTCCGGATCGAGAGCTGCCGATATACTCGGCGTTTCGAACGGAGGGGCGCATGGGCTCGAAGAGAATCGTCAACATCTACGAGATGGCCGGCGGTGGGGGCCGCTCCGAGGGGACGAGATTCGCATCGCACCACACGCCGATCGCATCCCAGCTCGGCGCGACGAAGCTCGGCTACAACCTGACGGAGATCCCGCCGGGGAAGACCGCGTTCCCCTACCACTTTCATTACGTCAACGAGGAGCTGTTCCTCGTGCTCGAGGGGACCGGGAAGGTCCGTCTGCCCGATGGGACTCATCCACTGAAGCCCGGCGATCTGATCTGCTGTCCTCCGGGACCCGAGAGCGCCCACCAGATCGTCAACGACGGCTCGGTTCCGCTGAAGTACCTCGCGCTGAGCACGGTGCAGGACCCGGAGGTCGTCGAATACCCGGACAGCGGCAAGTACGGGGTCACCGTCGGGCGGAAGCCGGGCGCGCCCCCGCAAGATTCGACGTTCCGCGTGCTGGCGTTCCGGAAGGACGGGGTGGACTACTGGGCCGGCGAGAAGACCGACCTCTAGGAGACCATCGCGGGCTGCAGGATGCCGAAGTGCGCACCCGCGGGATCGACGAGCACCGCGTACCGCCCGACGTCCGGGACGGTCTCCGGGCGGATGGCGATCTTCCCACCGAGGCCGGCGGCGCGCAGCGCCGTGGTGTCCGCGCTCTCGACGTTGAAGTAGCTGACCCAGGCCGGGCGCACCGCGCCCATCTCGGGGGTGATCGGCGTCATTCCCCCCGCCATCTCGCCGCCGCGCAGGAATAAGTGGTAGCTCGCTTTCTCAAGCGAGGGCCAGAGCTCGTGCTTCCAGCCGAACACCTTCCCGTAGAACGACGCCGCACGCGTGGGATCGCCCGTCAGCAGCTCGGTCCACTGGAGCGCTCCCGGCTCCTGCTGGACGGCGATCCCCGGATGGCCTTTCGATTCCCACACGCAGAAAGGCGCGCCGTTGGAGTCGCGCAGCGCCGCCATCCGCCCGATCCCCATGACGTCGAACGGCTCCTTGCAGACCTCGCCCCCGGCGTCGCGGACCTTCTTCGCCGCTTCGTCCGCGCTCGCGACCGCGACGTAGACCATCCAGTGCGGAGACGTCTTCTGCTTGTCGATCTCGGGCGTCGATCCGTAGCATGCGGCCGCGTCGCGCCCCGAGTGCGTGAAGATCGTGTAGACGGTGTCGGGGCCCATCGGAATGTCCCGGACGCTCCAGCCGAACAGTTTCGTGTAGAAGGCCTTCGCGCCGGCCTGATCGGGTGTGTACAGCTCCGGCCAGCAGAACGTGCCCGGTTCGTGACGCGTGACGATCGCCATGATGTCCCTTAGCCTACCTCACTTGGTTTTCTGCCACGTGTCGGTCCAGCTCGGCGTGGTCGCGACGATGCCGTCGCGCGTGACGCGCAGGCGCAGCTCCTCGCCCGGAATGTCGAACGACAGCCCGGCCGCGTCGCTGATCGCGTCCGTGCAGCGGGGCGCGTTCTGCGGCGGGTCGTAGGACACCGCCTCGCCGCCCAGATTCGTCTGCACCCCGAGGTCCACGGTCTCGCAGTACTTGCCCCCGGAGAGCGTGTATCGCGCGATGAGCGCGATCGAGACCGGCGTTCCATCGGCGCTCGTCCACTTCATGATGACCGTGTGATGGGTCTCGGTGAACGTGAGGAAGCCCAGCGCGTCCGGAGGTCGCACCTCGGTCCCGGAGGAGCCGACGCGCTTGACCAGCCTGTAGGAGCCTCGGAGCAGCGTCTCCTCGCGGTTGGCGTGCGCCGGCGACGCCGCCGCGAGCGCGACCGCCAGCGCCAGAATCATCGATCCTCTCGACATCAACCCTCCCCCCACGCCGCCACGCCGCGGAGCGATTGCAGCCTCTGCTCGGGATCGTTGTCGATCCCCGTCCGAAGCAGCTCGTGGAACTCCGCCGAGATCCCCGGCCCGATCTGCTCCGCGGGCGGGAGACGACGCGTCAGCTTGTCCTGGAGCAGGGCGCGGGTCGTGCGTCCCTCGAACAGAGGCGCGCCCGCGACCAGCTCGTAGGCGATGCACGCGAAAGCGTAGATGTCGATCGGCGGCCCCGATTCCTCCCCCGTCATCTGCCCGGGCGGCATGTAGAGCGGCGTGCCGAGGATCGTCCCGGTCTGCGTCGCGGTGTCCTCGGTCGCCTTCCGGTCCTCCTTCGCGAGCCCGAAATCCATCAGCTTCACGTTCCCGTCGGGGGTCAGCATGATGTTCCCGGGCTTCAGGTCCCGATGGACCACGCCGCGGTCGTGCACGAACACCAGGGCCCGCGCGAGCTGCCCGAGCACGCGCCGGGCCTCGCGCTCCGGAAAGGCGCCGCGTTGGGTCAGGAGGTCGGCGAGCGTCGCGCCCTCGCAGAACTCCATGACGATGAACTCGGTGCGGAACGCCGGGAAGTGTCCGAGCATGCGTGCGATGTTCGGGTGCGCGAGCGGCTCGACGATGCGCGCCTCCCGCTCGAACCGGGAGTGCGCGCCCGGCTGGTAGACGAGCCGGTGGCTCATCATCTTCAGCGCGACCCGCTCTCCGGTCTTGGTCTCGATCGCCTCGTAGACGACCGCCATGCCGCCGCGCCCGACGCACCGGACGATGCGGTAGCCGTTGAGGACCTTGCCGCCGAGCCCGTCCACCAGCCCGCGTCCGAGCCGGTCGGCGACCACGTTCGTCAGGACGATGGTCAGCTCCGGGTTCTTCGCGGCGAGCGCGTCGAAGTCCGCCGCCGGGAGCACGAGCGCCCGCACGTCCGTCTCGGCGATCACATCGGCCGTCGCCGGCTCCTGCGTGATCAGGGACATCTCGCCGGCGACCGCCCCCGCGCCGACCGTCGCGATCGGCCGCGCGGTGCCGTCGTGGTCGCGGAGCGTGACCCGCGCCTCTCCGTCGATGATCACGAAGAGGGCGTCCCCCCGCTGGCCTTGGCGGATGATCGCCTCGCCGGCGGTGTAGCGCCGCTCCCTCGTCGCCGCGAAGACCTGGTCCGTCAGACGGGGCCGCAGCGCTTTGAAGGGCTCGGACTCGAGAAGGACGTCCCGGGAGGCCGGGTCGGCCGGATACTCGGTCATGGCGGGATGATGAAGCATTGGATTCACCCGGACAAGGGCGGCGCGCGCGGGCTATCATGGTCGATCGAGTCGAGAACGCACGACATGAGCGAAGACGCCGAACGATTCCTCGAGGCGCTCGCCGCGCTCGATCCCGAGGCCGCCGCGCGCATCCTCGCGGAGCATCGGGAGATCGCGGCCGAGGGATTCCTGGTCGCTTGCGGCGCGGGGGACGCCGAGCGCGTCTCCGCCGCGCTCGCCTCGGGAGCCGACGCGAACGCGCACACGGCGTGGGACGAGGACGGCGAGACCTCGCGGCTCAGCGCGCTGTTCCACGCCTGCATCGGGGACCATCCGCAGGTCGTCGAGCTCCTCCTCGGCCACGGAGCCGATCCGGACGATCGCGAGGCGCTCGCGCACGCCGCGCAGCTCGACCGCATCGCCTGCCTCGAGCTGATGCTGGAGCACGGGGCGGACCCCGATCTGAGGCTCGCGGACGGCCGGAGCGTGTTCCTCTCCGCGGTCAGGTCCGGGCACCGCGAGGTCGCCGACCTCTTGCGCGCCCATGGAGCGACGGAGCGGCCGGGGCCGGTGGACGCGTTCCTCGGCGCGTGCATGCGCGGCGACGAGGACGAGGCGCGCGCCTGGCTCGACCGCCATCCCGACCTGATCGCGTCGCTCGATGCGGACGACCGCGGCATGCTCGGTCAGGCGGTGTTCGAGCGGCGTCCCGCGGCGGTCGCGTTGATGGCCTCGCTCGGGTTCGATCCCTCCTGGGAAGGCA
>DASRJG010000216.1:0-6296 GCA_035649595.1 Candidatus Polarisedimenticolaceae bacterium
GAGCTTGCGGGCCGCCATCCGACGACCGATCTTGCGCCGGGTGTCGGGAAACGCGACAGAGACAGAGGTCGAAGCGCGCGAGAGCGCGCGCGTGCTCGCGGCGCTTCCGCCCGGCCCGCTTCTTTCGGAGTGCGTCGAGCGCCTGCGCGAGCGCGGCCACGCCGTCGAGGTCGCGGGGAGCGCGTCGCAGGCGGCCGCGCGCGCCCAAGCCGCCGATTGGGACCTGATCGTCATCGACGTCGCGTTCGCCCGCGACTCGAGCCTCGAGCTTCTCGACGCGGTCAAGCGGGCGCGGCCGGCGACTCTCGTCGCGCTCGCCGGCCGCGGCATCGATGCCGCGACCGTCCGCGAAGCGTTCCGCCGCGGGGCCTACGACGTCCTCCTCGAGCCCCTCCCTCGCGGCGAGCTGACCGAGCTGGCCTCCCGCGCCCTGCACGTCCGCGCGATGGGGGCCGAGCGGCGGCGGCTGGGCGAGGAGCTCGACGCGGAGCGGCGGCGGCTCCGGAGCCTCGAGGAGCGCCTGGATTCCGAGGACCCGTTCGACGGGATCGTCGCGGCGACCCCGCTGATGCGCCGCGTGATCGCGACGCTCCGCGAGGTGGCCCGCTCGGATGCGACCGTGCTCCTGACCGGAGAGAGCGGCACCGGGAAGGGGCTGATCGCCCGCGCCATCCACGGCGGCTCGTTCCGCAAGCACGGTCCGTTCGTGGAGGCGAACTGCGTCGTGTACTCGGAAGGCTTGCTCAACAGCGAGCTGTTCGGCCACGAGCGCGGCGCGTTCACCGGCGCGGCGAAGCGCAAGCGCGGGCGGTTCGAGCTGGCGCGGGGCGGGACGCTGTTCCTCGACGAGATCGGCGAGATCGCCCCCGCGACGCAGCTCCTGCTGCTGCGCGTTCTCCAGGAGCGCTCGTTCGAGCGCGTCGGCGGCGAGGAGACCATCGAGGCCGACCTCCGACTGATCGCCGCCACCAACCGCGATCTCGAGGACGCGATTCGCCGCGGGGCGTTCCGCGAGGACCTCTTCTATCGCCTGAACGTCGTTCCGGTCCGTATCCCGGCGCTCCGCGAGCGGCCGGACGACGTCCCGATCCTGGCGGCGCAGTTCCTCGCGCGGGCTGCGACCCGCTCGGGACGGCCCGCGCCGGCGCTCTCGGCCGAGGCCCACGAGGCGCTCGCCGCGTACGCATGGCCCGGAAACGTGAGGGAGCTCGAGAACCTGATGGAGCGGCTCGTCGTGCTCGAGCCGCGCGAGCGGATCGACGCGGCCGACCTTCCCGAGGCGGTTCGCGCGAAGGGCGGGCTTCCCCCCGTCAAGACACCCGTAGCCGACGGCGATCGGCTCGACGAGATGGAGCGCGCGCGCATCTTCGCCGTCCTCGAGGCGTGCGGGGGGAACAAGAAGCTCGCCGCGTCGCGGCTCGGCATCCATCGCAGCACGCTCTACGCGAAGCTCGAGCGGTACGGGGCGCGGTAGCGCCCGGCCTAGCCTCCCCGCCCGTGCTCCGCGAGGTAGCGCTGGATCTCCTCGATCCGCTGCTCCGGATAGGGATGGGTCGAGAGCATCTCCGGCGGTCGTCCGCCCTGCGACGCCTCTCCGAGGATCCGCATGACGCCGAGCATCGCCGCCGGGTCGTATCCCGCCTCGGTCATGTAGTCCATGCCGACGCGGTCCGCCTCCAGCTCGTCGCTCCGGCTGTACTTGAGCTGGACCATCTGGTTGACCATGGCGGCGATCATTGCGGCCCGCCGTCCGCCCCCCTCATCGTCGCTCCCGGCGACCCCCGCCGCCATCGTGATCATCTGCCCGAGCTGTCCCGTCGCCATGTGCTCCGCGCCGTGGCGGTTGACGACGTGCCCGACCTCGTGCCCGAGCACTCCGGCGAGCTGGGCCTCGTCGTCGAGCTTCGCCAGCAGACCGTAGGTGATGAACACCTGGCCCCCGGGGAGCGCGAACGCGTTGAGCGTCTCGGGATCGCGGAGGAGATGGAACTCGTAGGGGTACGGGCTGCGCTTCGCGGCGCTCCCCTCGACGACCTTCGCGCCGACCTGGGCCACCTTCTGCGCGGCGGGATCGGAGGGGTCCACCTCGCCCCCCATCTGCGCCGCCATCTCCGGGGCGGACTCGATGCCGAGGGCGATCTCCTGGTCCGCGGTCAACGCGATGTGTTGCTTCTCGCCGGTCACCGGGTTGACCTCGGTCTGGGAGAAGTACCGCCAGAGGCCGAACGCCACGATCACGAGCGCGATGATCCCGCGCCCGCCCCAACCGAACATCCTTCGCCGCGGAGCGTACCCGGCGTCGCCCACGGCGGCCCCGCTACTTCCGGGCCGCGGCGAAGTGGTCGGCCGCCTTCGCCCAGTCCACGACGTTCCACCAGGCCTCGATGTAGTCCGGCCGGCGGTTCTGGTACTTGAGGTAGTACGCGTGCTCCCAGACGTCGAGCCCGAGCACCGGCTTCCCGCCTTCCATCAGCGGGGAATCCTGGTTCGCGGTCGATTCGACGACGAGCTTGCCGTCGCGGACGGTCAGCCAGGCCCAGCCCGATCCGAAGCGCCCGACGCCCGCCGCGGCGAACTTCGTCTTGAACTCGGCGAACGATCCGAACGCGCTCGCGATCGCCGCGGCGAGGTCCCCCTTGGGCTCTCCGCCGCCCCCCTTTTTCATCAACCCCCAGAACATCGTGTGGTTGAAGTGGCCCCCTCCGTTGTTCCGCACCGCGGTGCGGATGCCGTCCGGAACCTGGCCCAGGCTCGCGATCAGCTTCTCGATCGGCAGGCTCTGGAGCTGGGGGTGCCCCTCGAGCGCCTTGTTCAGGTTGGTCACGTACGCGGCGTGGTGCTTGCCGTGATGGATTTCCATCGTCTTCGCGTCGATCGACGGCTCGAGCGCGTCGTGCGGGTAGGGAAGCGAAGGTAGCTCGAAGGGCATGAGATCCTCCTCTGGTCGCTCAATGGGCATTCTAGCTCGGCGTCCGTAGAATGCTCGGATGCTCGTGGCCGTCTTCTGCCTCGCCTCCCTCGCGGGAGCGCTCCATCCGGGGCTGCCCTGGATCCGTGGCTCCTCGACCGCGGAGGCCCATCCTGCGCCCACCACGGCCGACGCCGTTGCGGCGTCCCCCGACCGCGTGGAGCTGTTCGACGCGGAGGCCGCCGCATACCGCGCGCTCGCGATCCCGCGCGCCTACAAGACGGCTCCGTCCGCGGCGACGCGCCTGCTCGTATTCCGCGGCGGCGCCGTCGTCCGTGACCACGGGGTGACCGATCGCCACGAGAGCCGGGAGAGCGGACCCGCGGGGACCCCGCTCGTCGAGGAGTCCGGCACGGCGGAGCGGGCGTTCGTGGCGGCGGACGGGTCGCGCGCGATCGTGAGCATGACCCGGTACGTCAGCCAGGTGAACATGCGGCCGGACGCGGACGCGCCGGGGGACGACCCGGTGACCGGGACGACGACCCTGACGAGCGTCGATCCCGACCATCCCGACGGGGATTGGCGGTTGACGCTCGAGGGCGGACGGTGGATTCGCGACCTCGTCGTTCTCCCGCATCGGATGGGGGTTCTCGTCACGACCTTCCTCCCGAGGACCGGTCCCGCCGACGTCAGGCTGCTCGACCCGTCCGGGCGGGAGACGGTGCACGTGTCCGAGACCTCGTCCGACGCGCTCCGGATCGAGGCGACCGCGGACGGTCGCTACGCCGCGGCGGAGGTCGCGTTTCGCGACTCCACTACTCAGCCGGAAAAAGGCGTCATCGTGTTCGACGTCGCCGGCGGGTCGCAGTGGACGTACGGCTGGCGGTACGGCAGTGACGACGAGCCGATGTCCTGGACGCTCCGCGATCGCGGCGTGCTCGCGATCGTCACGCCCGGCGGCGAGCGCCGCTACGACGCGACCGGCCGGCGCCTCTGATCGCCGTGCGGATACGAGATCCGCACGATCCCCGACGCCGATCGATCCCCCGTTTCGAGCGCGACGCGCTCGGGGTACAAGAGTGCCGGGGGGTCGAGACATGGGCGAGTCGATCGACGCCGGGCCGCTCGAGGCCGCGGCGCTCGAGGATGCTTGGACGGCGGTGCAGTCCGGCGTCCATTACGTCTCGTGGCTCGCGAAGGACTTCCTCCACACCGGCGTCGCGCGGGAGGACCTCGAGGCCGAAGGCCGGCTCGGGCTGTTCCAGGCGGCGCTCCGCTTCGAGACGGCTCACGGGGTGCAGTTCCTCACCTACGCTTCCTGGTGGGCGCGCCGGCGGATGCAGACCTTCGTCGCGCAGCACGCGCGCGTCGTGCGCCGCCCCCCCGCCCGCCCCGGCGTCTCGCGCCTGCGCGACGACGTGTCGCTCGACGATCCCGTCTCCGCCGACGGGACGCTCCGATGGCGGGACGTCCTCGCCGACGAGCGGACCCCGCGCGCGCTCGACGCGGTCGTGACGGCCGAGGACCGCTCCCTCGTCGCGCGCGCCGCCTCCGAGCTGCCGCCGCTGTGGCGGACGATCCTGGCGCGGCGGTTCGGCCTCGACGGGGGGCCGACGATGACCCTCGCGGCGATCGGCCATCAGCTCTCGCTCTCCCGCGAGCGGGTGCGTCAGATCGAGTCGAAGGCCATGCGGCGCCTCCGCGCGAGCCTGGAGGAGGCGTGGGGACGGGAGACCGACTCCCGTCAGCGCGCGCCGCGCGAGATCACCACCGCCGCCGCGAGGTCGCCGCTGACGTTGAGCGTCGTCCGGCACATGTCGAGGAACCGGTCCACACCGAGGATGATGCCGATCCCCTCGGGCGGAACGCCGACCATGCCGAGGATCAGCGCGACCACCGGCAGCGACCCGGCGGGGACCCCCGCGGTTCCGATCCCGCCCAGCACGCAGATCCCGACGACGACCAGCTGACGCGCGAGCCCGAGCTCGACCCCGTAGAACTGGGCGAGGAACAGGACGGTCACCCCTTCGAACAGCGCCGTGCCGTTCTGGTTCGCCGTCGACCCGATCGTCAGCACGAACCGGCTGACGTGCGGGGGCAGGCGGAGCTTCTCCTCCGCCACGCGCAGGGCGGTCGGCAGCGTCGCGTTGGACGATGCGGTCGAGAACGCCATGAGCATCGCGTCCTCGATCCCGCGGAAGAACGTGCGCGGGCTCATGCCGCCGAGGTACTTGACCAGCGCGCCGTAGACCACGAACTGGTGGATCGCGAGCGCGAGCACGACGACGCCCACGTAGCGCGAGAGCAGGACGAGCGCGTCCGCGCCGATCTGCGCGGTGAGATTGAACAGGAGCGCGGCGACGGCGTAGGGCGCGAGCCGGATGACCAGCCCGATCAATCGCATCGAGACGTCGTAGAGCCCCTCGATCGCGCCCCGAAGCTGCTCCGCGGCCGGTGTTTTCGCCAAGGTCAGCCCGACGCCGAGGAAGAGCGAGAACACCATGACGCCGAGCATGTCCCCCGACGCGGCGGCCCTGACCGGATTGTCGGGGACCATCTGGATCAGCAGATCGAGGCCGGCCTTCGGGGCCGAGGCCGCCGTGGAGAGCGTCGGCGAGGCCTGCTGCGCGCGATCGAGCAGGACGCGCCGCTGCGGCTCGGGGATGCCCGTCCCCGGCTGGAGCAGGTTGACCAGCCCGACTCCGAGGAGCACCGCGACCGCGGACACCGAGACCGTGTAGACGAGGGTCTTCACGCCGATCCGTCCGAGCTGGCGGATGTCGCCGAGCCCCGTCACCCCCAGCGCGAGCGCGGACACCAGGAGCGGGATCACCAGCATGAAGAGGAGCCTCAGGAACACCTGGCCCACCGGGGTCGTGACGTAGCGGATCAGCGCCTCGAGCCTCGGATCGCCGAAGGCGAGAGCGTGCGCCGACAGCCCCAGCGCGACGCCGATCGCGCCCCCCGCCAGCATCTTCCAGTGGAGCGAGAGGGGCCGCCTCACCGCCTCACCAGGAGCGCCAGCAGCGGCTCCAGCTTGGCGCCTGCGGCGCCCGCGACGATCCCGACCCGGGCTCCGGCGCGGCGGACCGCGAGGCGGTCGCGCGGCAGCGCCGACTCGAACTCGCGCGCGTCCGATTCCGAGTCCCACACGGTCGCGACGAGAACGACGGCCTTCCCCGCGCTCTCCCAGACCTCGAAGCGATCGCCCCCCCATCCCGAGGCGGCGGCGTTCGTCCAGGAGTCCCCGTCACCCACGTCGGTCGAGAGAGGAGCCTTCGCGCCGACGAGGCCTCCGAGCGTCACCTCGCCGAGGACGCCGCCGCCGGTCAGCGTCCACCCCTTCGCGAGGACCTCGGACGCTCCCCGGATCGAGACCGGCTTGGGA
>DASRJG010000217.1:0-27973 GCA_035649595.1 Candidatus Polarisedimenticolaceae bacterium
GGCGGGCACCTGACCTGACCGCGGGCGCAGGACGCGGACGATCCAGCTCAAGCGTTCCTCGTCCTCGAGCCGGACGCCGGCGATCGTCTCGTAGTCGGCGCGGAGCATCTTCCAGATGCGGCGGTCCAGCCCCATCTCGTAGATCGAAACGATGAAGACGCCGCCGGGCTCGAGCGCGCCGTCGAACCGGCGCAGCGCCGCGATCGGATCGCGCATGTAGAAGAGCGACTCGTTGAAGACGACGGCGTCGAAGCGCCGGTCGGGGGTGAACGCGTAGACGTCCCCCTGGACGAAGCGGGTGCGCTCGTCCTCGCGGCCCCGCGCGCGGGCGATCGCCTCGCCCGAGAGGTCGAGCCCGACGTAGGCCGTGTAGCGTCCCAGCGCCTGCTGGAGGAAGCCCTCCCCGCAGCCGATGTCCAACACGGCGGGCATCGGCCTGAACCTCTCGCAGTAGCCGGCGATGACGTAGTAGCGCGGGAGCTCGGCCAGCGTCTTGAGGCTGTCCCACTGGCCGGTGCGGTACTCGCGATCGACCTGCTCCCGATCGGTGGGCTCGCCGCGGTAAGGGAAAAACCAGAACTGGCGCATCGAGCGGATGCCGACGGCGGACAGCCCCCGCTTCGCTAGGTCCTTGATGCGCACGCGGGCGGGAAGCTACCACGGATCAACGGCGAGGCGAGCTCCGGGCCCGGCTCAAGCCGAGCGTCGGCGACGTCAAGGGAGCGCACACCGCCGTTCCCGGCAGGTGCGCGCAGAGGTCCGCGATCGTCGCGCGCAGCGACGCGCTCCCCGGAGGGGGTCAACGCCCGGACCCGCGGGAGCCATCAGCGGCAGCCCGGCGCTCCCGGCTGCAGCGCGCACCGATCGGCGATCGTGGCGCGCAGCGAAACGCTCGCGTCGGCCCTGTGCCCCGATGCGTCCATGGCCGAGCCGGTCACGACGAGGTCCCTGTCGGCGCCATAGCTGATCGCGCTCGCGAGGCGTCCGGCCGCCGTCAGCTCGTACCGGGCGATCGGGTCCGCGCTCGCTCCCTTCGCCGCCGGCGCGAGGGCGAGCCTGATCTCCCCGCCGTCGATCAGCGGGAAGCCGCCGGCGCCGAACGCCGACGCCCAGGTCGCGCGGAGCGCGGCCTCGTCCGGGCCGGCGAGCTTCGCCTCGAGCCCGCCGTCGTGCCGGAGCCGCAGCTCGATCGATGCCGTCGACGCCCGGGCGAACGAGACCACCGCCGACGCCGCCCCCGCAGGGAGCGTGAGCCGCTCCGCGGGCGCGCCGAGTCCCCCGTCGCAACGGTCGCTCGCGCTCCCGCGGGGCGCCCAGTGGTTGGCCCAAAGACCTGAGACGAGGATCGGCTCGAGCCGCAGGTCGATCACGGGGGGCAGGGTGTCGATGACGTTGACGACGAGATCGTCGACGCTGTCTGCGCCGAGCACGTCGGTCACCGTCAGCGAAGCCGCGTGCGCTCCGAGCGCGAGCGGCACCGTCGCCGTCGGTCCTTCGATCGACGGTCCGCCGTCCACGCTCCACGCATACGACGCGATGTCGTCGGCCGTGTCGGGGGTGGAGTCCGGGTCGCTCGACGCGGAGCCGTCGAGACCGACGGGAGTGCCGGCGCGCACCTCACATTCGACCGAACGATCCGCTCCCGCCCTCGCCTCGGGCGGCCGATTGAGTGCGGTGTCGCGCCAGAGCGTGATGTTCCGCAACCGTTCGTCCGTCTCGCTAACCACCGTCGTGAAAAAGCCTTGGCGCAGGGCGCGTGGCTTGTCCTGGTAGCTCGTGTCGGCCAGCGTGTGCCACGTCTGGCCGCCATCGGGCTCGCCGATCACGATCACGTTCTCGCGGTGGGTCTCGTACCAGCCTCCGCCGGGGCGTGGAGCGAAATCGGGGGCCCCGAAATACTTCGGTCCGGTCGCCAGGAGCTGCGGCGTCGGCGATCCGGTGTCGAAGACGAGGGTCGCGTACCCCCCCGGGAAAAACGATTTCCAAACCACCGCTCGTGAGACGCCCGTCGATTCCGATATCGTTCCGAGTCCGTTGCCATAGTAGTAATCGACCGGCGCGCTGACACCCTTGATCGCTCCGCTCCGCGCCTCGTAGATCTCCCCGTAAAAGATGAAGCCTCCATGATTGTCGATGGTGAATATCGAACTTCCGCCTTGTGTGAAGCCGGCGCCGTGCACGTTGCTGTGGGAGCTCCACAGCACACGGGGCGAGCTGGCGTCGGCGACGTCGACGAGGTCCAGCCACCCTCCGAAATCCCCAGTCACTGCGGCGAGCATCCCGTCGCCCGAGAAGTCGACGTACGCGGTGTACTGGACGTAGCACTGGCCGGGAGGCCCGTCGATCGGGTGGGACTCGAGCACAGGCGAAAACCATGGGTCAAACCCCTCGACGACGACGGCTCCGTCGGCGCGCACGGCTCCGGCCCCCATCTCCCAGAAGAAGCGGCCGGTCTGAACCGTCCGGAGCCGGTCGCCCTCGAGCTCGAACTCGGTCCAGGAATCGTTGTCCATGAGCAAGACGAACCGCCCCCCCGTCTTGAGCTGGGGCTTCCTGTAGTTCCAGCTGTGGCCCCACGGCTCGAAGTGGCCCGTCACGTCGAGCACACGGCCGTCGGCCGCGCGAACCAGCGCGAGCGAGTTCGCGTCATCGTCGAAAGCGAGCACGAAGCGGCCATCGAGCGTCGCGGTCGCGTCCACCGTTCGGGGTTGGTTGCGGAGCAGGTGTCCGGTCTTGCTCGGATACGTCGGGCTCGACGCGTCGAAGAACGTCAGCTCCGCCGTCCCGCCGGGAACGACGAAATCCGGGTACAGCGCTCGTGCTCCCAGAACGATCAGCTCGCGGGCCCCGGCCCCCTCACGCGCCCTCACCGCGACCGGAATGGCCGGCCCGACGGCCGCCTGCGAGAGGATCAAGGCCGTCCCGACGTCGATCGTCAGGACGCTCGCATTGCCCGCCGCACCCGCGAACACGATCGGCGCGGTCCGCGACGCGGCCAGCGTCGCGGTGCTGTAGAGCAGGAGGCCGGGACGGCCGATGCCGGCCTCGACCCGTCCGACGACGGCGGGCGCCGTGGGATCGCTCAAGTCCACGACATCGACGCCGGCGCGGTCGAGCGTGACGAGCGCGCGACCACCGCCCCCCTCGGCGAGGACCGCGACGGGCCCGCGTCCCGCCGTCTCGATCGACGAAGCCAAGTCGCCCCAGGGGAATGAGCGAACCTGGTACTCGAACCGGGCGTCTTGGGTCTTCGGATCGACCCCGTTCTGGAACCCGAGGACGAAGAACGCCCCCGCCGTGTCGAGCATGATCGAGGAGATCGAACCCGGGTTGAAAAACCCGACCGCGGCGACACCTTCCGGCCCCATTTCGTAGAAGGTGAGCCTGTGCAGGCTCAGGTAGGTGTCGTAGATCCCGATCAACGGTCGCTGCGGCCTGCCTCCCACCGCGACCTTCTGGGACGCGCCATACGGATAGGGAGCGAGAGTGGGGAAGGTGAAGACGAAGTCGCCGAGATCGAGGTCCAGCAGGCGGGCTAGAGCCGAGTCATCCAAGATGACGACGCTCCGTCCGTCGAGAACGGGACGCACATCGCGAAGCCCCCGGCTCATGTCGAATCTACGCTCGAACGCAGGATGATCCGGGTCCGCGATCGAATAGGTGGTCAGCGACTTCTGATTCGGCGCCCAGAAGAGAAGCCGCGGCGTGGCGCCTTCCTCCAAGATCTCGAGCCGAAGGTCCACGTGGTTCGCCGCCAGCGCGCCGACGTCGACGATATCCAGCACGGCGCCGTCGGTCGTCCGGAGGACGAACAGCGAGTCATGCGAGAGGGCGTAGGCGACGGGTGCGCGAGAGGACACGACGATCGGCGGGGGGTGCGCGATGTTCGCCGCGTAATGCTCCGAGAGGTACGGCACGTACGGCGTCTCGAACGGGATCTTCCGCACTTCGACGAGCGGCGGCGACGGCGCTGCGAGCGCGCTGGCGAGCAATAGGGCGTGGAGCATGGCCCGCCTCCGTCCAGGGGATGGCCGGAAGCTACGCCGACATCACGACGGGGTCAACACCCCGGCGACCTTCTTCTTGATCCACTCGGTGGTGACGCTCTTCGGTCGCTCGAGCGGGAGACCGAGGGCGCGGTCGAGGATCAGGGACGCCAGCACGCCGATCGCGCGCGAGACCCCGAACAGCACGGTGTAGAAGTCGTACTCGACGATCCCGTAGTGGACGAGCAGCACGCCCGAATGGGCGTCCACGTTCGGCCACGGGTCCTTGGCCTTCCCCTGCTTCCTGAGGATCTCGGGGACGACGTCGTAGAGCATCTTCACGATCTGGAAATTCTCGTCGTCGGGGAGGTAGCGCAGCGCAAACTCGCGCTCGGCGAGGTAGCGCGGATCGGTGACGCGGAGCACGCCGTGACCGTAGCCGGGGATGACCTGGCCGGAGTTGAGCGTGTCCCACACGAAGGTCGAGAGCTGCTCCTTGGTCGGGACGCCGCCGCCGAGCTTGGCCTTCACGCCGATCAGCCACCGCATGACCTCCTGGTTGGCGAGGCCGTGAAGCGGGCCGGCGAGGCCGTTCATGCCGGCGGCGAGGCAGAGGTACGGGTCGGACAGCGCCGATCCGACGAGGTGCGTCGCGTGCGCGCTGACGTTCCCCCCTTCGTGGTCGGCGTGGATCGTCAGGTAAAGGCGCAGCAGCTCGCGCAGCTCGGGGTTGTCGAACCCCATCATGTGCCCGAGGTTGGCCGACCAGCAGAGGTCCTTGCCGCCGGGGGGGATGTGCTTCCCGCCCTTGTACGTCCGCCGGTAGATGTAGGCGGCGAGGACCGGCATCCGCCCGAGCAGGAGGACGACGTCGTCGTACATCGCGTCCCAGTGGGCGGACTTCGGCATCCCCTCGCGGTACCGGTGGGCGAAGATCGAGTCGGTCTGCATCGCGATGATGCCGATCGACAGCTGGGTCATCGGATGGGTCTCGAGCGGAAGCGCGTCGAGCGCGCGCTTGACGTGCTCGGGGAGGCTCTCGTCGGCCCGCCAGGCCGCGGTGACCTCGGCCGCCTGCGCGGCGGTCGGGACGTCCCCGGTCAGGAGGAGCCAGAAGACCCCTTCGGGGAGGGGCTGCGAGCCGCCGGGGGCCTTGGGGAGCCGCTGCTGCAGCTCGGGGATCGTCATCCCGCGGTAGCGGATCCCCTCGTGGGGATCGACCGACGACGTCTCGGTCACCATGCACTTGATGTCGCGCATCCCGCCGTAGGCCTGCGAGACGCTGACCTCCGCGATCGTGGTGTTCGCGTGCGAGGCGAGCAGCGCCTCGACCTCTTTCTTCAGGAGCGAGGTCTTCGACGCGAGGCTGGCCTTCAGGGTGTCCGACATCGGCGGAGCTCCGGGAGGCTCACCCCCGGCTTCTCGACGTGGATTTCCGGGATGGGCCGCGAAGAAGCAGAGTAGAAGCGGGGGCCTCGCCTGTCAACGCCCGCGCGACGTACTCGCCGGTGCTCGACTCCCGGATCCGCGCGATCTCCTCGGGCGTGCCGGTCCCGATCACACGCCCGCCGAGATCGCCCCCCTCGGGGCCGAGGTCGATGATCCAGTCGGCGGACTTGATCACGTCGAGGTTGTGCTCGATGACGACCACCGTGTTCCCCGCCTCCACGAGCCGGTCGAGGACGCCGAGCAGCTTGCGCACGTCGTCGAAGTGGAGGCCGGTCGTCGGCTCGTCGAGCAGGTACAACGTCCGGCCGGTCGCGCGCCGGGACAGCTCCTTCGACAGCTTGATCCGCTGCGCCTCGCCCCCCGAGAGCGTGGTCGCGGCCTGACCGAGCCGGATGTATCCGAGCCCGACGTCCTGGAGCGTCTGGAGCTTCTCGCGGACCGCCGGGACCGCGTCGTAGAACGGCAGAGCTTGATGGACGGTCATCTCGAGCACGTCGGCGATCGACTTCCCCTTGTAGAGGATCTCCAGCGTCTCGCGGTTGTAGCGCCGTCCGGCGCAGGTCTCGCAGGTGACGTAGACGTCGGGGAGGAAGTGCATCTCGATCTTGATGACGCCGTCCCCCTCGCAGGCCTCGCACCGTCCCCCCTTGACGTTGAACGAGAACCGCCCGGGCTGATAGCCGCGGGCGCGGGACTCCGGGACGAGCGCGAACAGGTCGCGGATCGGCGTGAACAGCCCGACGTAGGTCGCGGGGTTCGAGCGGGGCGTCCGGCCGATCGGGGACTGGTCGATGTCGATCACCTTGTCGATGTGCTCGACGCCGGTGAGCTTCTTGTGGGCCCCGGGGAGGTCCTCGGCGCCGTGGAGCGTCCGGGCGAGCGCCCGGTGGAGGATCTCGTTGACCAGCGTGCTCTTCCCCGACCCGGAGACCCCCGTGACCGTCGTGAGCTTCCCGAGCGGGAACGAGACGGTGATGTTCTTCAGGTTGTGCTCGGTCGCCCCTGCGACCACGATCGCCCGGCCGCTCCCCTTGCGCCGGGTCTTCGGGATCGGGACCCGCTCGCGGCCGGAGAGGAACGCGCCGGTCAGGGAGCGCGGGTGCATCGCGATGTCCGCGGGGGAGCCCTCCGCGACGACCTCCCCTCCCAGCTCGCCGGCGCCGGGACCGAGATCGACGACGTGGTCGGCCGCGAGGATCGTCTCCTCGTCGTGCTCGACGACGATGACGGTGTTCCCGAGGTCGCGCATGGCGAGCAGCGTGTCGAGGAGCTTCCGGTTGTCGCGCTGGTGGAGCCCGATCGACGGCTCGTCCAGGATGTAGAGGACGCCGGTCAAGCGCGAGCCGATCTGGGTCGCGAGCCGGATCCGCTGCCCCTCGCCCCCCGAGAGGGTCGCGGCGCCGCGATCGAGCGTGAGGTAGCCGAGACCGACGTTGTCGAGGAACCCGAGCCTCTCCCTGATCTCCTTCAGGATCGGCGCCGCGATCTGGCGCTCCTTCGCGTCGAGGCGGAGGGTCTCGTAGGTGCGGAGCGCGCGCGCGACCGAGAGGCTCGTGTGCTCGGCGATCGTCTTGCCGTCCACCTTGACCGCGAGCGTCTCCGGCTTCAGGCGCGCGCCGCCGCAGGCCGGGCACGGGTGGATCGACATGTACGTCTCGAGCTCCTCGCGGCGGCTCTCCGACTGCGTCTCGCGGTACTTGCGCTCGAGCGAGGGGAGGATGCCGTCCCAGCTCCGCTTCCACTCGTAGCTGCTGCGGCGCCCCTCCCACTTGAACGTGAACTCCCGCTCCCCCGCCCCGTCCCAGAGCACCTTCTTGAACGCGGGGGGGAGCTTGTCGTAGACGGTGGAGGGATCGACCTTGTACGCGCGGAACACTCCGGACTCGAGGACCTGGTACCAGTTCGCGTCCCCCCAGGCGATCGCGCCGTCGCGCAGCGTCTTCTTCGGATCGCGGAGGAGCTTCGCCCGGTCGAACGACTTGCGCACGCCGAGGCCGTCGCACTCCGGGCAGGCGCCGTACGGCGAGTTGAACGAGAACATCCGGGGGGCGAGGTCGCCGATCGAGAGGCCGCACTCGATGCAGGCCAGATGGCGCGAGAAGAGCAGGTCGCGCTTCCCGTCCACGTCGATCACGACCAGGCCGTCCGCCGCCCCGAGCGCGGTCTCGACCGAGTCGGTCACCCGCCCCTTGAGATCGGGCTTCACGACGAGC
The DNA here is from genome assembly GCA_035649595.1 of Candidatus Polarisedimenticolaceae bacterium. Classification (GTDB taxonomy): domain Bacteria; phylum Acidobacteriota; class Polarisedimenticolia; order Polarisedimenticolales; family DASRJG01; genus DASRJG01. Next base: position 7,649 of record DASRJG010000217.1, read on the forward strand.
CGGTCCACGACGATCTCGATCGTGTGCTTCTTCTGCTTGTCGAGGTCGATCTCGTCGGCGAGGTCGCGGATCGCGCCGTCCACGCGGGCGCGGACGAACCCCTTCCGCGCCGCCTCCTTCATCTCCTTCTTGTAGATCCCCTTCCGGCCGCGGACGATCGGCGCGAGCACCTGGATCCGGGCCCCCTCGGGGAGCGCGAGCACGGCGTCCACGATCTGCTGGACGGTCTGCGAGGTGATCGGCTTCCCGCAGTTCGGGCAGTGCGGGTGCCCGATCCTCGCGAACAGGAGCCGGAGGTAGTCGTAGACCTCGGTGACGGTCCCGACCGTCGAGCGCGGGTTGCGCGAGGTCGTCTTCTGCTCGATCGAGATCGCGGGGGAGAGCCCCTCGATCGACTCGACGTCCGGCTTCTCCATCATCTCGAGGAACTGCCGGGCGTAGGCGGAGAGCGACTCGACGTAGCGGCGCTGCCCCTCGGCGTAGAGGGTGTCGAACGCGAGCGAGGACTTTCCCGAGCCGGACACCCCGGTGATCACGACGAGCCTGTTGCGCGGGATCGTGAGATCGACGCGCTTGAGGTTGTGCTCCGCGGCGCCGCGGATGACGATTTCGGTCTGCATGGGTCCTCGACCGGCCGAGCCGGGAGGACGCATTGTAGGGGCACGCCCCCTTAGCGGTCGACCCTCCGCGCCGGGATCACGAGCAGAGCGGTCCCGGCGATGATCGCGAGCACCCCGGACCAGGTGGGGAGGTACACGCGCTTCTTCTCCTTGACCTGGAAGTCGATCGGCCCCAGGTGGGCCTCGTGCTTCTCCGAGGTGTAGGTGAACCCGCGGTACGCGAGCATGAGGGTGCCGGCCGTCAGGAGGATGATCCCGAAGATCTTGCGTGCGTTCATGGCGAAGTCATATCACGACTCGGCGCGGCCCCTTGATAGAATCCTCGCGTGCTGGCCCTCTGCCGCGTGATCGCGCTCCTCCTCGCCGCGAGCCTCTCCGCCGTCTACGATCCCGATCCGACCCGCCCCGGCGCCGGCAGCCTGCAGGGGGAGACCTGGAGCAAGACCTCGGAATCGGCGTCGATCTGGCTGACGCGGATCGACGAGGCGACGCGGACCGGATTCATCCGGCGCCGCGCCGGGCTCCAGCTCGACCCCTTCATGGCCGCGCCGGAGCGGAGCGGCGGCGGGTTCCTGGCCTTCCATCTCCTGGTCGAGAACCACAGCGAGACGCGGCTGATCTTCCAGCCGCAGTCCTGCCGGCTCCAGACGAGCTGGAAGGACATCCAGGCGCCGATCGACCTTCCGACGATCTGGACGGCGTTCGCGATGGCCGACCGGGAGCCGCCGGCCGGGATCGAGAGGATCCGCGCCGCGATCCTCGACGGCGAGGTGGTGCTGGAGCCCGGGCAGAAGCGCGACGGCCTGCTCGTGTACCACGCGATCGATCCGCACGCGAAGACGTTCCAGATCGACGTCGGCGCGACCCTGACGAAGGGGGAGCGCTTCGGCTTCGAGGCCTTCTACAAGAAGAGAAAGAAGTGACCGCGCGGCGCCTGGACGGCACCGCGACCGCGCGAGCGATCCGTGACGAGGTGGCGCGCGAGGTCGGCGCGCTCCGGGCCCGAACGGGGCGTGCTCCGGGCTTGACCGTCGTGCTCGCGGGGGACCACGCGGCCTCGGCGACGTACGTCCGCGGCAAGGAGGCCGCGGCGCGGGAGGCCGGGATCGTCTCGGAGGTGATGCGCCTGCCGGGGACCGCCACCGAGGCCGAGATCGTCGGCGCGGTCCGGCGCCTCAACGCCGACGAGGGCGTCCACGGGATCCTGGTGCAGCTCCCGCTCCCGAAGGGCGTGGACGAGCGGCGCGTCCTCGCGGCGATCGATCCCGAGAAGGACGTCGACGCCTTCCACCCGGTGAACGCGGGACGCCTTCTGGTCGGGATGCCCGGCGTTCTCCCCTGCACGCCGGCCGGGATCCTCGAGCTGCTGAAGCGTCACGAGATCCCGCTCGAGGGACGGCGCGCCGTGGTGCTCGGGCGAAGCAACATCGTCGGGAAGCCGATGGCGCTCCTGCTCCTCCGCGAGAACTGCACCGTGACGATCGCGCACTCGAGAACCCCCGACGTCGCGCGGGTCGCGGCCGAGGCGGACATCCTGGTGGCCGCCGTCGGCAGGCCCGGGTTCGTGCGCGGCGCGTTCGTCAAGCCGGGCGCCGTCGTCGTGGACGTCGGGATCCACTCGCTGACCGACGAGGCGCAGGTGCGCGCGATCTTCGGCGACGACGAGGCCAAGCTGCGCGCGCTGCGCGAGCGCGGCTCCGTCCTCTGCGGCGACGTCCACCCGGCCGAGGCGGCGGCGAAGGCGTCGTGGCTCTCGCCGGTCCCGGGCGGGGTCGGCCCGATGACGATCGCGATCCTCCTTCGCAACACGCTGGAGGCGGCGCGGCGATGCTTCGCGTCGGCCTGACCGGCGGCCTCGCCTCCGGCAAGACCACCGTCGCCGGCTTCTTCCGGGAGCTGGGCGCGGCGCACATCGACGCCGACCGGATCGCCCACGAGCTGGTCGCGCCGGGAGGACGGGCCCACGACGCGGTCGTCCGCCGCTTCGGCACCGCCGACCGCAAGGCCCTCGGCGCCATCGTGTTCGCCGACCCGAAGGCGCTGGCCGACCTCAACGCGATCGTCCACCCGCTCGTCCGAGAGGAGATCGCCCGCCGGATCGCCGAGCACGAGCGCGAGCCGTCTCCGGCGCGCGTCGCGATCGTGGACGCCGCCCTCCTGGTCGAGAGCGGGATCGACCGCGACCTCGACGCGCTCGTCGTGCTCTCCTGTCCGCCCGAGACCCAGGTCGCCCGCGCGGTCGCCCGAGGGATGACCGAATCGGAAGCCCGCGCCCGAATTGCGGCACAGGCCCCGCTCGAGGCCAAGCTCGCCCGCGCCACGCACGTCGTCGAAACCGGCGGCTCCCTCGCCGACACCGAGGCGCGCGTGCGTTCGGTCTGGGAATCACTAAGTTAGACTCCGCCCAAGCTCGGGCGGAGGGAACACTTATGGAAGCGACTACCGAGCAACTGCAGCGCTATCAGCTCCAGCAGCGGGCCCGGATCGGGTCGAACTGGTTCTACTGGATCGCGGGCCTCTCGCTGATCACCTCGATCGTGCAGCTGTCGGGGTCCCAGTGGGGGTTCATCGCCGGCCTCGGGATCACGCAGGTCTTCGACGCGATGGGCGCGACGATGGGGGCCGCCGGCAAGACGACCGCGGCGATCCTCGACGTCTTCGCCGCCGTCCTGTTCATCGGCCTCGGGTACTTCGCCCGCAAGCACGGGGCGGCGTTCGTCATCGGCCTCGTGATCTACGCGCTGGACTCGCTGATCTTCCTCTGGGTCCGCCAGTGGATCGGGATCGCCTTCCACGCCTTCGTGATCTTCTCGATCGTGCAGGGCTACAAGGCGTTCCGGCAGATCACGCCCTCTCCGGCGATCGATTCGGCCAGCACCGAGCCGATCCAGCCCTGACCGTGAAGCGCGCGACCCAGGCGATCTACGGGCTCTTCGGAGCGCTCGCGATCGCGCTCGGGCTCGTCGCGCTGCTCGTGCCGCGGTGGATCACACCCCCCGAGCTCTACTCGCCGTTCGTGGGCCATCTCACGCGCGAGCAGGGGGCCGAGGGGATCTTCGTCGGCATGATGTCGATCTGGTGCCTCCTCCACCTGGAGGAGCGGCGGCCGGTGCACCTGGCGCTGCTCCTCTTCACTGCCCTCTTCGCGGCGATCCACTGGGCGGGCTACTTCGAGCCGGGCTCGGGGCGGACGCTGCTCAGCCCGCTGATGAACACGGTGCCCTTCGTGATGTTCCTGATCGCGACGCCGCGGAGCCGCCCGCCCGACTACTCGACCGGGCCGCTCCGGCGCTAGGGCTTCTCGGAATCGCGCTCGGCTTCGTCGAGCGCCGCGTCGCTGACCTGCTCCTCCAACAGCTCGCGGGCCCTCTCGGCGTCGGCCCCCTCCACCACGAGCTGCACGCCGAAGCTGAAGTCCAGCGGCGGCGTGTTCTGTCCCATGTCGTCCGCCGCCAGCGCCGCCGCGATCCCCTCGGCCTCGAGCAACGCGCGAGCGATCTCGGCCTCGCCGCGGTCGTTGAAGGTTCGGATGATGACGGGGTCGGTCATGGCGGCGTCCTCCGTAAGCCATTCTAGCGATGAACCGACGCGAATCGAACCGCAACAAAACCCGGCGTATGCTCGTTCCGTTGATCTGGAGGTGCGCGATGAAGAAGACGGCTTGGGCCGCGGTGGGGGCGATCGGACTCGGTCTGGCGGCGTGGGGTGCCGCACGTACCCTGCTGGCAGCCCCCCCGGACGAGCAGCGGTACGTCAAGAGGACCATCCTCGTTCAATCGGATCGTCCAGGTTCCGTCGAGAACCCGGACCGGTATCCGGGCTGGCGCTCGATCTCGCGGGATTTCGGGCTGCTCGTCCGCGAGGACGAGCGGTTCGGATTGCGTGGGACATTCTACGTGCGCATGGACGAGAAGTGGCGCCCGGTCGCCGCGGACGACATCGACACCCTCGGAGCGTATCCGCTCAGGTAGCAGCCGGCGTTTCGCTTCGGCAACGCATCGCGCCTTGCCACGTCGATCTCCGGCCGAACCTCGGGTCTAATAGGGCGAACACGTCGTTCGGGATGGAGGTGCGCGATGAAGCGATCCCTGTGGATCTCGGCGGTCACGGTTGCCTGCGGCCTGGCTCTCTGGGGCGCCGCGAGCCTCATCCTCGCGAGCGAGGAGCCGGACCCTCTGAAGGAGTCCGTGATGAAGATTCATGTGATTCAGGTTCAGGAGGGTTATCAGGATCCGTATCCTGACAAATCACCCTACTGGCGCGCGATCACCGACGATCTCGGCATCCTGCTCCGGGAGGACGAGCGCTTCGGCTATCGCGGCCGCTTGTACGCCCGCGTGAATGGGAAATGGAACGCGGTCGCGACGGACGGGATCGACAGCTTCGGGTTCGTTCCGCTGAAGCGTTAGACGTCGCCGCTACTGCGGCCGGAACGCGTCGCGGACGAGCGACGCGTCGAAGAACGTCCCCGCGTCCCCGGAGGTCGCGTAGCGGTAGACCGCTGCGGTGTAGATCGCGGAGAGCGTCGAGCCGACGAGCCCGAGCATCACCATCACGAGGACGAGGACGACCGCGGCGGCGGCGATCAGCGGGATCGATTTCGTTCCGATCGCGCCGACGAGCGCCGTGCCGAACACGGCCATCGACGCGAGCGACATCAGCCCGAACGCGGCGCCGATCCCGATGTTGCCGACGATCTGCTCTCCCCAGGTCTTCTTCAAGAGCTGCGTGCTGCGCTTGACCGCCTCGATCGGGCCGATCCCCTCGACCACGAGCACGGGGACCGCGAGGAACGTCGCGAGGTTCCAGGCGAGCCCGAAGACCGACGCGATGATCCGCCCGACCATCCCGCGCCGCGAGATCTGGCGGAGGATCACGCCCACCGTCGCCGCGACCAGCGCGTAGCCGACGATCGAGCCGAACCGCTGGTTCGCGATGCGGAAGCCGTCGGCGAGCGTCGGGTCGCCTCCCTCGAGACGGATCAGGGCCGCGCCGACCAGCGCGGAGTTGCAATAGAAGATGACCGTGTACTGGACGACGTAGAAAGCGAAGCCGAAGATCACGCCGAGGACGGGAATCCCCTCCCCGCCCCTCTCGAAGATCCCCGCCAGGAACATCGGCACGACGAAGGTCGCCGTTACGATCAACAGGACGAACGCCGAGATGACCGGGAAGACGATCAGCTCCTTGTCCGCCCGCAGGACGCCCCAGCTCGCCTTCACCAACGTCCAGCTCCGCTCGATCTTGCCCATGTCCGGGCCTCCCTTCGGGCGCACGATCATAAACTGCGTGTACGCTCGAAGATGTCAAGTACGGGGTGGACCAGCGGAGGGTTCCGTGGCGAAGGCGAACAAGGGCGGATGGAAGACCTGCTCGCGGGGGCACAAGTACCGGGGCGATCGCTGCCCGATCTGCTGGAAGGGCAGATGACGCCGTTTCCCGAGGCCGTCGCGGCGATCGATGCCGGCGACGTCGAGAGGTTGAGAGCGCTCCTCGACGCCCATCCGGCGCTCGCGCGCGACCGATTCGAGAGCTTCGAGACCCCGCACGACTTCTTCCGCAGCCCGTACCTCCTCTGGTTCGTCGCCGAAGACCCTGTGCGGAACGACAGCCTCCCGGCGAACATCGCGGACGTGGCGCGGACGATCGTCGCGGCCGCGCAGGGGGCGCGTGTCGCGAGCCTCCAGGAGCAGCTCGACTATGCCCTGCGCCTGGTCTCATGGTCCTGGGTCGCGCGACGGTGCGGCGTCCAGGCGGACTTGATCGAGGTCCTCCTCGACGGCGGAGCGAGGACGCCCGAGACCATCACGCACGACGCCCTGATCAACGGCAACTTCGTCGGGGCGCGGCGACTCGTCGAGCGCGGCGCGCCGTTGACCCTCGCGACCGCGCTGTGCCTCGATCGATGGGAGGACGCGGATCGCTTGGCGGCGACCGCGACCGGGAGAGACCGACAGGTCGCGCTCGTCCTCTGCGCGTTGAACGGCCGCCCCGAGGCTCTGCGACGCTTGCTCGCCCTTGGAATCGATCTCGACGCCTACAGCACGGACATCTACTCCCACGCCACCGCCGTTCATCATGCGGTCTGCTCGGGGTCGCTCGAGGCCGTGCGCGTACTGGTCGAGGCCGGCGCGGACCTCTCGATCAAGGATCGCGCCTGGGACGGCACGCCGCTCGACTGGGCGGACTACTACATCCGTGAGGCCAAGGAAGACGACGGCGGGAAGGCGTACCCGGAGATCGCCGCCTACCTCAGGACGCGACCTTCACCCCGGCCCCCTCGTGCGACTTGATCGTGGTGATCCGGTTGGCGCCGTCCACGAGCACGATCTTCGGAACGTGGGCCGCCACGTCGCGGTCGTCCACGGTCGCGTAGGCCGCGATGATCAGCTTGTGCCCTTCGGCGACCAGCCGCGCGGCGGCGCCGTTGACGCAGCAGGCGCCGGAGCCCCGGTCCCCCGCGATCAGGTAGGTCGAGAACCGGTTGGCGTTGTCCACGTCGTAGACGTCGATCCGCTCGAACGGGACCATGCCGCAGGCGTCCATCAGGTCGCGGTCGAGGGTGAGGCTCCCCTCGTACGCGACGTCGCACTCCGTCACCGTGATCCTGTGGACCTTGGCTCGAAGCATCTCTCGGGTCATCGTCGTGCTCCTTCCTCCTCGGTCGCCCCTCCTGGTGGGAGTAGACGCCTCGGAATCGCGTCAGTTTAGGATCGCAGGATCAGGTTGTCGATCAGCCGGGTCTCCCCGGCGAAAACCGCGATCGCGAGCAGCATTTCCCCCTGGACGCGCGTCACCGGGTCGAGCGTCTCGGGGTCCGCCAGCTCGGCGTAGTCCAGCCGCAGGAGCGGCTCGGCGGCGATCACCGCCCGGGCCGCGGCGACGATCCGGGTCGCGTCGCGCTCCCCCGACTCCAGCGCCCCCTTCGCCGCCTCGAGCGCCCGCGGGACCGCGCGGGCCGCGCGGCGCTGCTCCGGGGACAGCAGGGCGTTCCGGCTCGACATCGCGACCCCGTCGTCCTCCCGCTGCGTCGGGAGCACGAGGACCTCCACGTCGAGCATCAGGTCCCGCACCATCGCCTTGATCACGCTCGCCTGCTGCGCATCCTTCTGCCCGAACGCCGCGACATGGGGCTTGACGGTCTCGAACAGCTTGGTCACGACGGTGGCCACGCCGCGGAAGTGCCCGGGCCGGCTCCGTCCTTCCAGCTTGTCGGAGAGGCCGGCGACCTCCACGAACGTCGAGGCCCCCGCGGGGTAGATCTCCTCGGCGTCCGGCGCGAAGAGGATGTCCACCCCTTCCTGCGCGAGCAGGTCGGCGTCCCCCGCGAGGTCGCGCGGGTAGCGCATGAAGTCCTCGCCGGGCCCGAACTGGGTCGGGTTGACGAAGATCGAGACGACGGTGAGGTCGGCGAGCGCGCGGACGCGCCGCACGAGGAAGAGGTGCCCCTCGTGGAGCGCCCCCATCGTCGGCACGAAGCCGACGACCTTCCCCTGCGCCCGCGCTCTCGCGCCGGCCTCCTTCATCGCGCGCACGCGCCGCAGGATGTCCATCAGCCGTAGGTCTCGTCCTTCGACGGGAACCGCCGCTCGCGGACGTCCGACGCCCAGCTCCGGATCCCCTCGACCGCGGCGCCATGGAGATCGGCGTACCGTCGGACGAACTTCGGGACCGGGCCCGGGAGCATCCCCAGCAGGTCGTGGATCACCAGCACCTGCCCGTCGCACCCGGCACCCGCCCCGATCCCGATCGTCGGAACGTCCACCGAGGACGTGATCCGCGTCGCCAGCTCCGACGGGATTCCCTCGAGCACGATCGAGAAGACCCCCGCCGAGACGATCGCCGCCGCGTCCTCGACGAGCGTGTCGGCGTCCCTCTTCGCGCGCCCCTGGACCTTGTAGCCGCCCATCGGCAGCACCGACTGGGGCGTGAGCCCGAGATGCCCCATCACGGGGATCTCCGCATCGGCGAGCGCGCGGAGGACCTCCAGGCGCTTCGCTCCTCCCTCGATCTTGACCGCGTCCGCCCCCGCCTCGCGCACGAACCGCGCAGCGTTCTCGACCGCGGCGGCCGGTCCGACGTGATAGGACAGCCAGGGCATGTCCACGACGAGCAGCGCCTCGCGACGCCCCCGTCCGACCGCGCGGGCGTGGTGGAGCATGTCCTCCATCGTCACCGGGAGGGTCGAGGCGTGCCCCAGCTCGACCATGCCGAGAGAGTCGCCCACCAGGAGCGCATCCACGCCGGCGGCTTCGGCGGCCGCGGTGGTCATGGCGTCGTAGGCGGTGAGGACGACCAGCGGCGGGCCGGGCCCCTTCCGGGCCCGGAAGGCGGGAACGGTCATCATCTGCGGCCTCCCGAATCTGCCCGCTCCCTCGGGGAGTCGAGCGACTGTGGGCCTTGGAGCGTCCCTACGCGGACGAGCTCAGCGGTCGATAGTACTGCACGCCCCGCTCCATCCGCCGGATCTGGGCGATCAGGTCGTCCAGCTCCCCCTCGTGATGGACGAAGTCGATCTGGTTGGTGTCGATCACCAGGAGCGGGGTCTGTGTGTAATTGAAGAAAAAGTAGTTGTAGGCCTTGGCGACCTCCGTGACGTAGGCCTCCGAGATCTCGGCCTCGTAGTCGCGCTTGCGCCGCTTGATCCGCTCGATCAGCCGCGGCGTGTCCGCCTGGAGGAAGATCACCAGGTCCGGCTTCGGCGCCTGGGGCTCGAGCATCGCGTAGAGCTTGTCGTAGATCAGCAGCTCCGAGTCGTCGAGGTTCAGGTAGGCGAAGATCTTGTCTTTCGGAAAGATGTAATCGCAGATCGTCACCTGCGAGAAGAGCGTCCGCTGGGAGAGCTCCATCAGCTGGCGGTAGCGCGAGAGCAGGAAGAAGAGCTGCGCCTGGAACGCCGCGCCGGTCTTGTCCTGATAGAAATCGCGGAGGAAGGGGTTCTCCACTCGCTCGAGGACCTTGTGCGCGTCGAACTTCCGGACCAGAAGCTCGACGAACGAGGTCTTGCCGACGCCGATCGGCCCCTCGACGGCGATGGATCGGAATTTCATAGAGCGCGCGAGTATACAAGCTTGCCGACGTTCCGAACCTCGTGAGGATCGTCCACCTTCGCGAGGGCGCCGGCGAACTCCGGCGCCACCTCCGCCAGGGGCGCCAGGACGAACCTCCGGGAGGTCATGCGGGGGTGCGGGAGCGTCAGCGCCGGCCCTTCGCGCCGCAGGTTTCCGAGCAGGAGCAGGTCCAGGTCGAGCTCGCGGGGAGCGTTCGATCCGGCGCGGATCCGCCCCCGTCTCCGCTCGATCGCGAGGAGCGTCTCGAGGACCGCCTCGGGCGGAAGGGAGGTCTCGATCTTGGCGACCATGTTGAGGAACCACGCCGGCCCCGCCCCGCCGACCGGCTCCGTTTCCCACAGGGACGAGAGCGCCACGGGGAGGACGCCGCGCTCCTCCATGGCCGCGAGCGCCTCGCGCAGATGCTCCTCGCGATCGCCGACGTTGCTGCCCAGAGCGACGAACCCGACCATCGGCTCATGGTAACAGCGGGATCGATCCGCTATGATGCGCGCTTCTCCGGGGGGATTCGACCGATGGCGACCACCAAGAAGAAGGCATCGGACTCGCCGCAGGACACGGCCGCCGAGGCGCCGGCCATGACGCGCACGGCCCCCTCGAAACCTCGCAACATCGCCGCCTACGAGGCGGCGGTCGACCAGTTCACGGCGGCGGCCTCGCTGTTCTCGAAGGGGCAATTCGCCGAGGCGAAGCCGATCTTCGACGCGATCGCCGCGGCGGCCGCGGCCGACGAGCCGATCCTCTCCGACCGCTCGAGGACCTACGCCTCCATCTGCTCCCACAGGATCTCGGTCCCCGACCACTCCAACGACGACGCCGACGCCCTGTACCACCGTGCGGTGGTCGCGGCGAACGCCGGCCGGCTCGACGAGGCCTGGTCTCTTCTCGAGCGGGCCTCGAGCCTCAAGCCGGAGGACGCGAGCATCCTCTACGCCCGGGCCTCCGTCCGCGGCCTCCAGGGGAGCGTGGACGGCGCCGCGACCGAGCTCAAGAGGGCTGTCGCCCTCGAGCCGAAGTTCCGCTACCAGGCCGCGTCCGATCCGGACTTCGATCGCGTACGCGACGAGGCCGCCTTCATCGACGTCATCGAGCCGAGCAACGCGGGGGCGTGAGCGTGGCGCGAGCGCGGGCGTCGGGGACGGTCCTCCTCCTCGCGGCCGGACAGGGAACGCGCCTCAAGTCGAAGACGATCAAGCTCCTCCACCCGGTGGCGGGGCAGCCGATGGTCGCTTGGGTCGCGCGGGCCGCGGCGGGTCTCCGCCCGAGCCGCACGGTCGCGGTGGTCGGCTTCCAGGCCGACGAGGTTCGTGCCGCCCTCGACGGGCTGTGCGACGACTTCGTGCTCCAGGCCGAGCAGCGCGGGACGGGTCATGCGGTGATGCAGGCCGCCGCCGTCCTCAAGCGCGCGGCCGGTCCGCTGCTGATCGTCAACGGCGACCTCCCGAACCTGCGAACCGAGACCCTGCGCGAGCTGGTCGCGCTGCACGTGAAGTCCAAGGCCGCGCTCAGCCTGATCACGACCGACCTCGCGCAGCCGGACGGGTACGGGCGGATCGTGCGCGATGCCCGCGGACGCGTCGACCGGATCGTCGAGCACAAGGACGCCGGCGCGGCGGAGCGGCGGATCCCCGAGATCAACTGCGGCGTCTACTGCGCCGACCCGGCGATCCTCTTCCGGCTCCTCGCGAAGCTCCGGCCGAACAACGCGCAGAAGGAGTACTACCTGACCGACGCGGTCCATGCGGCGATCGCGCAGGGGGCTTCCGTGTCGGCGCTGAAGGTCGCGGAGTCGAGGGCCGTGCTGGGCGTGAACACGCGCGCCGAGCTGGCCGAGGCCGGGCGCTCGCTCTACGCGCGGGCCGCGCAGGCGCTGCAGGACGCCGGCGTCACGCTTCTCGATCCCGAGCGGACCTGGATCGATCCGCGCGCCTCGGTCGGGCGGGACACCGTGATCTACCCCGACGTCATCGTCGAGGGGGAGTCCCGGATCGGGGAGGACTGCGTCATCCGCCCCGGCTGCCGCCTGAGGTCGGTCGTCCTCGGGCGCGGGGTCGAGATCAAGGACCACAGCGTCCTCGAGGACAGCCGGGTCGGTGACGGCGCCGCGGTCGGCCCGTTCGCGCACCTGCGCCCCGGGTCGGTGCTCGAGCGCGGCGCGAGGGTCGGGAATTTCGTCGAGCTGAAGAAGACCCGTCTCGGCGCCGGGACCAAGGCTTCCCACCTCGCCTACCTCGGCGACGCGGAGATCGGGGACGGCTCCAACATCGGGGCCGGGACGATCACCTGCAACTACGACGGAGAGGTCAAGCACGTCACGAAGCTCGGGGCCGGCGTGTTCATCGGTAGCGACACGCAGCTGGTCGCCCCGGTGACGGTCGGCGACGGGGCCTACGTGGGGGCCGGAACCACCGTCACCGACGACGTCCCCCCCGGGGCGCTCGCCCTCAGCCGCGTGCGTCAAATCAACCTCGAAGGGTGGGTCGGACGCCGTAAGAAGTCCGGAAGGGCCCGAACCTCTCATTCTTGATTGCGAATCGGTCCGAGTCGCACTATTCCTAGGCGAAGCGGAGGATCCCCCCATGTGCGGCATCGTCGGATACATCGGAGCCAAGGACCCGGTCGAGGTGTTGATCGAAGGGCTGCGCAAGCTCGAGTACCGCGGCTACGACTCCGCCGGGATCGCGGTCGGCAACGGCACAGGCGCCCTCCAGATCCGCCGCGCGCCGGGCAAGCTGCGCGACCTCGAGCGCGTGCTGGTGGACGACCCGATCCACGGCAAGTACGGGATCGCGCACACGCGCTGGGCGACGCACGGACGGCCGACCGAGGAGAACGCGCACCCGCATCGCGACTGCTCCGGCCGGATCGTCGTCATCCACAACGGGATCATCGAGAACTACCTCGAGCTGAAGCACGAGCTGACCGCGAAGGGGCACCGCTTCGTCACCGAGACCGACACCGAGATCGTCGCCCACGCCCTCGAGCAGCAGATCCGCGACACCCGCTGCGACCTCGTCGCCGCCTTCCGCGCCGTGCTCCCGCGCCTCCGCGGGATCTACGCGCTCGTCGCGATCTCCGCCGATGACCCCGACACGCTCGTCGCAGCGCGCGTCGGGCCGCCGCTCGTCGTCGGGATCGGCAAGGGGGAGTACTTCGTCGCCTCCGACATCCCCGCGATCCTCTCGCACACGAAGGACGTCGTCTTCATGGACGACAACGAGATCGTGACGGTCAAGCCGTCGGGGGTGAGCTTCGTCGGGATGGACGGGCGCCCGCTCGCGAAGACGCCGACCCGGATCCCGTGGGACCCGATCATGGCGGAGAAGGGCGGCTACAAGCATTTCATGCTCAAGGAGATCCACGAGCAGCCCCGCGCCGTGCGCGACACGCTCCTCGGACGCGTCTCGCTGGAGGACTCCATCGTCCACCTGGAGGAGATCGCGCTGAGCGCGGAGGACTTGAAGCGCGCGGAGCGGATGCAGATCGTCGCCTGCGGCACCTCCTGGCACGCCGGCCACGTCGGGAAGTTCCTGATCGAGCAGCTGGCCAAGATCCCGGTCGACGTCGATTACGCCTCGGAATACCGCTACCGGAAGCCGATGCTCGACGACCGCTGCCTGTCGGTCTTCATCTCGCAGTCCGGGGAGACCGCGGACACGCTGGCCGCCGAGCGCGAGTCCAAGCTCCAGGGGGCGAAGACGCTCGCGATCTGCAACGTCCGCGGGTCGATGCTGACCCGGGAGTGCGACGGGACGATCTACACCCACGCGGGGCCCGAGATCGGGGTCGCCTCGACCAAGGCCTTCACCAGCCAGATCGTCGCGCTCGCGCTGCTCGCGCTGAAGGTGGGGCGGACGCGAGGCACGCTCTCCGCGGACGAGGCCTCCGAGCTGATCCGGCACCTCTACCACATCCCGGCCCAGATGGAGAGGTACCTCAACGACGATGCCGCGGTCGTCGATCTGGCGCGGGCGTTCCATCAGCACCGCGACTTCCTCTACCTCGGCCGCGGGGTGAACTACCCGATCGCGCTGGAAGGCGCCCTGAAGCTCAAGGAGATCTCCTACATCCACGCCGAGGGGTATCCCGCCGGCGAGATGAAGCACGGGCCGATCGCCCTGATCGACGAGAACATGCCGGTCGTCGCGATCGCACCGACGGACGGCGTGTTCGAGAAGATGCTGTCGAACATCGAGGAGGTGAAGGCGCGCTCGGGGATCGTGATCGCGATCACCGACGAGCCCGACGGGGACCTGGCGCGGAAGGCCGACTTCGTCCTCCAGGTGCCGAAGACCCACGAGCTGCTGTCGCCGCTCATCACCGTCCTCCCCCTTCAGCTCCTGGCGTACCACATCGCGCTCCTCAGGGGGTGCGACGTGGACCAGCCGCGGAACCTCGCAAAGAGCGTCACGGTCGAGTAACTTGCGGGGATGACTCCACCGGAGCGGCTACTGTCGGCGCTCAACCCCGCGCAGCGGGAGGCGGTCGTCCACCCGGGCGGCCCTCTGCTGGTGCTGGCGGGGGCGGGCTCCGGCAAGACCCGGGTCATCGCCCACCGGATCGCCTGGCTCGTCCTCGAGCAGGGCGTCGATCCCGCCCGGATCGTCGCCGTCACCTTCACGAACAAGGCCGCTCGCGAGATGCGCGAGCGGGTCGCCGCCATCCTCGGCGAGGCGGCGCCGACCCCGTGGATCGGGACGTTCCACGGCCTGTGCCTCCGGATGCTCCGCCGCGACGGCGCGCGCGTGGGGCTCGATCCCGGCTTCGTCATCTACGACACCGACGACCAGACGGCGCTCGTGCGGCGCCTCCTCAAGGAGACCGGGGTGGACGACGCGGCGGGGAGCGCCCGGGCGTTCCTCGCGCGGATCAGCCGCGCCAAGAACGCGATGGAGACCCCGGAGGCGGCGATGGCGCGGGCGTTCTCCCCGGAGGCGAAGCTCCACGCCGCGATCTACGCCGCCTACGACGAGGGGCTCATCCGGGCCCGCGCGGTGGACTTCGACGACATCCTGCTGCGCGCGCTCGCGCTCCTGGACGACAGCCGCTCCGACCTGCGCGCGCAGTACGCCGGGCGGTGCCTGCACCTGCTCGTGGACGAGTACCAGGACACCAACCGCCCGCAGTACCTCCTCGTCCGCGCCCTGACCTCCGAGCACCACGGGATCTTCGTCGTCGGCGACGAGGACCAGTCGATCTACAGGTTCCGCGGGGCCGAGATCCGCAACATCCTCGACTTCGAGCGCGACCACCCCGGCGCCGCCGTCGTCAAGCTCGAGCAGAACTACCGCTCGACCGGCACGATCCTCGACGCCGCCGGGGCCGTGATCGCGAACAACCGCGCCCGCAAGGGGAAGAGCCTGTGGACCGACAACGCGCGCGGCGACCGGATCGACGTCTTCCACGCCCCGGACGACCGGAGCGAGGCGGGCTGGGTGGCGGGGCACGTCCGCCGCGAGGCCGTCCGGCGGCCTCACGAGGACTTCGCCGTCCTCTACCGGACGAACGCGCAGTCCCGCCCGTTCGAGGAGATCTTCCGGCGCGACCGGATCCCGTACCAGGTCGTCGGCGCGATGCAGTTCTACGAGCGGCGCGAGGTCAAGGACGTGCTCGCCTACCTCAAGCTCGCGGTCAACCCCGGGGACGACGTCGCCTTCCGGCGGATCGTCAACGTCCCCGCGCGCGGGATCGGCGACACGACGCTCGAGGCGATCGAGACCGAGGCGCGCGCCGCCGGGGGCCCGATGCTCGCCGCGGCGAGGCGGCTGGTGGAGCGGGGCGCGCTCGCGACCCGCCCGCACCGGCTGCTGGGGGAGTTCGTCGAGCTGATCGAGAAGCTCGCCGCGCGGGCGGCCGTCGAGCCCGCCGCGATCGTGATCGAGGGGGTGGTGGAGGCCGTCCGCTACGAGGCCTATCTGGAGAAGACGTATCCCGGCGAGGGGTACGACCGGATGGAGAACGTCCGCGCCCTCGTCTCCGCTGCCGTCGAGTACGAGCGCGAGGTCGAGGAGCCGACGCTCGCCGGATTCCTGGACCGGTCGGCGCTGGTCTCCGATGCCGACGAGGTCGGCGCGCGCCCCGGCGTCACGCTGATGACCGTGCACAACGCCAAGGGGCTGGAGTTCCCGGTGGTCTTCCTGGCCGGGCTGGAGGAGAACGTCTTCCCTCACTCCCGCTCGCGCGCGAGCGACGAGGACGTCGAGGAGGAGCGCCGCCTCTGCTACGTCGCGATCACGCGCGCGCGGGAGCGGCTCTACCTGTCCCGCGCGATGTCCCGTCTCCAGCAAGGGGTGCCGCAGGCGAACGCCCCCTCTCGCTTCCTCGAAGAGATCCCCGAGTCCCTGCTCGCGGAGAGCGCCGCCTCCGCCGGCGGGATGTCGTTCTTCGACTTCCCGGTCTCGTACGGCTCCTCGGCGGCCCGGGCCGCGGCGCGCCGCGCGGGCCCGCGCCCGGCGCCGCCGCGCCCGTCCGACATGCCCGTCCCCGAGGACGGCTTCTCGATCGGCTCGCGCGTCAGCCATCCGATGTTCGGGAGCGGACGCGTGCTCGAGCGGGAGGGGAGCGGGAAGAACCTCAAGCTGACGATCCAGTTCACCGGCTCCGGCACGAAACGGATCCTGCCGGCCTACACCCGCCTCACGACGGAAGGAACGACGCCATGAAGGCCAACGAGATGCGCAAGGGGATGGTCATCCGCTTCGAGGGTCAGGTCTACAAGATCCTCGAGGCCCAGCACCGGACGCCGGGGAACCTGCGGGCGTTCGTGCAGGCGAAGCTGCGCAACGTCATCACGGGACTGGGAACCGAGCAGCGGTTCCGCTCCGAGGACGACGTGGAGAAGGTCTACCTCGACACCAAGACCATGCAGTACCTCTACCACGACGCCCAGGGGTACCACTTCATGGACACCGACACCTACGACCAGGTGGCGCTGTCGGACGAGATCCTCGGCGACACGATGTCGTACATCGTCGCGGAGTCCACGGTGACGATGGACTGGTTCGAGGGCAAGCCGGTGGGGATCGAGATCCCGCCTTCGGTCGATCTCAAGGTCGTCGAGACGGCCCCCGGGATCAAGGGGGCGACCGCGTCGGCCCAGAAGAAGCCGGCCAAGCTCGAGACCGGGCTGGTCGTCCAGGTGCCGTCGTTCATCAACGAAGGGGAGGTCCTCCGGATCGGGACGGAGAATTCCGACTACCTGGGCCGCGCGACCTCCTGACTTGCTCCCCCTCTTCGCAGCGGCGATCGCGGCCGCGGCCGCGCTGTTGTTCGTCGTCGAGCCGATGGCCGCGAAGCTCGTGCTGCCGAGGCTCGGGGGGACGCCTTCGGTCTGGACCGGCTGCATGCTGTTCTTCCAGGCGGCCCTGCTCGCCGGCTACACCTACGCGCACCTCCTCGCGACGCGCCTGACGCGCCGGGCGCAGCTCGCCGTCCATGGGACGCTCCTCGCCGCCTCCTTCGCGGTCCTCCCGATGGCGCTCCCACGAGCCTGGAGCGATCCCGGGGAGCGCGCCCCGCTCGCCTGGCTGATCGGCGCGCTCGCGCTGATGTCCGGCCTTCCCTTCTTCGTCCTTTCCGCGACGGGACCGCTCCTGTCCCGCTGGTTCTCGATGACGCGCCACCCGCGCGCCTCCGACCCGTACTTCCTCTACGTCGCGAGCAACGCCGGGTCGCTCGCGGGGCTCCTCCTCTACCCGGTCGTGATCGAGCCCTCGCTGACGCTGCGCGCGCAGGGGCGCCTCTGGGCGGCCGGCTTCGGCCTCTGCGCGGCGCTGGTCGTCGCGTGCGGCGCGCTCCTGCTGCGCCAGGGCGTCGCGCCGCACTCCGTCGCCCCCGCGACCCGCGGGCGGGGAGCGGAGCGGCTGACCTGGATCGCCCTCGCGGCGATCCCCTCCAGCCTCGTCCTCGGGGCGACGCAGTACGTCACGACCGACGTGGCGGTCGTGCCGCTCCTGTGGGTCGTCCCGCTCGCCGCCTACGTCCTCTCGTTCGCCCTCGCCTTCGCGCGGCGGCCGTGGCTGTCGGAGCGCGCCTGGGGGATCGCGCTCGCGGTGCTCTGCCTCGCGGTGGTGCTGAGCTCCTGGGCGCTGTCGCGCCCGTACGCCTGGCCGATGCTCGGCCTGCACTCCCTCGTCGTCCTCGTCGCGGGGATCGTCTGCCATCGCCGCCTCGCCGCGTCGCGGCCGGAGCCCGCGCGTTTGACCGAGTTCTTCTGGTGCGTCTCGCTCGGCGGGCTGCTCGGGGGGGCGTTCAACGCGCTCCTGGCCCCCGTCCTGTTCCCGGCCGTCGTCGAGTACCCGCTCGCGCTCCTCGCGGCCTGCCTCGCGCGCCGGGGAATCGCTTCCGGCTGGGACCGCCGCTCCCGCCTTCTGGACCTCGGGCTCCCCGCCGCACTCGCCGCCCTCACGCTCGCCCTCCCCCACCTGGTCGAGGCGCTCGGCATCGACTCGCCGGGGCGCGTGCTCGTCGTCCAGGCGGTGATCCCCTGCGTGCTCGCGCTCGGCCTCGCCCCGCGGCCGCGCGGGTTCGTGCTGGCGCTCGCGGCGCTGACGGCGATCGGATGGAGCCAGGGGGCGACCCGCGGGCTCCTCCTCCACCGCGAGCGGACGTTCTTCGGCGTGCTGCGCGTGATCCAGCGCGCCGGGCCCACGTTCGACACGCAGGACGCGCAGGGACGCCGCGTCGAGTTCAGCATCCCGTTCCGGCACATGTACCACGGGACCACGCGCCACGGCTGCCAGGCCGGGGACTCGAACCTCCGCTCGGTGCCGACCAGCTACTACCACCGCACCGGCCCGATCGGGCAGGTGTTCGCGGCGTACGGCGCGACGCGCCTCCTCGATCGCGTGGCGGTCATCGGGCTCGGAGCGGGAACGCTCGCCGCTTACGGCGAGCCGGGGCGGACGATCGCCTTCTACGAGATCGACCCCGCCGTCGTCCGGATCGCTCGCGACCGGTCGCTGTTCTCGTTCGTCGCCGACAGCCGCGCGACGACCACCTTCACGACCGGCGACGGCCGGCTCGCGATCGCGAAGGCGCCCGCCGAGGCGTACGGCCTGATCGTCATCGACGCGTTCAGCTCCGATGCGATCCCGGTCCACCTGCTCACGCGCGAGGCGCTCGCGGTCTACCTCGCGAAGCTGCGCCCGGGAGGGATCCTCGCGCTGCACCTGACCAACCAGAACCTCGACCTCGCCCCGGTGGTGGACGCCCTGGTCGCGGACTCCGGGATCGCCGGCGCCATCCAGGAGGACCAGGTCGTGACGGCGGAGGAGCTGATGCAGGGGAAGGACGACTCCCAGTGGGCCGTCCTGGCGCGCGACGCGGCGACGCTCGCCCCGCTGCTCTCGAGCGGGCGCTGGACCCCGCTCCCGGTGCACGCGGGGCGGCCGCCCGACCCGCGGTACCTCTGGACGGACGACTACTCGAGCGTCTTCTCGGTGGTGGAGAACTGGTGAGCGGTCAGACCTGGTGCGACTCGCCGGGCTTCACGATCGCCGCCTCCCGTCCTCCGGCCCGCACCCGCCGGACGAAGTCCATCGGGTCGGCCTGGATCAATCCGAAGGTGTCGTAGTGCATGGGGATCGCGACGCCGGCGTCGACGAGCTCGGCGGCGCGCGCGGCGTCGGCCACGCCCATCGTGAAGTTGTCGCCGATCGGCAGGAGCGCGACGTCGATCGGGCCGTTCATCTCGGCGATCAGCCTCATGTCGAGGAAGAGCCCGGTGTCGCCGGCGTGGTAGACCTTCTTCTCCCCCATCGTGAGCACGACGCCGGCGGGATTCCCGAGCGCCTCGCCGTCCGGACCGGTCGATCCGTGATGGGCGATCGTGAGCTTGACGTGGCCGAACGGGAACTGCCGCCCCCCGCCGATGTGCAGCGGGTGGCCGGGGATCCCGCGCTTCTCGAACCAGCTCACGATCTCGAAGTTGGAGACGACCAGCGCCTTCGTGGACTTCGCGATGGCGACCGCGTCGCCGATGTGGTCGCCGTGGCCGTGCGTGACGATGATGGCGTCGAGCTTGGTGAACGACTCCGGCGTCGCGTCGGCCAGCGGGTTCCCCGTGAGGAAGGGGTCGATCAGCACGCGGTGCGTGCCGTCGTCGATCTCCCAGCACGCGTGGCCGTGGAAGGTGAGCGTCAGCATGGAATCTCCTTGAGGGCCTCGCGCGCGGCGGCGATCGTCCGGTCGACGAGCGCCTCGTCGTGCGCGATCGAGAGGAACGCGGCCTCGAACTGCGACGGGGCGAGGTAGACCCCGCGCCGGAGCATCGCGTGGAAGAAGGCGCCGTAGCGCCCCGTGTCGGAGCGCGCGGCCGAGGCGTAGTCGGTCACCGGGCCGGGGGCGAAGAAAGCGGTCAACATCGACCCGACCCGGTTGACGACCCCAGGCAGCCCGGCGGCCAGGCGCGCGGAGAGCGCCTCGAGCTTCGCGTAGGTCCCGGGCTCGGCGAGGATGTCGAGGGTCTCGATCCCCGCGCGCATCGCGAGCGGGTTCCCCGAGAGCGTCCCCGCCTGGTAGACGGGACCGGCGGGAGCGATGAGCTCCATCAGATCGGCCCGTCCGCCGTACGCACCCACGGGAAGCCCTCCACCTAAGATCTTGCCGAAGCAGGAGAGATCCGGCGACAGCCC
>DASRJG010000218.1:0-16941 GCA_035649595.1 Candidatus Polarisedimenticolaceae bacterium
CGATTCCACCGCGCAGGGCCCCGCGATCACCGCGAACCGTCCCCCCCCCACCTGACGTCCGCCGAGATCGACGATCGTGTCGTGCGGATGGAGGTCCCGCCCGACGAGCTTGTAGGGGGCGAGGATCGGCTTGACGCTCTCCACCATCGGGTCCCCCTCGAGGTGCAGGCTCTCGATCGCCCGCTCGTCCCCGAGCGCTCCGAGGACGACGCGCTCCTGGCCGGGCATGTACAGAGGGCGGAGGCCGAGCTCGGCGATGCGGCGCATCAGCACGTCGGCGTGCTCCCTCGTGGCGTGTGGCTTGAGGACGATGATCATCGCGGCTCCGTGCTCCGGGCGGCCGAAAACAAAAAAGCCCACCGCGGGGTGCGGTGGGCTTCGTGGCGACTCGGAAGAAAGTCTGTCGGGTCTCGGCTACGCGGACGACGCCCCACCGCTGGAACTTTCGCGCCAGCGCCAACCGGTCCGGGTCAGGGTGTGAGGCGACATCGCCCCGGACGTATACGCGCACACCGATCGAGGGTCAAGCGAGTCGTGACAGAATCCGCGCCCATGAGCGTGAGCGGGACGACCTGGAGGTTCCCGGCGGCCTTCTGGGTCGGGAACGTCATCGAGCTGTTCGAGCGAGCGGCGTACTACGGGGTCTTCATCGCGCTCGCGGTCTATCTCACCAGCGTGGTCGGATTCTCCGACGTCCAAGCGGGGTGGGTCGGCGCGGGGTTCGTCGGCGTGCTCTACCTGCTGCCGTTCGTGACCGGCGCGATCTCGGACCGGATCGGGTTCCGGCCGGCCGTGATCCTCTCGTTCGCGCTCCTGACGGTGGGCTACGCGATCTTGGGCATCGCCCCGCGCCCGGTGCCGGTCTTGTGCGGACTTCTCCTCGCCGCGGTCGGCGGATCGTTCGTGAAGCCGCTGATCACGGGGACGGTGGCGCTCTGTTCCGACGAAGCGTCCCGCGCCCGCGCCTTCAGCTTGTTCTACATGATGGTCAACGTCGGCTCGTTCAGCGGGAAGAGTGTGGCCGGGCCCGTCCGCAAGGCGCTCGGCGTCGGAACGGTGCCGCTCTATTCGGCCGGCGCGGCCGCGATCGCCCTGTTGATCGGCGTCTTCCTGTACCGGCCCCCGGAGAGTCCCAGCGTCCGGCCGCGCACCGTCGCGGAGTCGCTGGGCGGGCTCGCGACCGTGCTCCGCAACGGCCGGTTCCTGGCGCTGATCCTGATCACCGCCGGGTTCTGGCTGATCCAGGGGCAGATGTACGCCTCGATGCCCAAGTACGTGCTGCGGACGGTCGGCGAGGGGGCGACGCCGGAGTGGTACGCGAACGTCAACCCGCTCGTGGTCGTGCTGTGCGTCGTGCCGATCACGCACCTCGTGCGGAAGCTCGCTCCCATCGCGTCGATCACGATCGCGCTCGCGCTGATCCCGATCTCCGCGATCATCATGGGGCTCTCGGGACTGATCGGATCGATCACGGTCGCCATGATCCTGGGCATCGCGCTCCAGGGCCTCGCCGAGTGCTTCCTCTCCCCGCGGTACTACGAGTACGCGTCGAAGCTCGCCCCTCGCGGACAGGAGGGGCTGTACATGGGCTACGCGCACGTCAATGTCTTCTTCGCCTGGTTCTTCGGCTTCATCCTGTCGGGCTACCTGCTGGACGCGTTCTGCCCCGACCCGGCGAAGCTCTCCGCCGCCGACCAGGCCGCGCGGCTCGCGGCGATCGCCGGGAACGGGGCGATGCCCGCCGCCTACGCGCACGCTCACGTCATCTGGTGGGTCTTCGCGGGCGTGGGAGTGTTAGCCTTGACGGCACTCCTCATCCTTCAGGGCGTCTCGTCCCGCGAGACGAGCGCCGCGTAGGGAGGCGCACGACGATGAAGGCCTACCTTGCCGCGACGGGCTCCCTCTTCGCGCTGATGGCGGCGCTGCACGCCTGGCGCGCGGTCGCCGAGTGGCCGCCGGAGCATCCCGCGCACTACTCCGTCGTGGTCGCGATCGGAGTGCTCGCGGCACTCCTGTCGGTTTGGGCGTGGCGACTCTTCAGCCGGCATGCCGCGCGAGACGTCGCGTCGCGGCCGGGCTCGTAAGGCGCGGGCTCGCGCCCTCGACGGGCGCTCCCCCCCGTTGTCGGGTAGATTGGATCTAAGCGGGTCAACCCGCTCGCGAAGCGTGCGATTCCTCACGCGGCAATCCGGAAAGGCTCACGATGAGATGGCGTGCGACAGTGCTCGTGGCGGGGATGGCTCTGGCGATGTCGGCTCTCGGCGCCTCGGCGGCGATCGTGCAGACGATGCCGTGCGGCTCCGGGCCGGACGACGATCTGACGCTCTGGATGGACGGGGCGCTCGAAGATTGCAAGCAGACGACCGACGAGTTCCGGTGCGGGAGGACGAACCGCGACTACGTCAGGGCCTCCTGCGCCGACGGGTGTAACGAGGTGAGGATCGGCATCACGAACGGTAGCGCGGCCGGATGCTGGCGCGGCGCGAACCCTCCCGGCGCCGAGCGCCCGAACTTCACGGTCACGTGTGCGAGCGGCGTGACCATCGATCTCAGGGGGGTCCAGGGCGACACGTGCGTCAGCAAGCGAGAGAGCGGCGGCGGCGCCGTGGTCAGCGCGATGTGCTCGCACGTACAGAACGGGCAGAAGTACACGTCGGCCCTGGCGACCTGCGAGTCGGGGTGCGAGCTGAGCACGCCGCCCGGAGACTGTACTCAGCGATAATGGGCGCGACGAGGCGCCCATGAACGGGAAGATCTGCTACATCGAGCTGCCGGCGACGGACGCCCGCCGCTCCGCCGACTTCTACGCGGCCGTCTTCGGCTGGCGCGTGCGGACGCGCGGCGACGGCCATCTCGCCTTCGACGACACGACGGGCCAGGTCAGCGGGAGCTGGGTGCTCGGCCGCAAGCCCTGGACCGAGCCCGGCATCCTCTTCTACATCATGGTCGATAGCTGCGAGGCCGCGGTCGAGACGGTCGTGAAGCACGGCGGCACGGTCGTGCAGCCGATCGGCGTCGACGCGCCGGAGATCACCGCGCGGTTCCGCGATCCCGGAGGGAACGTGATCGGTCTCTATCAGCAGCCCGCGAAGCGATGACGGCGCGGCCGCCGCTCCTCGTCGTCGCCCTGCTCGCGGGCTGTGCCGCGGGGAAGCCCGCCGCCGGACCCGCGGCGGCCGCGCGCCCGTCCTGCGCCGCCGCCATCCAGGGGGAGGAGGCGCTGGACGTGCCGCTCGTCGTCTTCGGTGAGATGCATGGAACGACCGAGGTGCCCGCCCTGTTCGGCGGCATCGTCTGCCGCGCCGCGACGGGGCACGCAGAGGACACGATCCTGGTCGGGCTCGAGATCGATGCGAGCGCCCAGCCCCTGATCGATGCCTTCCTGGACTCCGCCGGCGGCGCCGACGCCGCGCGCGCGCTCACGACGCACGCGTTCTGGCACCGGTCGCTCGAGGACGGGAGGAGCAGCAAGGCCGGGCTCGCGCTCCTCGAGACGCTGCGGCGCCTGCGACGGTCGGGAGCCAAGGTCGCCGTGCGCGCGATCGACCCGCCGAGCTACGAGTCGTCGGCCGATCGCGACGCGAAGATGGCCGCGGCGGTCATCGGCGCGATCGATGCGCTCCGTCCCGTCCACACCTTCGTGCTCGTCGGGGACGTCCACTCGCGTGTCCTGCCGGGCTACCCCTGGGCCCCCGCCGATCCGCACATCCCGATGGGCGCCCGGCTTCGCTCGAAGTACCGGGAGATGATCGGCCTCGGGTTCCGGGCCTTCGCCGGCTCCGCCTGGACGTGCGATATGGACATGCATTGCGGCGCGAACGAGCTGCGCGCGCGGACACCGGACGGGCCGACGCCACGCATCGACCTCGACGAGAGCGCGCTTCCGAAGGTCGGTTGGAGCGGCCGGCTCGTCGTCGATCACGCGACCGCTTCGCCTCCGGCGGTCACCCCTTCTTCGGGATCTTCACCTTCTTGAGAATGTCCGGCGAGCGCGACTACATCTTCGGCACGCGCGACGAGGAGATCGCGCGCCTCGGCCTCCAGCACCGGGTGTGGCGGTCGCGGGCGACGGATGCCTGGCGCCGCGCGGGGTTTCGCACCGGGCAGACCCTTCTCGACGTCGGCTGCGGTCCCGGCTTCGCCTCGCTCGATCTGGCCGAGATCGTGGGGCCGGAGGGGAGCGTGCTCGCGATCGACCGCTCGCGGCGGTTCCTCGACGCGCTCGAGTCCTCCGCGCGCGTCCGCGGCCTCGGCCAGATCGCGACGCATCAGGTCGAGCTGGACCAGGGCCCGCTCCCTGCGGTCGCCGCCGACGGTGCCTGGGTCCGGTGGGTCCTCGCCTTCCTTCCCCGGCCGCAAGACCTGCTCCGGTCGATCGCCTCCGCGCTCAGGCCCGGGGGCGTCCTGGTCGTGCACGAGTACGTCGGCTACGAGACCTGGCGGTTCGCGCCGCGCTCCGCCGAGCTCGATGAGTTCGTGCGCGTGGTCGTGGAGAGCTGGCGCGCCGAGGGGGGTGAGCCGAACGTGGGGCTCGACCTGCCCGTCCTGCTCGGCGAGCTGGGGTTCGAGATCCGGTCGCTCGTGCCGATCCTCGACGCGATCCGGCCGACCGATCACGCGTGGGAGTGGCCGAAGTCGTTCATCGACATCGGCATCCGCCGCTTGATCGAGCTCGGACGGCTCGACGCGGCGAAGGGGGATGCGATCCGGTCCGCCTACGCCGAGGTCGAGCGCTCGCCGCACGCGCTGTGCGTCACCCCGGCGGTGCTGGAGATCATCGCCCGCAAGCCGTGAAGGGGGCCCCGCTCAGTTGTAGTGCTTCGCTCCCGCCCAGGCCTGCGCCAGAGGCACCGACAGACCGCGGGCGACCCACAGGGTCAGGTCGCTCTCGTACGGCATGCAGTCCGCGCACCGGAACGTCCCGGCGTCCTCGACGGTCGCGAAGTTCCGCAGGTGGTCCTCGCGGTCGCCGCCGACGATCACCATGACCGCCCCCGTGCAGGGTCCCGGACCCCAGAGCCAGTAGCTGTTGTGCCCGGAGATCGCGGGCGGAAGACCGAGCTCCTCGCGGTAGTAGTCCACCGCGCCCGCCTCGCCGTAGTTGTTCCCGTAGACGCAGGCGCGGGAGCGCTCGTCCGCCGGGAGCGTGCCGACGACGCGGGCGACGGCCTCCGCCATCTCGCGCCAGCCGTGCATGTCGGCGAAGAACTGCGGAAGACGTCCCATGCGGTGGTTCTCGTCGGCGGACGGCGCGAATCCGAGGGCCGAGGCGTAGCGGACGTAGCGGTCCTCCGAGACGAGGGGCTTCGCGAGCGGCGCGGCGGCGACGACCGAAAGGACGGCGACGACGGCGACCGCACGCAGCGCGCGCTTCGGGATCCACCGCTCGAGCGCCGCCCCCGCCGCGGGGAAGAGCACCGTCCAGGCGGGCGCGAAGTAGTAGGGCTTCGAGACCGACGCGACGAGGATGCCGAGGACGGCCAGTACCGCCCAGCCAAGCGGACGGAACGGCCGGGCCGCGCGTGCGGCGAGCAGCCATCCGAGGCCGACGGCCGCGAGCAGGGCGGCGACCGGGCCGACCATCATCCCTTGGGCGCCGAGGAAGCGCAGCGCTCCCAGCCGGACGATCTTCTCGCGCTGGGCATTCGCGACGAACTCCGCCGTCGGCCAGCCGTGGAGCTGCTGCCAGACCAGGTGAGGGGCGAAGAGCAGGACCGCGATCCCGGCGCCGATCCACATCCGGCGCTCGCGGAGCAGGTCGAAGCGGCGAGCGAGCAGGATCCCCGCGCCCAGGCCCACCCCCAGGAAGGCGACGTCGATCTTGTTCTCGAGCCCGACCCCCGCGAGCAGGCCGAAGGCGAGCCAGAGCCGCGGGTCGCCGCCAGCGAGGAGCGTGGCCGCGAGCCACGCGAGCCCCGCCCAGATCAGCACGTCGAACGCGTTCATCGAGTAGATCGTGAACAGCGACAGGTACACGGGCGCGGTCGCGGCGAGGAGCTGGGCGAGCATGCGCCCCCATGCCTCCGCGCCGAGCACGCGCGCCGTCTCGCCGACCAGGAGGACCATCGCCGCCGCGGCGACGGCGCAGACGAGCCGGAGAGCGATCCAGGACGCGCCGAAGACGCCCCGCACGGCCGCGGCGATCCACGCGACGAGCGGCGGATGGTCCACGTAGCCCCAATCGAGATGACGTCCGCAGGCGACGTAGTACAGCTCGTCGCGGAAGACCCCGTACCCCCGAACCGTCGCCGCGAAGAAAATCAGCGTCGCGACGGGCAGCGCCCATCGGGGGATGGCATCATGGGATCCGGACCACTTCGGAGGTGACACCATGGATCGCAAGGCCTCGGCATTTTGGAAAGGCGGCCTGAAGGACGGCCGCGGGACGATCTCGACGGACAGCGGCGTTCTGAGGGAGGCACAATACTCGTTCAGCACGCGGTTCGAGAACGGCGTCGGCACGAATCCCGAGGAGCTGATCGGGGCGGCTCATGCCGGCTGCTTCTCGATGGCCCTCTCGGCGCAGCTCGGCGCCGCCGGCATGAACCCGGACACGATCCGCACGGCCGCCAGCGTCACGCTGGACAAGAAGGACGACGGCTTCGCCATCACCAAGGTCCATCTCGACGTGAAAGCCAAGGTCCCCGGGGCCAACAACGAGGCGTTCCAGGCGGCCGCGAAGAAGGCCAAGGAGGGGTGCCCCGTCTCGAAGCTCCTCAACGCGACGATCACGATGAACGCGGTGCTCGAGGGCTAGAGCGAGAGCGAGACCCCTTCGTCGACGCCGAGGAACGCGCGGGCTTCCTCCATCGTGCGGAAGACCCCCACCTCCTTGGTGCTGCGCACGTCCAGCTCCCGGAAGGCCTGGAACATGCGTCCGAGCCCGAAGGCGATGTCCTCCGGGGCCACGATCGCGAACTTGGTCTTGGATCCGGGGGGGTCCATCGTCGCGGAGAGCCGCGCCAGGTCCCGCACGCGCTCGATCGAGGGGAGGGCGATCCTCGTGACGCGTGTCATGTCGACCACCTCGTCGTACCCCGCGGTCGATCCGTCCGACCAGGCGTCGTGCTGATACCCGAAGACGTCCTCGTCCGTCACCGTCCCGTGACCGGCGGCGACGACGAGCCGTCTTTCACGATCGACTCGATACTCGATGGGCATGCACTCTCCTCGATCTCGACGATCTTGTCACGGGATCCCTCGCCGGCCACGATCCGGATCGCCGACGGCGGGACTTTCAGTCGAGCGGCGAGCAGCGCAATGACCGCCCGGTTGGCGCGCCCGCGCTCCGGCGCGGCGGTCACCGATACTTTGAGTGCGTCTCCGTGAAAGCCCAGAATCGCATTCGTCTTCGCGCCGGGTTTCACGCGGAGACGGAGCCGGGCCTTACTCACCCGGCTTCCGCTTCGCGTGGGGGTATCGAACGAACTGCCCGTCGAAGAAAACGATATCCGCCTTGGTGTCGCTGGTCTCCACGCCTTCCTGGAGATCGGGGGCGGCGGTGTCTCCCGCAAGGTAGCCGCGATCGAGCGTCGCATCGCTCCCCCCGGTCACGATGATGTAGCTCTTGCCATTCGACCACACCCAGTACGGCTCCCCCCAAGGATCGACGCGAGGAAGCTCCTTGATGTAAGTCGGCTCCACATCGCTGGCCAGGACGGCGATGGTCTTGAGTCCGCTCGTGGGTCCGGGGTATCGATCGTTGTCGACGGCGAACGACTCGATGGCCGTAGCGATCGAACGAATCTCCCGCATGGCCCGCTCGGTAGAGGACCGCGGCGTCTCCGGCTTCTGGACGAACTCGGCGTTGATGAGAATGATGTCGCGATCCGGCGATGAAGCGATGGCGGGAAGGGGGCGCTCGGCGCGCGTCGGATCGGCGAGCTCGTCGTATCGCACGTCCGGCTGGCCGTCGGCGCCGAAGCTGAACACGAGGACCTCATCGTCAAGGAAGGCGAAGCGGAGAGGGTGTCCCCAGCCGTCCTTGACCGGAAGCCATCGAGCGAGCTCCGGACCGATTCGCGTGCCGACGGTTGATCCGAGGACGAGCTTCTGCTCGGACTCGGCCAGCGATGGACCGGCCTCCACGTAGCCGGTGAGCAAGGCAGCCGCCGCGCGCATCAAGATCATCGTTCGTGCCGCGGGATCCAGCTTCGGTTCGGGGGCCGCCGCCGAGACCGTTGTGGTGGCCGCCGCGATGCAGAGGGCGAGGCAGGTGTTCATGGTCGGGCCTCCCTTCGTTTGCGTCGAGTGTATACGGGTGTCCCGGCATGGGCGCGAGCCGGCGCGGACTCCGCGGCGAGTCAACCGCGGTCTTTCTCGCGCGGCGCGATCCGGCGGACGTCGCTCCCGGTCACGTCCGGAGCGGCTCGCCGAGCCGCTCGTAGAGCATGTTCCGGCGCACCGGGACGAACCCCGCGTCGCGGACGGCGGCGACGATCTCGGGCTCGTTCATGTGGTGCACGGTGCCGGCGGACGACACGACGTTCTCCTCGATCATCGTGCTCCCCATGTCGTTCACGCCGAACGCCAGCGACGCCGCCCCGACCTTCGGCCCCTGCGTGACCCACGAGGCCTGGATGTTGTCGATGTTGTCGAGGAAGACCCGCGCGACCGCCATGGTGCGCAGGTACTCGGCGGTCGTCGCCTCGCGGCCGCCCAGCTCGGTGTGGCCGGGCTGGAAGGTCCAGCCGATGAACGCCGTGAAGCCGTGCGTGCGGTCCTGGAGGTCGCGGAGGACCCGGAGGTGCTCGACGCGGTCGGCGAGGGTCTCGACGTGGCCGAACATCATCGTGGCTGTGGAGCGGAGCCCGGTCCGGTGGGCCTCCTCGTGCACGCCCAGCCATTCCGCGCTCGAGGCCTTGTTCTTCATCAAGCGCTTCCGCACGGCGTCCACCAGGATCTCCGCGCCGCCCCCAGGGAGCGAGTCGAGCCCCGCCGCGCGCAGCCGCCGGAGCGTCTCCGGCACGGTCAGCCGGGAGGCCTTGTGGATGTGGATGATCTCGGGCGCGGACAGCGCGTGGAGCCAGAGGTCCGGAAACCGCGCCTTCAGGCGGCGGAACAGGTCCTCGTAGTAGTCGATCTTGAGCTTGGGGTTGTGCCCGCCCTGGAGGAGAATCTGGTTCCCCCCGAGCGCGTACGTCTCCTCGACCTTCCGCTCCAGCTCCTCGTAGGGCAGGACGTACCCCTCCTCGTGATGGGGGGGGCGGTAGAAGGCGCAGAAGCTGCAGAAGGCGTTGCAGACGTTCGTGTAGTTGACGTTGCGGTCGATGATGTAGGTCACGACGCCGTCGGGATGGCGCCGGCGGCGGACCAGGTCGGCCATGGCGCCCAGCGCGGCCAGCCCCCCCTCCTGGAGGAGGGTCAGCGCCTCGGCGGCGGAGAGCCGCTCCCCGGCGACGACCCTCGCCTCGATCTCCCTCACGTGAGCTGCTCCCGCCGGATCTCCCGCCCCCCGCCGTACAGATTGAGAGTCGCCGGCGAGCCCGCCGCGGCGAGGAACCGCTCGATCGCGGCGACCTCCGGGACGCCGAGCCGGTAGCGCATCGCCTCGCGGAGGTAGGGGAGCGCGATCTCGGGATACGTGCGCCCGTTCCAGGTGTAGTCGGCGGCGATCGCATCGAGCACCGCGGACCCGGCCCGGCGCGACGCGTGGAGGATCTCGTAGACCTCCCGGTCCAGGATCCCCGGGCGCGCCGCCCAGACCGCGAAGACGAACGGCAGGCCGGTCCGCGCCGTCCACGCTTCGCCGAGGTCGTGGGCGGTCGCCCCCTCGGGGAGCGGCTCGAAGAGCGCCTTGTCCCCGATCCGAACCACCGCGTCGTGCTCGGAGAGCGCGAGCGCCAGGTCGCGCGGGCCCACGGTGAACGAAGGGTCGGCGTGCCACGCCTCCGCGAACAGCACGCGCGCGAGCGCGTTCGAGGTCCGCGACTCGGGGTCGAGCGCGACGCGGCGCACCTCGTCGAGGGGACTGCGCGCGACCAGGCGGACCGAGCGGCAGCTCCCGAAGCTCCCGATCGCGAGCCCGGGGACGACGACCAGCCCCGGGATCATCGACAGCTCGATCACCGGCAGGAGCGCGAGGTCGAGCTCCCCCGCCGCCATCCGCGCGGCCAGCACCGAGGGGACGTCGTACGACAGCTCGATACGGCCGGCGCCGAGCCCTTGCTCGATCCCGAAGATCAGCGGCCGCGTGTTCAGGTAGGAGACGGCGCCGGCGCGGATCCTGGGCATCGTCGGCCTCAGGCCAGCGCGGGCTCGTCGAACCGCTGGACGACGTTGTAGACGGAGTCCCGCTGGATCGGCTCCCGTCCCGCCTCCCGGATCAGGCGGCACAGCTCGGCGACCGTCAGGCCGATCGGGGTCTTCGCCCCCGCCATGTGGACGATCTTCTCCTCGTGGATCGTTCCGTCGATGTCGTCGGCCCCCATCCCGAGCCCGACCTGCGCGATCCGCGGCGAGATCATGATCCAGTACGCCTTCACGTGGTCGAAGTTGTCGAGCATCAGCCGCGAGACCGCGATCGTCATCAGATCGTCGAACCCCGTCGGACCCGGAAGGTGCGCGAGCTGCGTGTTCTCCGGGTGGAAGGCCAGGGGGATGAAGCACATGAACCCCCCGGTCTCGTCCTGGAGCGCGCGAAGCCGGCAGAGGTGCTCGACACGCTCCTCGATCGTCTCGACGTGGCCGTACAGCATGGTGGCGTTCGAGCGGAGACCGTGGGCGTGCGCCGTGCGCGCGACCTCGAGCCACCGCTCGGCGGAGATCTTCTTCGGATACAGCTCCCGGCGGACCCGCTCGACCAGGACCTCCGCCCCACCGCCCGGGAGGGAGTTCACGCCCGCCTCCTTGAAGTCGTCGAGGACGGTGTCGAGGTCCTTCTTGAACCGCTTCGCGAAGAAGTCGTACTCGGCGCACGTGAAGGCCTTGACGTGCAGATCCGGCGCCAGCTCGTGGATCCCGCGGACGAGATCGAGGTAGAACGCGTACGGGTAGTCCGGGTTGTGACCGCCGACGATGTGCACCTCGGTGATCGCGTCGTGGAGGTTCGACCGCACCTCCCCGAGCGACCGCTCGAGGTCCCACGTCCACCCTTGCTCCTTGTGCTTGTAAGGGCGATAGAATCCGCAGAACTTGCAGTCCACCGTGCAGACGTTCGTGGGGTTGAGATGCATGTTGCGGACGAAATAGGCGGCGTGCCCGTTCCTACGCTCCCGAACGACGTTGGCGAGCCCGCCGGCCGCCATCAGCGCGCGCGACCGGAAGAGGAGCACGCCGTCGTCGAACGAGAGCCGCTCCCCGGCCATCACCTTGTCGTGGATCGCGCCGAGCCCGGCGTCGTGGCAGAGCGTCTCGAGCACTTTCGACATGGGAGCGGGATTATAGACGGGGCGGGGGCGTGATCCCCACCCCCCGGACGATCGAGCTCCACGACACCGACGGGCTCGCTTTCGCGGCCACGGAGTGGGACGGAGGCCGGCGGGAAGCGGTGGTCCTCGTCCACGGCCTGCTCGGCACCCGGTCGTTGCGGGAGATCATCCGGGTCGCGGAGGCCCTGGCCCCACGGCGCGACGTGGTCGCGATCGACGTGCGCGGCCACGGCGACAGCCCCGGGCGGTTCACCTGGGGGCGCGAGGAGTGGAAACAGGTCGCCGCCGCCGTGGCGCACGCCGCCCGGCCCGGGCGAAGCGTCGCGGTCGTCGGGTTCTCCTACGGCGGCTACCACGCGGTCCGCGCCGCGGCTCGCGGCGCCCCGATCGCGCGCCTCGTCCTGGTCGGCGCGCCGGCGGATCTCCACGTGCTCGATCACTTCCCGTTCGGCCCCAAGCTCTGGCGGCACGTCCCCGCCGTCCTCAACCGGCGCCGGCGGCGCCTCCGCGCCGAGGCCCCTCCCCGCCCGGCGGAGGCGAAGCTGACCGACGAGGAGCTGCGCCGGGTGACCGCGCCGGCCTTGGTCGTGCACGGCGGCAGCGATTGGCTGATCTCATCCCGGCACGCGGAGCGTTATGCTGCGGGACTTCCGTCCGTGCGGCGGGCGGAGATCGCGGGGGGGTTCCATGGGGAGTATCTCGTGCACTCGCACGGCGACGAGCTGATCGCGTTGATCGCGGCCTTCCTCCCGTGAGGCGCGCCGTCGCGGCGGTGGCGGCCGCGGTGCTGGCGTGGGGAAGCCTCCCCGCCGAGGAGGCCACGCCGAAGAAGCGACCGAAGGTGGTCCTCGTGCTCTCGGGGGGCGGCGCGCGCGGCGCCGCGCACGTCGGCGTGATCCGCGTCCTCGAGGAGTACCACGTTCCGGTGGACATGGTGATCGGCACGAGCATGGGCTCGATCGTGGGCGGCCTCTACGCCTCCGGCTGGTCGATCGAAGAGATCGAGCAGAAGATGACGACGATCGACTGGAGCGGGGTCTTCGTCGATACGCTCCCCCGGCAATACCGGACCTTCCGCCGCAAGACCGACGACGCCCGGTTCCTGATCCCGATCAAGATGCGCTTCAAGAACTGGAAGCCCTATCTCCCCCCCGCCGTGCTGGGTGGCCAGAGCATGGAGCTGCTCTTCAAGGGGCTCGAGATCGACGCGACCGGAGAGCGCGACTTCGACAAGTTCCCGATTCCGTACCGCGCCGTCGCGTCGAACTTCGCCACCGGCGAGTGCGTGGTCCTCGACCACGGATCGTTGTCCGACTCGATGCGGGCGAGCATGTCGCTCCCGGGGCTGTTCCCGCCGGTCGAGATCGACGGGCACCCCCTCGCCGACGGCGGCATGGCGGCGAACTTCCCCGTGCGGGTCGCCAAGGGGCTCGGCGCGGAGGTGGTCATCGGCGTCGACATCTCCACGCCGCTCCGCACCAAGGCGGAGCTGGGCAACATCCTGACCCGCCTCGACCAGGTCACCGGCCTGCTGACGAACAAGAACAAGGCGGAGGACATGGCCGCGGTGACGGACGCCGACGTCATCATGGTCCCGGAGCTCGGCGAGATCACCGCCGCGGACTTCGACCGCGCCCCCGAGGCGATCGCGGCCGGCGTCGAGGCGGCGCGCGCGCAGGAGGCGCGGCTCCGCGCGCTGTCGGTCTCGGACGAGGAGTGGGCGGCCTACAAGGCCCGACAGATCCGCCGGCCGGCCACCGGTCTCGTCGTGGACGAGGTGAAGATCGTCAACACGGGACCGCTGGCGGACGAGATCGTCGCGCGCCGCATCAAGGTCCCGATCGGTGAGCCGCTCGACCAGTCCAAGCTCGCCCCGCAGCTCCTTCGCCTCTACAGCTTGGACGCGTTCGGACCGATCAAGCACAACCTCATCCGGGGCGAGGACGGCAAGAACGTCTTGACCATCGAGACGCCGCCGAAGCCGTACAGTCGCAACAGCCTCCAGTTCGGCTTCAACCTGGAGGACAACTTCCAGGGGGACTCCGCGTTCAACCTGAGCGTCAGCCACCTGTTCAACCCGATCAACCGGCGGGGGGGCGAGTGGCGGAACATCCTCCAGATCGGCGAGAACGAGCTGATCAGCTCGGAGTTCTACCAGCCGCTGGACATCGGCATGAAGTGGTTCGTCCTGCCGGAGGTCGAGTTCCGCAGGGATCGGCTGCGCGTGTACGACGACAACGGCGACGCGCTCGCGGAGTACCGGATCCGTAGCCAGCGCGCGCGCGCGTCGGTCGGCCGCATCTTCGGGAACTGGGGCGCGCTCGCCCTCGGCGCGTTCCGAACCCAGGACGACGGTCGGCTCCGGATCGGGAGCCCCGTCTTCCCGTCGGGGCGTGTACAGGACGGCGGCCTCTACGCGACCCTTCAGGTGGACACGCTCGACCGGGTGACCTGGCCGCGCGACGGGTCGCGCGCCTACGTCAACTACGGCCGGTCCCTGGAGGCGCTGGGCGCCGACGCCGAGGGGAACGGGTGCAGCATCGTCGCCGGCAAGGCGGCGACGATCGGGAAGAACATCCTCTTCGGCAGCGCCGAGGTGCAGAACAACTTCGAGGGGAACCCGAGCCTGAACAACGTCGTCCTGCTCGGCGGCTTCCTTCGCCTCTCGGGCCTCAACAACAACGAGCTGGTCGGAGACCGGGGCGGGATCGCGCGACTGCTCTACTACCGCGAGCTGACCAGCTTCAGCCTCGGCGCGCTGACGCAGCGGATGTACGCGGGGCTCTCCCTCGAGGCAGGGCAGGTGTACACCGGCGACGAGCCGGTGACCTGGCCTTCGCTCCGCCGCGCGGGCTCCCTTTACGTCGGGGCGGACACCGTTCTCGGCCCGGTCTACCTGGGGTTCGGGTACGCCGAGGGGAACCGCAAGAGCGTCTACCTGTCGATCGGGCAGCGCTTCTAGTACCCTGACCGCGCGATGTGCGGCTTCATTGGGGTGGTCGGCGCCGAGGGCGCCGTTCGCGAGATCTACGACGGTCTCGTCGCGATCCAGCACCGCGGCCAGGACGCGGCCGGGATCATCACCTACGACGGCGACCGGTTCCACGTGAAGAAGGGGGACGGGCTCGTCCGCGACATCTTCACCGCGGCGAACATGGAGCGTCTGCGTGGGGACCTCGCGCTCGGCCACGTGCGCTACCCGACCGTCGGGTCCGGCGGCGGCGAGGACGCGCAGCCGTTCACGGTCAACTTCCCCTTCGGCATCGCGATGGCCCACAACGGCAACGTCGCCAACTACGACGAGCTGCGCGGCGACCTCGAGCGCGACTCGCTTCGCGTCCTGTACTCGGGCTGCGACGTCGAGGTCATCCTGAACGTCTTCGCCGCCGCGCTGGCCGACGCCGCGCGGGGGACGTTCTCGCTCGAGGCGTACCACGCGGCGGTCCGGGAGGTCTACCGCACCGTCCGCGGCGCCTACAGCGTGGTCGGCTTCGTCGCGGGGCACGGACTCTTCGCGTTCCGCGACCCGTTCGGCATCAAGCCGATCGCCTTCGGGCGGAGGAAGACCGAGAGCGGATGGTCGTACGCGGTCGCCTCCGAGAGCGTGGTCCTCTCGGCGATCGACTACGAGATCCTGCCGGACGGACCCCCCGGCGAGGCGCTGTTCATCGACCTGGAGGGGCGCGTCACGGTGACGAAGGTCGCCGAGCCGACCCATCACCCGTGCGTCTTCGAGTTCGTCTACTTCGCGCGCCCCGACTCACGACTCGAAGGGGTCTCGGTCTACGCCGCGCGCATCCGGATGGGGGAGAGGCTGGCCCGCGTCTTCCGCGACCTGGGCCACACCGCCGACGTCGTGATCCCGATCCCCGACTCCGCGCGGACGGCGGCGCTCGCGATGGCGCAGGCGCTCTCGATTCCGTACCGCGAGGGGCTCGTCAAGAACCGGTACGTCGGACGCACCTTCATCATGCCGAGCGACCGCGAGAGGAAGCGCTCGCTGCGGCACAAGCTCAACGCGATCGAGGAGGAGTTCCGGGGGAAGGACGTGCTGCTCGTGGACGACTCGATCGTCCGCGGCCACACGAGCCGGCAGATCGTCCAGCTCGCGCGGCAGGCGGGGGCGCGGCGGGTCCTGTTCGCCTCGATGTCCCCGCCGCTCGTCCACCCCTGCGTCTACGGGATCGACATGAGCACGCGGCGGGAGTTCATCGCGCGGGGGCGGACCCACGACGAGGTCGCACGCGAGATCGGGGCCGACGCGGTGATCTATCAGACGCTCGACGACCTCGCGGCGTCCGTGACCGAAGGGGACGGCAGGATCCGGCGGCTGTGCACGGCCTGCTTCTCGGGGCGCTACCCGACCGGGGACATCACGCCCGCGATGCTCCTGTCGATCGAGCACGAGCGGATCGCGCAAGAGCGCTGAGCCCGATCGCCGATGCGGCTCCGACTGCAGGCCCCCGCGGGTTTCTCGCTCCGCCGCACGGTCTGCTCGCACGGATGGTCCGACCTCGCCCCCTTCCGCGCTGCGACGACCGCCGAGGTCCTCTCGACCGTGATCCCCCTCGAGGGGGGCGGCGCCCGCGGCATCGTGCTCTCGCAGGACGGCGGCCGGGTGATCGTGGAGTCCCCCGGGCCCGCGGACGCCGCGACGCGCCGCACGATCGAGGCGGCCGCGCGCAGGATCCTCGCCCTCGACGTCGACCTCGGGGCGTTCCACGACGCGGTGCGGGGGGACCCGCGCTTCCGCTGGATCGCGGAGACCGGGTCCGGGCGGCTGCTGCGCGCCCCCAACGGCTTCGAGGACGTCGTCAAGCTCGTTCTCACCACGAACTGCTCGTGGGCGTTCACCAAGAAGATGGTCGTGTCCCTCGTCGAGCGGTACGGCGAGCGCGCGCCGGACGGCTCGCGGTCGTTCCCGACGCCGCGGCGCCTCGCGAAGGTCGCGGAGGCGGAGCTGCGCGGGATCGTCCGCGCCGGCTACCGGTCTCCGTACCTCGCCGCGCTCTCGCGCTCCGTGGCCGCCAGGGAGGTCGATCCCGATTCGTGGGACTCCGATCCCCGCTCGGCCGCCGAGCTGCGCAAGGAGATGCTCCGCCTTCCCGGCGTCGGACCCTACGTCGCGGAGAACCTCCTCAAGTTCATCGGCAAGCCGGCGGGGCTCGCGCTCGATTCCGCGATCCGCGCCAAGTACTCCGCGATGTACCACGGCGGACGGAAGATCAAGGACGGCACGATCGCGCGACGCTGCGCGCCCCTCGGCGACTGGGCCGGGCTCGCGCTCTGGTTCGACATGACGCGCGACTGGTACGACGGCGACGGGCCCTCGGGGAAGTGGGTCCGGTTCATGTCACCCTGAGCGGCCCCCTGGTAGACTTCGTCGGAAAACCGATGACTCTCGCGCTGCGACTTCAGACGGAGATCCGATCGCTCGCTCGAAGGATCGGTGTCCTGCCGATGGTCTCCCGAGCGTGGTCGTGGCTCGCGCCCGGCGGCGAGCGGTACGAGGCGCAGCTCCGATCGATGATGCAGGCGATCGTGCGCCCGGGCGACACGGTCTGGGACATCG
>DASRJG010000219.1:0-8045 GCA_035649595.1 Candidatus Polarisedimenticolaceae bacterium
CGAGGTGGCCCCGCGACGAGTCCCCCATCTCCACCCCCGCGCCGAAGTACTCCTTCCATCGGCGGTCGACCAGCTTCGAGGTGGCCTCGTCGGCGAACAGCTCGTCGGGGAAGCCGGGTGCGAGCCGCGCGTCGATGACGACCGGCGGCGTGAAGGCGATGTGGTTGCGCACGATCCGCTTGGACGCGGCGTGGATGTCCGCCGCGGGCTCGAAGCGCGTGAACGTCGTCCAGAGAAAGTTGATCGGCGACGCGGCGGCGCGCTCCGGCTCGTCGGTGAGCACGATCAGCGGCCATCCGGCGAAGGCGGGGTGCTGCGCGATGCGCGTCGGAAGGTCCGGCGCCGCGCCCCGCGCGGGGCCGCCCACGACGAGACAGCCGGGGGAGAACACCCGCGGGGCCCGGGCCTCCGCAGGCGGCTCGACCGCGGGCCGGAACTCGCGCGGGAGCTCGCGCACCGGTTCGCCGACGCCGAGCCAAACCCCTTTCGATCCCTCGTTCACCGCCGGCCCCGTGTAGTCCAGGGTGTCCATCGACACGTTCGCGAACACGAACAGATCGGTCTCCGGGCGCGTTCGCTCGAGCAGGCGCGTCAGCACGCCCTTGAAGTCGCGCAGATCGGCCTCCCGGTCCAGGACGATCAGGAACTTCGTCAGCGACAGCTGCCCCTCTCCGAGGATCCGGAACGCCGAGGCCATCGCCTCGCGCCTGTAGCGCTGCTTGACGACCGCGGCGGCGAGCGAGTGGTATCCCGTCTCCCCGTACGACCACAGGCTCGTGACCGCGGGCATGACGAGGGGGAAGAGCGGCGCCAGGAGCTCCTGGAGGAGATCCCCGATGTAGACGTCCTCCTGCCTGGGCTTCCCCACCACGGTCGCCGGGTAGATCGCATCCCGTCGCTTGGCGACATGGGAGATCTCGAACACCGGATAGTCGTGGCGGAGAGAG
The DNA here is from genome assembly GCA_035649595.1 of Candidatus Polarisedimenticolaceae bacterium. GTDB lineage: Bacteria > Acidobacteriota > Polarisedimenticolia > Polarisedimenticolales > DASRJG01 > DASRJG01. The sequence continues at coordinate 948 of DASRJG010000219.1, forward strand.
TAGTAGCCGTAGTGATCCCCGAACGGCCCTTCCGGGGCGCGGACCCTCGGCGGGACGCTGCCGATCAGCGCGAGCTCCGACTCCGCGATCAGGGGATGCGCTCCCGGTCCGGAGCAGGTCGTCAGGCGCTCCCCCGCGATCAGGGAGGCGAGGATCAGCTCGGGGACGTTCTCGGGGAGCGGGGCGATCGCCGAGAGGATCAGCGCCGGCGGGCCGCCGAGGAAGACGGTGACCGGCAGGCTCTCCCCCCGCGATTCGGCGACGGCGTAGTGGAACCCCCCGCCCTTTCCGATCTGCCAGTGCATTCCCGTGCGCCGCTCGTCGTGGACCTGGAGCCGGTACATCCCCAGGTTCGAGCCGCCGGTTTCGGGGTGCCGCGTGAGCACGAGGGGGAGCGTCACGAACGGCCCACCGTCCCCCGGCCAGGTCGTCAGGATCGGAAGGCGGCTGAGACGAACGTCGCCGCTGACGCTCTCGGTGACCGGCCCCGAGGTGCGGGGGCGGAAGCCCACCTTCAGCGCCTCGCGGCCGAGGTCGCGCGCATCCCAGAGCTTCCCCAGGGTCGGAGGGAGGATCGTCTGCGCGAGGTGCGCGGCGCGCTCGATCAGGCGCTTGGGGCGCTTGCCGAAGGCGAGCTCGGCGCGCCGGGACGTCCCGAAGAGATTGGTCACGACCGGGTGATCGGAGCCGTCGACCTTCGTGAAGAGCAGCGCCGGGCCCCCGGCCGCGATCACGCGCCTGTGGATCTCCGCGACCTCGAGCCTCGCGGACACGGGCGCGTCGACCACCGCGAGGTCGCCGTCGCGCCGGAGCCGATCGAGGAACGCGCGCAGGTTCGAGAAGGTCGGCTCGCGCATGCGGCGGCATTATGGACATAATCGACGGGATGAAGGTCTGTTGGACGTCCGTCGCGGTCGCGATCCTCCTCGCCGGCTGCGGGGGGGATGGGAAGCCGAAGGACGCCTCCCCGAAGCCCGCGGCGCGCGGTCCCGCCGGGTCCGAGGCGATCGCGGGACCGCCGCTCCGGGGCGTCGCGACCCGCGCCGGCTCCACGGTGACCTTCCGCGAGTGCGGCTCTCCCTCCGACGTCGCGATCCGGGACGCGCCGGCGGAGCTGGCCGAGGGGACGACCTACGTCGAGTGGAGGGGGACGCCGCAGGACGGCGGGAAAGCGCTCGCCGTCACCGAGCTGGTCCGCGCGGGGCCGGTCGGCGAAGGGAGCGGGTGCGAGAAGCCGGTCTTCGCGGGGGACTACCTCGCCTCGGGGAACGAGCCGTTCTGGTCGGTGGAGATCGGGCCCGACAAGATCGTGTATCGCTCGCCGGAGACGCCGCAGGGGCGCGCCTACCCCTACGCCTTCACGCGCACCGGCACGGGCGCGCTCGTCTACGCGACGAAGTCCGAGACGCCGCGCGTGTCCACGCTCGAGGTCGCCATCGAGCCGGCGCGGTGCGTGGACTCGATGTCGGGTGAGGTGCGGAGCTTCAAGGCGCACGCCACGCTCGACGGCGCAACGCTCGAGGGATGCGCGGTCTCGGGCGTGCCGACGGGACGGTTCGGCCCCGGCGCGCTCGACGAGCTCGCGCGGTTCGCGGGGAGCTATCCGCACGCGACGTCGTTGTGGTCGCAGCCTCCCCTCGAGGAGCGCCTCCGCGCGCTCCTCCGCGACAAGCTCCCGACCTTCCTCGAGGACATGCGCGTGAAGAGCCCGCTGATGAAGGACGGCGGGGTCTTCTACGTGATCGGCAACGCCGCGCACCGCGGCGGCTCCGACGCCGCCGTCTTCGTGGCCGACCCCGTCACCGACACGATCAACGTCGTCCTGTTCGTGAGGTCGGTGCGGGAGGACCTCAAGGAGGACGGGCGGGACATCGAGCTGCCGGCGGAGGTGGTCACGCGGCTTTCGAGCATCGCCTCCGGTCAGTGAAAGTCCCGGCTCCCGACCTCCGCGGGGTCGGTGTCGAGCTTCGGACGCCAGAACGCGTCGGCGATGAGGTGGGCGACACCGTCCTGCACCTGCAGCCTCCCGCTCACCCCCAGGAACGAGGCCGTCTTCACGAGCACCTGGAACTTGTCGAAGACCTTGGACCAGATGACGACGTTGACGAAGCCGGTCTCGTCCTCGAGCGTGAGGAAGACGACCCCCGAGGCGGTCCCCGGCCGCTGACGGCAGATGACCAGCCCCGCGTAGTGCGTGCGCGCACCGTCGGGAAGCGCGCGCACCTGGCTCGCGTCGGGAAGCCGCTTGGCGGCGAGCTTCTCGCGCAGGGGCTCCAGGGGATGCCCGCCGGGGGAGAGGTTCATCGTCGCGTAGTCCCAGCCGATCGACTCGAAGGCGTCGAGCGTGGCGAACGCGGCGGGAGATTCGGTGGTGCGGACGTCGGGGGCCCCCTCGATCCGGAGCCTCGCGCTCCGCTTCGCGTCCCACAGGGCGCCGCGGCGGTTCGTCTCGAACGCCGCGAAGGCGCCCGATTCGGCCAGGCGCGTCGTCGCGCCCTCGTCGAGCCGGGCCCGGCGCACGAGGTCGTCGATCGACTCGAAGGGACGCGCCTCCCGCGCCTCGACGAGGCGCTTGGCCGTGGCCTCGTGCAGCCCCTTCACGTAGCGAAGCCCGAGGCGGACGGGAGCGAGAGGCCGCGTCCCGTCCCCGCGGGGAGCCGCTTCGAGCTCGCAGTCCCAGCCGCTGATCGCGACGTCCACCGGGAGGACGGTCAGGCCGTGACGCTTCGCGTCGTCGATGATCGTCGACGGGGTGTAGAACCCCATCGGCTGGGCGTTGAGGAGCGAGCAGGTGAACGCGTCCAGGTGGTGCCGGCGCATCCAGGCGGTCGCGTAGGCGATCAGCGCGAAGCTCGCCGCATGGCTCTCGGGGAAGCCGTACTCTCCGAAGCCGCGGATCTGGTCGAAGACCCTGTGGGCGAACTCGGCCTCGATCCCCTTCGCCGTCATGCGCGACACCAGCCGCTCGCGGTGCCGCTCGATCCGCCCGGTCTTCCGCCAGGCGGCCATGTCCCGGCGTAGCTGATCGGCCTCCCCCGGCGTGTAGTCGGCGGCGACCACGGCGAGCCGGATGACCTGCTCCTGGAAGAGCGGGACGCCCAGCGTCTTCGCGAGCACCGGCTCGAGGCAGGGGTGCGGGTAGACGACCGGCTCCTCGCCGCCGCGGCGCTTGAGATACGGGTGGACCATCCCTCCCGTGATCGGTCCGGGGCGCACGATGGAGACCTCGATGACGAGGTCGTAGTAGGTGCGGGGACGCAGCCGGGGAAGCATCGCCATCTGCGCGCGGCTCTCGATCTGGAACACGCCGACGGTGTCGCCCGCGCAGATCATGTCGTAGGTCTCGGCGTCTTCTTTCGGGAGCGTCGCGAGCGAGAGGTCCAGGTTCTTGTGCGCCCGGAGGAGGTCGAACCCCTCGTGGAGCTGGTTGAGCGCCCCCAGCCCCAGGAGATCGACCTTGAAGAGCCCCAGCTCCTCGATCATGTCCTTGTCCCACTGGATCACCGTGCGATCGGGCATCGCGCCGTTCTCGATCGGGACGATCGTCTCGACCGGCTCGTGCCCCAGCAGGAACCCTCCCGGATGGATCGACAGGTGCCTCGGGAAGTCCAGAACCTCCGAGGCGAGGCGGATCAGGTGCTGGTGCGTCGGGTGCTCCGGGTCGAGCCCCGCCTGGGCCATCGCCTCCGGCTCGACGTCCCCGTACATCGGCAGGATCTTCGACACCCGGTCGAGCGCGGTCTCCGGGATCCCGAGCGCCTTCCCGACCTCACCGACCGCCGAGCGGGCGCGGTAGCGGATGACGTTCGCGACCATCGCCGCGTGCGTGCGCCCGTACTTCGCGTAGACGTGCTGGATGACCTCCTCCCTCCGGTCGTGCTCGATGTCGAGGTCGATGTCCGGAGGCTCGGCGCGCTCCTTCGAGAGGAACCGCTCGAACAGGAGGCCCAGGGCGACGGGGTCCACGGCGGTGATCCCGAGCGCGTAGCAGACCGCGGAGTTCGCCGCGGAGCCGCGCCCCTGGCACAGGATTCCCTGCTCGCGGCAGAACCGGACGATCTCCCACATCGTCAGGAAATACCCGCCGTAGTCGAGGTCCTCGACCAGCGCCAGCTCCTTGCTCAGCTGCTCGACGACGGCCCGCGGCGGCTCGCCGCCGTAGCGCTCGGCGGCGCCGCGGAAGGTGAGCGTGCGCAGCCACGCGGACGACGTCGTCCCGTCGGGAAGCTTCTCCGCCGGATAGCGGTAGCGCAGATGGTCGAGCGAGAAGGAGCACCGGGCCGCGACCTCCCGCGTCCGCGCCACCGCCGCCGCGTCGTCCTCGAACAGGCGGTCGAAGGCGAGCGGGGTCTTGAGGGCATGCTCGTCGTTGGGTGCGAGCAGACGTCCGGCGTCCGCGAGCTTGACCTTGTGGCGGAGCGCGGTGAAGACGTCCTGGAGCATCCGGCGCGCCCTCTGGTGGTAGAGCACCTCGTGCGCCGCGACGATCGGGAGGCCGAGCCTCGCCGAGCGTTGGCGAAGGCGGGCTTCCTGCCGGGGCTCCTCGACGCGGCGATGCCGCGCGGCCATCGCGTAGAGCCGATCGCCAAAGGCCTCGCGCAAGCCGTGTCCGACGAAGAACGGGTCGGGCTCGCGCGCGAGCAGGCTTCGCGCGCCGCCCCAGAGGGCGAGCAGATCGCCGGCGTGCTCGTACACCTCGCGCCATCCCACCGAGCTCCGTCCCTTCTCGCTCCGCCGCCGGCCTAAGGTGACGAGCCGGCACAGGTTCGCGTAGCCGGCGCGGCTCCGGGCCAGGAGGACGATCGTCGAGCCGTCGTCCACGGAGATCTCCGAGCCGACGATCAGGTGGATCCCGGCCTCCTTCGCACGGACGTGCGCCTCGACGATCCCGTACACGCCGTCGCGATCGGTCAGCGCGAGCGACGCGAGGCCGCGCGCCGAGGCGGCGTCGATCAGCTCTTCGGGCTGGGAGGCGCCTTCGAGGAACGAGAACGAGGACTTGCAGAACAGAGGCGCGTACATGGCGGAGGCACTACCCGACCTCGCCCTGCAGGTACCAGCGGCTCTTCGCGCGATCGTAGAACAGCCAGAGGTGCTCTCCCGTCTTCGTCTCCGCGAAGTGGTAGTCGCGGGCGACCGGCCGGCCCCACCACCAGCCGCTGAGGGCGTAGGGGCCGTTCACGCGCACGACCGGCCCTTGCTTGAGGTCCCGGAGGAGCCAGCCGTCGGGCTCGTGACGCTCGCGCGGGGGAAGGGGGACGGGAGTGGTGTAGAGGCGGCGGATCAGATGGGGCTCGGTGACGGGGCGAGGGCGCGGCTCGGGAAGCGTCGTCATGGGCACCCAGGCGAAGCGCGCTTCCGGAAGGTGCGCATCGCGCAGCTCCGCCCGGACGACCGCCTCGTCGCCGAGGGCTGCGCGCACGCGGGCGAGCGCCCGCGCGCCGCCCGCGAGGTCGCGGCGCGTCTTGCCGGCGAACAGCTCGCGCTGGCGCTCGCCGGCCGCGGTCTCGCGGGCGACGAGGATGATCTCCGTCACGTCGTCGGGGAGCCGCCGCACCGCCTCGAGCCTCAGGCGGATCAGCTCGGCCAGGAGCTTCGCGGAGAGGGTGGGCGCCGCCGGCTGGATCGATTCGACGTGCTCGTCCATGCGCTCGAAGCGGAAGGCGAGGGACAGCTCGGCCAGCGCGCGCCCCTTCCCCCCGATCTCGTCGAGCATCGGGCCGATCGCCTCCTCGATCCGCATGACGATCCGCTCCGCGAGGCGCTCGGGATGGTCGAGGATCAGCCGCCGCGTGGCGGGAACGTCGGGATGGTCGGGCTCCAACGGCTGGCTCAAGGCCCCCGACGCGAGGCGATGCATGCGCCGCAGGTCGGGGCCGAAGCGCACGCCGATCCCCTCGAGCGGGAGATCGACGAACGCGCCGACCGTCACCACCCCGAGCTTCACGAGCGTATCGCGCGCGGCGGGGGGAATCGCCAGCCGGTCGAGGCGGATCTCGCGGGCGGCGGCGCGCTCGTCGGCGGGGGCGTCGAAGACGCGGGACCGGCCCTTCGTTCCCTTCGCGACGGCATAGGCGGCGAACCGCTCGAAGCCGACGGCGAGCGAGGCGTAGAACCCCGCGCGGACGATCTCGGCGTGCAGCGAGGAGGCCCATTCGGAGAGCGAGCCGAACAGGCGAAGGAGGCCATTCGCGTCGAGCCAGAAGACCCCCGGCTCGTCCTTCGCCGGCTCGACGCGGGGGGTGAACCGCCTCACGAGCTCCGCGATCCGTCCGACCTCGTCCTCGACGTCCTTCGCGGGGACCACCGCCGCCCGCAGCGCGGACGAGAGCGAGAGTCCCGCGGCGTAGCGCATCCCCGTGACGATGCCGGCCGCCCGGGCTCGCTCGTTCAGCCAGAGGATCGTCCCCTGGGGCGTGTCGGCCTCGACGACGGCGGCGGGGTGGAGGCGCCAATCCGGATGCTTGCGCAGCAGGATCTGGAGCGGGAAAGCGGGGAGATCAATGCAAGCCGTCCGGTCCACGGCATACCTCCGCGAGACTCCAGCTCTTCCCGCTCCGCTTGTTCTTCAACTTGTTCTTCAGGGCGACGGCCTCGCAGCGAAAGCGGCCGCCTTCCCCGCGCGTGCACGAGACCGCGTGGGCGCGCAGGGCCACCAGCGGCCCCAGCGAGGGACGCTCGGCCTCTTTGTCGGTCAGACAGACGATCGTCGCCTCGTGCTGCTTCGCCAGCATCGCCAGCCGCGAGGAGGCATGAGCGGGGAGACGGGCGCTCCGGCCGAGGTCGAGCACGATGAGGCCGAAGGCCCCCGATCGCGCGAGCAGGTCGGCCGCCTTGGCCGCCCCGATCGCGTCGGCGGCCCACACCACGGCGAGGGCCGCGAGATCGACGCCGCCGTCGGCGGCGTCCGGGGGATAGAACGGCGCATCCTTGCGGCCGATCCATGCCGCCGGCTCTCCCCGCCGCTGCGCCTCGAGCACCAGCCGGAACGCGAGCGTGAGAGGAGCCCCCGCCGCCGACGCCGAGATCTCGACGAGGCTGGGGAGAGACGCGCCGCGCTCGCTCGCGGGGGCGAGAGGCTTCGCGACCGGCTCGCTT
>DASRJG010000220.1:0-6319 GCA_035649595.1 Candidatus Polarisedimenticolaceae bacterium
GGAACCCGGCCTCGCCGTCGAGCGCGATGAGCCCGCTCTTCACCGAGCCTTTTCCGGAGACGAGCTTCTCGACGATCCCGATGCGCGTGTTCGGGATGAAACGGATCCAGGTGAAGAGGAGCGCGAGCGCGAACACGGTGCCGGCGACACCGAACGCGAATTGAAATGGATGAGAGAACAGCCAGCCGATCATTGGTTACCCCCCGAGATGTGGACGTGGAGGACCCCGCCGTGCCGTGCGGAATCTTATGCCGGACGAGCGGTCGTGCGGATCACAACCGGGAGTACGCAACGGCGTCCGGAAGGTTCTTCTCCGGCGGGAGTATCCTCGTTCCGATGGATCGGCGCCACGTCTTGAAGACCTTCCTGGCGGCAGGAGCGGGCGCCGCGATCGGAGGCCGGCTGATGGGCGGCGAGGGGGCGTCCGGGAAGATCACCCGTCCGATCCCGAAATCCGGCGAGGCCCTTTCCGTGATCGGGCTCGGGACGTCGCACGTGTTCGACGTCGGCGCGGGCGGGGACGAGCGCGCTCCCGTCCGGCGCGTCCTCGAGGAGCTGGCGAAGTCGGGCGGCCATCTCGTGGACTCGTCGCCGATGTACGGCCGCGCCGAGACCGTCGTCGGCGAGATCGTCGCCGCATCCGGCCTGCGCGACCGCCTCTTCCTGGCATCCAAGGTATGGACGACCGGACGCGACGCGGGCGTCGAGCAGATCGAAAGCTCGCTGCGACGCATGGGCGCCGGACGCATGGACCTTATGCAGGTGCACAACCTCGCCGATCTCGACACCCAGCTCGCCACGCTGCGTAAGCTCAAGGAGGAGGGCCGGGTCCGGTACGTCGGCGTCAGCCACTGGGTCGCCTCCGCTCACAAGGAGCTGGAGGCCGTGCTCCGCAGGGAGGAGCTGGACTTCGTTCAGCTCAACTATTCGATCGTCGAGCGGGAGGCGGAGGCCCGTCTGCTCCCCCTCGCGATGGAGCGGCGCGTCGCGGTGCTGGTGAATCGGCCGTTCGCCCGCGGCGGGCTCTTCGACAGGGTCAAGGGAAAGCCGCTCCCCGAGTGGGCGGCGACCTTCGACGCGGCGACCTGGGGGCAGTTCTTCCTCAAGTTCGTCGTGTCGCATCCGGCGGTGACCTGCGCGATCCCGGCGACCGCGAAGGTGGAGCATCTGCGGGACAACCTCTCGGCGGGCGTCGGCCGCCTTCCCGATCCGGAGCTGCGCGAGCGCATGGCGGCCGTTCTCGGCCGCTGATCGATGCAGATCGCCGAGCTGGCCGCAACCTCCGCCGCGCTCGCCGCGACCTCGCGCCGCGGCGAGAAGACCGATCGTCTCGCGGCCCTGCTGAGACGGCTCACGCCCGAGGAGATCCCGGCGGCGGTCGCGTGGCTCGCCGGATCGCTTCGGCAGGGACGGATCGGGCTGGGGCCATCGCTCGTCCGGGCCGCCGCGTCGGGCGCGCACGGGGCGACCCCGACGCTGACGGTCGCGGACGTGGACAGGACGTTCGATCGCCTGGCGGCGATGAGCGGCACGGGCTCCAGCGGCGCGAGGCGGGAGGCGCTCGGCGACCTCATGCGCCGCGCGACCGCGGAGGAGGCGGACTGGCTCTCGCGCGTGCTGCTCGCGGAGGTTCGGCAGGGCGCCCTCCTCGGCCTGATGGAGGAGGCCATCGCGCGCGCGGCGGGGATCCCGGCCGCGGAGATCCGGCGCGCCATGATGCTCGGCGGCGATCCGGGCGCCGTCGCGCAGGCCGCGCTCACGGAAGGGCGCTCCGGGCTGGAACGGTTCCGGCTCGAGCTGTTCCGTCCGGTGCTGCCGATGCTCGCGTCTCCCGCGGAGACGCTCGACGAGGTGATCGGCCGCCTGGGCGCGGCGGCGCTCGAATACAAGCTGGACGGCGCGCGCGTGCAGGTCCACAAGGAGGACGACGAGGTGCGCGTCTACTCGCGCCTCCTCAACGAGGTCACGGTCGCGGTGCCGGAGCTGGTCGCGTCGGTCCGCGCCATGCCCGCGCGCGAGCTGATCCTGGACGGCGAGGTGATCGCGCTCAAGCCGGACGGAACGCCGCATCCGTTCCAGACGACGATGCGCCGCTTCGGCCGCCGGCTCGAGGTGGAGGCTCTGCGGGGAGAGCTGCCGCTGACGCCGTACTACTTCGACCTGCTCCGCCGCGACGACGCCGACCTGATCGATGCATCGCTCGAGGAGCGTGCCGGGGCGCTCGCCGAGATCGCGCCCGGGGCGATCGTTCCCCGGCGCATCGTGTCCGGCGTCGCGGAGGCGGAGGCGTTCTTCGACGAAGCGCTCGAGCGCGGCCACGAGGGGATCATGGCCAAGGCACCGGGCTCCGGATACGCGGCCGGGAGCCGCGGCGTCGGCTGGTACAAGGTCAAGCCCGCGCACACGCTCGACCTGGTCGTGCTGGCGGTCGAGCCGGGGAGCGGCCGGAGGAGCGGCCGGCTCAGCAACATCCATCTCGGCGCCCGCGATGCGGGGGGCGGCTTCGCGATGATCGGGAAGACGTTCAAGGGAATGACCGACGCGATGCTCGAATGGCAAACGAAGCGCTTTCGCGAGCTGGCCGTCGGCACCGACGGCTATGTCGTCCATCTTCGCCCCGAGCAGGTCGTCGAGATCGCGTTCAGCGACGTGCAGGAAAGCTCGCAGTACGCGTCCGGCGTGGCGCTCCGGTTCGCGCGGGTGAAGCGGTATCGCGACGACAAGACGGCGGACCAGGCGGACACGATCGAATCGGTGTACGCAATCCTCCGCGGACAGGTGGGGAAGAAGAGGGTCAGATCCGGTTGACTCGCGCCCTCTGTCGGCGTATGAAGCCATTACCCATCGTCCAGCCCGGGGAGCTTCGATGCACCGACTGTCCGCCGCGGCGAGAGTCGGGATCGGTTGTCTCGTCATCGTATGCTCGCAGGGGGCCGCAGCGCGTGAGCCGAGCTTCGAGGAGCGCGTCCGCGCGCAGGACGCGATCGAGCGCGTCTACTACCGGCACCAGATCGGAGCGACCCGAGCGTTCGAGGAGGCGGTGCCGCGCGCGCTGCTCGAGAAGAAGGTCGCGGCGTACCTCGAGCGGTCGGCCTCGCTGGAATCCGTCCGGCACGCACCGCTGACACAGGAGATGCTCCGCGGCGAGCTGGCGCGGATCCGAAAGAGCACGCGCTTTCCCGAGCGCTTGGCGGAGATCGAAGAAGCGCTGCACCACGACGCCGACCTCATCGCGGAGTGTCTCGCCAGGCCCGTGCTCGTCGAGCGCCTGCTCCACGGGCCGACGGACGCGCCGGACGTCGCGGCGCCGGCTTCAGGACCGTCTCCCGCCTGCACCGGGGACGACACGTGGAACAACGGGATCCTTCTTCCCGAGTTCAACCCCGCCCGACTCGGTCACAGGGCGGTTTGGACAGGAAGCGTGATGATCGTGTGGGGTGGCGGCGGTCTCGGGACCGGAATGCGGTACGACCCGCTGGTCGATGCCTGGACCCCCACGTCGTCGCGCGGCGCCCCGATCGGCCGAAGCGCTCACGTCGCGGTCTGGACGGGGAGCCGGATGATCGTCTGGGGCGGATCGGCCCCTAGCTACACGAATACCGGCGGGGTGTACGATCCGGTCGCCGATTCCTGGACGCCGACGACGACAGCCGGTGCCCCCTCCCCGCGCCAATTCGCATCGGGGGTCTGGACGGGTACCGAGATGATCGTCTGGGGCGGGGACAACGGGACCGCCCCCGCGCTGACGACGGGAGGCCGATACAACCCCGCGACCAACACCTGGCTGCCGATGTCTACGGCCGGAGCGCCGGTCGCCGGCGTGGCGACGGTTTCCGTTTGGAGCGGTCAGCGGCTGATCGTGTGGGGGGGACGAACGCTTCAGGGAGGCGCGCCATCCGGCACCGGCGCCCGCTACGATCCCGCGACCGACAGCTGGACCCCCATCTCCACATCGGGAGCGCCTTCGGGCCGAGACGATGCCATCGCGGTGTGGACCGGAACGCGGATGATTGTCTGGGGGGGAGAGCCTGGCGACGCGACCGGCGGGCGATACGACCCTGTCAACGATACGTGGTCACCGACTTCGGTGATCGGGGCGCCCCTCGGGAGGGATTTCGCGACCTCCGTCTGGACGGGAACGGAGATGATCGTCTGGGGCGGCGGTTCCTTTCCCTCCTTCGACGGAACCGGCGGACGGTACAACCCGGTCTCGGACAGCTGGCTCCCCGTGTCCACATCGGGGGCACCCACCCCACGAAGCGGTCACACGGCGGTTTGGACCGGCACGAGGATGATCGTCTGGGGCGGCGGTCCACAGGACGGGAGCGGTGGCCGCTACGACCCCGCGAGCGACACGTGGGCCCCAACCTTCGTCCCTCCACCGCCTCCTTCGATCACCAAGCGAGATCGCGCCACCGCGGTTTGGACCGGAAACGTCATGATCGTCTGGGGCGGCGGGGATGGCGGCAGCGGGTTTCCGACACAGGCCGGTGGTCGCTACGATCCGATCCTCGATGCCTGGGCCCCAACATCCCTCACGAATGCCCCGCCAGCGCGCCGCCTGCACGCGGCGGTCTGGACCGGTCAGGAGATGTTGATCTGGGGAGGCTTGGCCGACGTCCCCGGCGGTCGCTACGACCCGATCGCAGACTCGTGGTCGCCGATCTCCCGAACGAACGAGCCGAGCCGGCGCCAATACCACACCGCGATCTGGACCGGGTCGCGCATGCTCATTTGGGGAGGTCAGAACAGCGAGTTCCCGCCTTCAACCGAACCGGGTTGCACCCAGGCGAGCCTCGCGGACGGCGGGTCGTACGACCCCGCTACGGATTCGTGGACTCCGATCACCGCGACGGGCTCGCCGGGACGACGTTGGCAGCACTCGGCTGTCTGGACGGGGAGCCGGATGATCGTCTGGGGCGGTGCGCATCATTTCTTCAACGTCCCGCTCTCGCTCTGCCTGACGCAGCTCGACAACTTCGGCGGCGCGTACGATCCGGCGACCAACAGCTGGACCCCGGTCACGTTGACCGGCGCGCCGACCGCGAAGTACGGGCACAACGCCGTTTGGACGGGGACCGAGATGATCGTCTGGGGGATCGGGACGTCGGGAACGGACGTTCTCGGTGGCCGCTATGTCCCGACCACCGACAGTTGGACGGGCGTGTCCGAGCTCAACGCCCCCCTGCGGACATCGGTCGGGGTCGGCGTCTGGACCGGGTCCGAGATGATCGTCTGGGGAACGACGGCGACCAACACCGGTGGACGCTACACGCCGGCCACCGACTCGTGGACGACGATGACGACCGACGACGCCCCTCCCGCGGGGCTCGCGGCGGGGGTGTGGACCGGCGAGGCGGTCATGGTGTGGGGAGAGCGGGGCGGCGGGCGCTATTTCGTCGGACGGGCCGACGGCGATGGCGACGGGATCGCGGATACGTGCGATCTCTGTCCGCTCGACCCCGCCAACGATTTCGACCACGACGGCGTCTGCGGGAACGTGGACAACTGCCCGACGGTCGCCAACGTGGTCCAGCGCGACTCCGACGTAGACGGCGCGGGCGATCTCTGCGACGACTGCCCGTCGATCTCGAATCCGAGCCAGAGCGACGCCGACGCCGACGGCGCCGGGGATGCTTGCGATTGCCGGCCGAGCGACCCCACCGACCGCAAGCCGGCGCAGGTCGGCTCGCTGACCGTGGGCAAGGCCGGGACGACGGCGCACCTGGCCTGGACGGCGGCCGCCGCGGCCGACGCGTACGCGGTCTCGCGAGGAGACCTCGCGACCAAGGGTGCGGGCGAGTACGGGAGCTGCCTGCAGCAGGGGATCGCCGCGACGTTCCTGGATGACGCCACCATGCCCGCGGCCGGTCAGGGGTTCTTCTACTTGGTACAGGGCCAGAACTACGGCTGCGGGCTGGGCTCGCTCGGCGCCGCGTCGAATGAGCAGCCGCGCTCCAACGCCAATCCGGCAGCGTGTCAGGGCATCGTCGTGAGCGACGCGCACGCCTCGACCGTGTCGGTCGTCTCGGGGTCCGGAGCCGGAACCGGGAACACCCTGGCTCCGGACGATGCGTACATGACGGTGACGGAGGTCCTCTCCAGCGGGTCGCCGTCATCGCGGTTCAGCTTCCTCGAGGGTCGGTTCACGTTCACGGTCGGAACGGGAAGCGTCAAGGAGCTCCACGTCGAGGGCTCGAGGACCGCCTCGACGGATGGCGACGATTTCCGCTTCGAGTACTCGACGAACGGAGGCGCGAGCTTCACCCCGGTCGCGTTGACGCTGCCGCTGAGCGACGACGACATCGACCGGATCGCC
>DASRJG010000221.1:0-7563 GCA_035649595.1 Candidatus Polarisedimenticolaceae bacterium
AGCTGCCTGGCGGCGTTGACCGTGACGAAGGCGAGCGCGTCGCCCTCGGGGACCCCGCCGTACTTCACCGCCTTCGCCGCCTCGAGGTTCAAGCGCCGCGCGAGCTCGTCCGAATCCGAGTTGAAGGTCACGACGACCCCGCGGTCGCGCATCAGCGCGCCGTTGAAAGGGATCGCGTCGTACGCCTCGAGCTTGTACGCCCACCAGTCGGAGAAGGTCGAGCCTCCGGCGCCGTGCGCGGCGATCTCGTCGGCGACCTTGTACCCCTCGAGCACGTGCTGGAAGGTGGCGATCTTGACGCCGAACGCCTCGGCGGTGCGGATGAGCGCCAGGATCTCGTCCTGACGGTAGCAGTGGCTGTGGATCAGCCGTTTCCCCTCGAGGATCTCCCCGATCGCCTCCAGCTGCAGGTCGCGGCGCGGTGGCTCGCGCTTGGCCTGCTCCCGCGACGAAAGCTTCGCGAAGGCCGCCCGCTCGTCGAGGGCGTGCCGGGCCGCCAGGAACCGCTCCCGGATCGACTCCATGACCCCCATGCGCGTGGCGGGGTAGCGCTGCGGCCGGGACGGGTCGCGCAGGTTCGATTGCTTGGGGTTCTCGCCGAGGGCGAACTTGATCCCGGGCATCGCGCCGGGAACGAGCATGCGCTCGCGCGTGCTCGCGTAGTGGAGCTTCACGACCGCGTCCTGTCCGCCGATCGAGTTCGCGGACCCGTGCAACAGGTGCGCGGTCGTCAGCCCCCCGGCCAGCTCCCGGTAGAGATCGATGTCCCGCGGATCGATCACGTCGTCGATCCGGACTTCCGCGGTGACGTTGTTGGACCCTTCGTTGACGCCCCCGCGGATCGCCGTGTGGCTGTGGCAATCGATCAGCCCGGGCGTGACGTGCTTGCCGGTCGCATCGACGATCGTCGCGCCGGACGGGGCGGAGAGGCCGCGTCCGACAGCGGCGATCTTGCCGTCGCGGACGAGGAGGTCCGCGTCCACGAGGGTCCCTCGCGCGTCCTCGGTCCAGATCGTCGCGTGCCTGACGAGGACGGTCTCCGCGCGCGCCGCCAGCGCGGCGGCCAGCGCCGCGCCGGCCGCCAGCGGGATCCGGATCCGTCGGCGGCTCATCGTCCCCCCTCGGGTCCGCGCGTGCGCGTCCCCTTGACCGGCGTCGTGCGCGGGCCGATCTCCATCGAGCCCTCGAACGTGTCCCCGGCCACGATCACGGTGACCTCGTTGCTGCCGCGGCCTTCCGCCGCGGGGAAGGTCACCGTCAGCGCGTTACCGACGAGCGCGACGGCGTCGAACGTCACCGTTCCGCTCCGGGTCTCGGCGGTCCCCGTGTACGCCCCCTTCTCCCCCGCGATCGTCCAGGTTCGCTGAATCGTCTGCCCTCCGGCCTCGAAGGAGACCGACCAGGTGCCTCGCGGATCGACGACGGCGTTCGGGTCCCCCGCGGGCTTGGCGCGCTCCTCGACCGGGTAGTCGGTCCCGTCCACGAACACGCGCCGGATCTTGGTGTCCTTCGCGAACAGCGGGCCGTCCGCCACGACGAGGTTCGCGATCTTCCCCGGCTCGATCGTCCCCATGACGCGATCGACCGAAAGGAGCTTGGCCGGCGCGGCGGTGAGCGCCTCCACCGCGGCGTCCCTCGGGAGCCCGGCGTCGATCATCTTCCGGACGTTCCCGGTGAAGTCCGCCGTGTTCTTCAGGCCGTGGGCGCTGAGCACGATCGTCATCCCGGCGTCGCGCAGGGTCTTGGCGACGGCGGGGGCATCGACGTAGCGCCGGAGCTCCCTCAGCGACGCGTCGAGGGCCTCGTCCGGATCGTCCACCTTCGGCTTGTCCGGGAACCGCGCGGGGAGGACGATCGTCCGTCCGGTTCTCGCGACCTGATCGGCGAGCTCCCCCTCCGCGCCCGATCCGACCGGCACGAGCGTGATCGAGAACTCGCGCGCGATCCGGTCGGCGAGCAGGACGTCCTCGGGGGCCTGGGCGTCGAGGAACATCGGCTGGGTCCTGGCGAGGACCGGCCCGAGCGCCTCCCAGGCCGGCGACCGCTCGGGGCGGGGCATGCCGGCGGGGTTCTTCTCCCATCGCTCCACCCAGGCCGCATGGCGCTGCGCGTCGAGCAGCGTCTGCCGGATCGCCGCGGCCGCGCCCATGACGCTGGTCGGGTACCCCTCGCCGAACGAAAGGGTCTCGAAGGCCACGTGCTGCGCGACCTGTTCCTTGACGATCAGGTCGCGGACCGGCGTATCGTCCGCCAGGAGGACCAGCGCGCTCGAGCCACGGAACACTCCCTTCGTGGGCGCGGCGAGGAGCGCGGTGAAGCCCAGCTTCCGCCACGACTCGGCGTCGCGGCGGCGGTCCCCGTCGAAGGGGAGGAGGGCGTCCGAGGCGCGCCGCTCCGGCCGGACGAGCGGCAGCGCATGGAGCGGCCCGGCCTCGGGGGCGGTCGCGGCGCGCGCCCCGCGGGAGCGCTCCCCCGCGGCGGGGGCCGGCTCGGATGCCGGGGACCAGCCGCCGGCGTCGATCAGCCCCGGATAGACGAACAGCCCGCGCCCGTCGATGGCGACCGCGTCCGCGGGGACCTTCACCCCGGTGCCGACCGCCTCGATCAGCCCCTCGCGAAAGACGACCGTCGCCCCCTCGAGCGTGCGGCCGGGGGACGCGGCGATCGTGGCGCCGGTGATGGCATAGATGCGCGGGCGCGCCGCGTGGCTCGACGCCGCGGCCGCCATCAGCGCGCAGGAGAGCATCAGGCGCGAACCGCGCGCCGCGATCGCACGATCGAGCATGGAACCCCCCGACGAAGCGCGGAGTCTACCGCATGCGCGCCCCCTGCTAGACTCCGCGCGTCCGACGGGGGTCCGGGATGACGCGAGCGGAGATCATCGAGCGGCGGGACGAGATCGTCCGGCGCTCGGGCCCGTGGCGGCGGCACGACCTGCGTCTCGCGGACGGGGTCCACACGATGGGCGCGGGGGGCGCGGGGGAGACCGTGCGCGTGCGCCGCATCGTCCAGCTCGTCCGGGACTTCGCCGGAGGACGGCTGCGGGGGCTGCGGATCCTCGACCTCGGCGCGGGCGAAGGCGGATTCGCGCTCGAGCTCGGCGCCCAGGAGGCCGACGTCGTCGCCCTCGAAGGGCGCGCCGCGCTCGCGGAGAAGGCGGAGTTCGCGCGCGAGGCCCTCGGGCTCCGCCGCGTGTCGATCGTGCGGGAGGACGTGCGGCGCCTGTCGGTCGAGCAGCACGGGTTCTTCGACGTCGTGCTGGCGCTCAGGATCCTCGAGCACCTCGACGCTCCCGCGGTGTTCGAGGTCGCGAAGGGGATCGCCTCGGCGTGCAAGGGGGTGGCGCTCATCGAGACGCGTCTCGCGCCGCGGGCCCGCGCGTCGCGCGAATTCGAGGGGGTCGTGTTCCGCGGCGCGCCGCGCCGCGAGCACCGGCCCAACGCCTCGCGCCCCCAGCGCCTCGCGATGCTCGACCGCTCCCTCGACAACGAGCACGCCTTCCTGCTGACCCGGGCCTCGCTGATGGGGTTGCTCGCTCGATGCGGGTTCACCTCGATCGCCGAGACGCGGAGCCCGGCGGACGACCCCGAGTCCCCCTGCTTCGCCGCGATCAAGGGGCGGAAGATCGCGCTCGCGACGGCTCCCGAGGCGAACGCGCTTCCGACGGAGGCCTGGCCGGAGCCCCGCCCCGGCGTCGCCCGGCGGCGGCTGGCCGGGCTGCTCCGCCGCTCGCGTCCATGACCGAGTCCGAGCTCCGGCGGCGCATCGACTGGGCCGGCGGCTCGACCGTCGCTCTCGGGCTGATCTGCTTCGCGCTCGCCGGCGTCCAGGCGGCCGCCCCCGCGCTCCTGCGCGCGCTCGGATCGGAGCTGGATCCGGCCGAGGACCCCGGGCGCGCGCTCCGCGAGGCGTGGTCGGAGGGAGCGGCGCTCTCCGCCGCCGTGAACATCCTCTTCGGCGCCGCGCTCGTTGCCATTGGCCTCGGCGTGAGCCGCCGCGCGCGCTGGGCGCACCCGGCGCTCGAGCTGTGCGGCTGGCTCTCGATCGCCGTGCTCGCGATCCTCGCCAAGCCCTCGCTCGCCCCGTTCCTCGTTCTCGCGGGCGGAGGGCGCGGGGCCCGCGCGGCGATCGTCGCGGTGGGGGCGAGCCTGGTCCTCGCTCAGGTCGCGGCGGTCGTGTGGTTCCTCCGTTTCTGGAGGCGCCCCGACGTGCGCGCGGAGTTCGGGAAGCTCAGCCCTCCCGCCTTCCGGCCTTGAGCAGCCGCTCGCGGAGCGCGGCGGCGAGCTTCGCAGGACCGGCGACCGCGCCGGAAGGGACGATCCCGTCGGGGGTGTTGAACGTCACCGGCGCGCCGTCCAGCCTCAGGTAGTCGCGCCCCGACGCCCGCACCAGGGCGACCCCGCCGCAGACGTCCCACTCCCGCTTCGGACGGACCGAGTAGGTCAGGTCGTCCGCCCCGGACGCGACGCGAAGCAGCTTGTAGGCGACGCTGCCGACCGGCCGCGCGATCCCCGCGATCGCGTCGAGGCCGAGCAGGTCCCCGGCCTCGTGCTCCGTGCGGCTGACCGTCGTGCGCGCGTCGTCGAGCGAGTCGGGGGCGGGGTGCGCCTCGAGGCCGGTGAACGCCGGAGGGAGCCCCTCGACCCAGGCCCCCGCCTCGCCGGTGAGCGGGTTGAGCACCGCAGCGGCGATCGGGCGCCCGCGCCGGACCAGGCCAATCGAGACCGCGAGCTCCGGGATCCCCCGGACGAGCTGCGCGGTGCCGTCGATCGGGTCGACGATCCAGACGTCCTCGCGCGCCAGGCGCGTCGCGTCGTCCGCCGTCTCTTCCGAGAGCCAGCCCGAGCCGGGGAGGAGCCGCGCGAGCGCATCGCGCAGGTACCTGTCCACCTCCCGGTCGGTCGCCGTGACGGGCGTCCCGTCCGGCTTCCGCTCGATCGGCTCGCCGCGATCGAACCCGGCTCGCGCCCGCGATCCCGCCTCGAGAGCGATCGCCCGGAGGTCCTCGATTCCGAACGGCAGGCTCAAGGCGCCCGCCCGAGGACGAGGATCGATTGGTCGTCGTGGGGCTTCTCGCCGCCGACGAACGCGGAGACGTCCGCGAGGACGCGCCGCGCGAGCTCCTCGGCGGACCGGGAGGCATGATCCAGGACGATCCGGCGCAGGCGCTCGGTCCCGTACTCCTCGCCCGAGGCGCTCGCGGCCTCGGTGATGCCGTCGGAATAGAGGACGAGGCGGTCGCCGGCGTCGAGCAGCGCCGAGCCTTGCACGTAGGAAGCCGCGGGGAGCATGCCCAGCGGTAGCGAGGATGCCCCCAGCGCCAGGATCGATCGTCCGCGCACGAGCAGCGCCGGGTTGTGCCCGGCGTTGAGGTAGCGCACCTCGGGGCGTCCGGCTTCGATCTCGCAGTAGAAGAGCGTCGCGTACCGGTTGTCCAGCCCCGCGCGCTCGAGCACGCCGTTGAGACGCGCCCCGAGCTGGGCCAGATCGGAGGCTTCCGGGGCGAGCGCGCGGAGGGTCGCCTGCAGCTTCGCGCACAGGAGCGCGGCCCCCATCCCCTTCCCGGCGACATCCCCCAGCGCGAGGCCGGTGCGCCCATCGGCCCCGTCGAGGTAGTCGATGAGGTCGCCTCCGACGTCGTTGGCGGCGGTCGTGACGCCAAAGACCTGCCAGCCCGCGATCTCCGGGTGTTTCCGGGGGAGGAGGGAGAGCTGCACCTGCCGCGCCACCTCGATCTCGTCGCGCGCGAGGAGCTTGTCCTTCAGCTCGAGCATGAGCACGAGCATCACCGGGACGAAGGCGAGCCTCGAGGTGTCGAGGTCGAGCTGATAGGTCGGCTTGTCGATCCTCACGCGGAACAGGAAGAGGAACAGGGCGAGGAGGAGCAGGAGCCGGCGATTCGCAGACAGCCGGCGCAGGAGGTTGACCGAGAGCCATCCGACGACCCAGAAGAACCGCTTGAGGTGTCCCATCCGCGCGAGGCGCTCGCGCTGGTCCTCGGAGAGGTAGAAGCGGTAGATGTCCCTGAGGTCGCGGCGGTAGGCCTCCGCCAGCCGCCCTCGGACGGCGCCGTCGGTGACGACGCCCCGGAGGCTCTCGAACTCCGGGCTCAGAAGAACCCCAGCTTGAGCTTCGCCGCCTCGCTCATGAGGTCCTTGCTCCAGGTCGGCTCCCAGACCAGATCGACCTTCGCGCTCCGCACGCCCTCGACCGCCCCCACCTTCTGCTCCACCTCGGGAGGAAGCGCCTCCGCCGCGGGACAGGAGGGAGCGGTCAGGGTCATCCTCACCGTGACGTCCCCCTCGGGGGCGATGTCGATCCCGTAGATGAGCCCGAGCTCCCAGATGTCCACCGGGATCTCCGGGTCGTAGATCGTCTTCAGGGCCTCGATGATCCGCGCCTCGAGCTCCACGGCTACTCCGTCGTGACGGGAGCGGGGTCGCGGTCGAGCGCGGCCTTCAGCGTGTGCCAGGGCAGGGTCGCGCACTTGACCCGGACGGGGAACTCCCGGACCCCCGTGAAGACGGCGAGCTTGCCGAGCGGCCCGGCCGGGGGGCCGAGGTCGGGGGGAGCGGTGAGGAGCCGGTGGAACCACTCATAGAGGCTGCGGCCGTCCTCGATCGACTTCCCCTTCAGCGACTCGGTCATCATCGACGCCGAGGCGGTCGAGATCGCGCAGCCGTGCCCCTCCCAGGCGATGTCGCGGATGGTGCCGTCCCGTAGGTCCAGGAAGACGGTGAGCGTGTCGCCGCAGAGAGGGTTGCGGCCGTGCGCTTCGCTGGTGACCGCCTCCGGCTTCCCGAAGTTCCTCGGCCGCTTGCTGTGATCGAGGATGACTTCCTGGTAGAGCTCGCGGAGCTCGCTCATCCTCGGAGCACCTCGATCGCCTTCCGGAGCCCCGACGCGAGAGCGTCGCAATCCTCGGGGGTGTTGTAGAACGAGAGCGAGGCGCGGATCGCGGCGGGAACCCCGAAGCGGGCCATGAGCGGCTGCGCGCAGTGGTGCCCCGCGCGGATCGCGATCCCCTCGGAGTCGAGAACGGTTCCGGCGTCGTGGGGGTGGACGCCGTCGAGATTCAGGGAGACGACGCCGACCCGGCGACGCGGCGCCCCGAGCAGCCTCACGCCCTCGACCTCGGCCAGCCGGGCGAGCATCCGCTCCACCAGGGTGCGCTCGTAGGCCTCGATCGCCGGCCAGGAGAGCGACGAGACGTAGTCCATCGCGGCGTGGAGCCCGAGCGCCCCCGCGATGTGGACCGTCCCCGCCTCGAACTTGAACGGCAGCGGCGCGAAGGTGGTCTTCTCGAACGTGACCGTGTGGATCATGTTCCCGCCCCCTTGATACGGGGGCATGGCGTCGAGAAGGCTCTCGCGCCCCCACAGCACGCCGATCCCGGTCGGGCCGAAGAGCTTGTGGCCGGAGAACGCGTAGAAGTCGCAGCCCAGCGTGCGCACGTCGATCGGCCCGTGGGAGATCGCCTGCGCGCCGTCGAGGAGCACCGGCACGCCGCGCGCTTTCGCCATCGCGACGATCGCCTCGACCGGGTTGATCGTGCCCAGCGCG
>DASRJG010000222.1:0-8439 GCA_035649595.1 Candidatus Polarisedimenticolaceae bacterium
ACCATGCAGCGCCTGGGCGGCGTCGCGGACGACGAGATGTACCGGGCGTTCAACATGGGGGTCGGTATGGTCTGCGTCGTCGCCCCCGAGCGGGCGGCCGAGGTCGCCGCCCTCCTCGACGCCGCGGGGGAGGCCCGCTTCGAGATCGGCGCCATCGTCGAGGGGGCGGGGAGCGTCGTCTATGCCTGAGGGAGCGCGCCGCCCTCGCGTCGGGATCCTGATCTCCGGGCGCGGCTCGAACATGGCGGCGCTCCTCGACGCGATGCGGGACGGCCGCGTGGAGGCCGATCCCTCGGTCGTGATCGCGAACGTCCCGGGCGCGGCGGGGCTCGCCAGGGCCGCCGCCGCGGGCGTGCCGACCGCCGTGGTCGATCACAGGGCGGTCACCCCACGGGAGGCGCACGAGCGCGCGATGATCGAGGTCCTGGAGCGGCACGGCACCGACATCGTGTGCCTTGCGGGGTTCATGAGGCGTCTGACGCCGCTCCTGATCGGACGGTACCGGGGGCGCGTCCTCAACATCCATCCGGCGCTGCTTCCCGCCTTTCCGGGGCTCGACGCCCAGCGGGCCGCGCTCGACCACGGGGTCAAGATCACCGGCTGCACGGTCCACATCGTCGACGAGCTCGTCGATCACGGACCGATCGTCCTGCAGGCGGCGGTGCCCGTCCTCGAAGGGGACACGGCGGAGAGCCTTTCGGGCCGGATCCTCGAGCAGGAGCACCTGCTCTACCCCCGGGCGCTGGCGCTCGTCGCCTCCGGGCGGATCGTGCTCGACGGGCGCCGCGTCCGCCTGGCGTAGGCGATGACCGACGGATCGGCCTGGCCGGAGCCCCGCGGGGACCGGCTCGCGGCCCTGCCGCGCCCGCACCGTCCACGGGAGCGCGCGTTCGCGAAGGGGATCGCGGCGCTGTCGCACGGCGAGCTGCTGTCGCTCGTCCTCGGGAGCGGCACGGCGAAGGCCTCCGCCCTCGCCGCGGGGGAGCGCCTGGTCCGGCGCCACGGCCTCGGCGGGCTCGCGGGGCTCACCCCCGCGGAATGGCGCCGCGAGCCGGGGGTGGGGGCGGCGACGGCGGCCCGCCTCGCCGCGGCGTTCGAGCTGGGGCGGCGCGCGAGCGCCTCCGCCGACCCGGCGGAGCGCCCGAGGATCACGCGCCCACGCGAGGCCTGGCAGCTCACCCGCGACCTCGCCCGCGCGCGGAAGGAGCATCTCGTCGGACTGTACCTCGACGCGCAGAACGCGCTGATCCACCGCGAGACGATCTCGGTCGGCTCCCTGAACACGACGCGGACCCACCCGCGGGAGATCCTCTACCCCGCGATCGCGCACCTCGCCCTCGGGTTCATCCTCGTGCACAACCATCCCTCGGGCTCGCTCGACCCGTCGGACGAGGACGTCGCGTTCACGCGTGCGGTCCACCGCGCTTGCGAGACGGTGGGGATCGAGCTCTACGACCATCTGATCGTCGCGAAGGGAGGCTTCACGAGCCTCCGCGAGCGCGGGGCGTTTTGAGCGTAGACTCTCGGCCCCGGAGGGTTCGTCTTGGCTTTGATCGGCGCGATGATGGCCGCGGCGCTGGCGACGTCCACGCGGACCACGGCCGCGGCGGTCCGGGACATCGACGCCGCGCTCGTCGCCTGCGGCACGCGGCACAGCCTCTCCTCGCGCGACGACCCCAAGCGCGGGATCGGCTGCGCGCGCGACGCGCTCGCCGCATGGTTCCGCGAGGCGGCGGGGCGCGACGCCGCCGCGCGCGTCGTCGTGGACCGGTTCGAGGCGACCTCCCCACGGACGCGCGACGTGCCGGCGACGCTCGAGAACGTCTACCTCGTGCTCGAGGGGTCCGATCCCGCGCTGAAGCGGACGGCCGTCGTCGTCTCGGGGCACTACGACTCGATGTGCTCGGACATCATGGACGCGGCCTGCGACGCCCCCGGCGCCGACGACGACGCGTCGGGGACGACGGTCGCGGTCGCCTCCGCGCGCGCGCTGGCGGGGGCGCCGCGCCGCGCGACCATCGTGCTCGCCGCGCTCGCGGGGGAGGAGCAGGGTCTGCTCGGCGGGAAGCGTCTCCTCGAGTGGAGCAAGGCGGAGGGGCTCGCGATCGCGGGCGTGCTCAACAATGACATCGTCGGCGCGACGAACGGATCGAAGGACCGCCGGCCCCGCGTCTTCGCCGACGACGTCCCAGACAGCCCCGCGCGGGAGCTGGGGCTCTGGCTGGAAGAGACGATGGGGGCGAAGGCGGCCCGGCTGGTCTTCCGGAAGGACCGGCTCGGGCGCGGGGGGGACCACCTCCCGTTCGTCGAGGCCGGCCTGCCTGCGGTCCGGTTCACCGAGCCGCGGGAGGACTACCGGCACCAGCACCAGACCCCGCGGACGGAAAACGGCGTCGAGTACGGCGACCTGCAGAAGTTCATGGACTTCGAGTTCCTCGCCGCGGTCGCGCGCCTCAACGCCGACGCGGCGCTGCGCCTCGCGAACGCCCCCGCGCCGCCGTCGTCGGTCGTCGCGGAAGGCGCCGTCAAGCCGGACACGACGCTCATGGTCGAGGCCCCGGACGACGCGCTCCGCGCGGGGTTCGAGATCCTCTCCCGCGACACGACCGCCCCGCGCTGGAGCGTCGTCCGCCGCGTGGACGCCGCCGGGACTCACGTGCTCGACGGCGTGAGGATCGACGACGCCTTTTTCGCCGTGCGCAGCGTCGGGAAGAACGGGGAGCGGTCGATCGCGGTGGACGCGAAGCCGCAGGTCCCGCGCCGGGCCGGAACGCCTCCTGCCAAATGACGCCCGCCGAGCAGCTCGAGATCCTCACGCGCGGGGTGGTGGACGTCGTCACCGCGGCGGAGCTCTCGCGGAAGCTCGAGGCCGCAGAGGCATCGGGGGGCGCCCTGACCGTGAAGGTCGGCTTCGACCCGACCGCCCCCGACATCCACCTCGGCCACACGGTCCTGCTCCGCAAGATGCGGCAGTTCCAGGACCTGGGACACCGCGTGATCTTCGTCATCGGCGACTTCACCGGGATGATCGGCGACCCCACCGGCCGCTCGAAGACCCGCCCGGCGCTGACCCGCGAGGAGATCCTGGCCAACGCGGAGACCTACAAGCGCCAGTGCTTCAAGGTCCTCGACGCCGAGAAGACCGAGATCCGGTTCAACAGCGAGTGGCTCGGCGCCCTCGGCTCGGAGGGGTTCGTGCGCCTCGCCGCGACGTACAACGTGGCGCGGATGCTCGAGCGGAAGGACTTCCGCGAGCGCTACACGAGCGGGACGCAGATCTCCATCCACGAGTTCCTCTACCCGCTCGCGCAGGCGTACGACTCGGTCTTCCTCCGCGCGGACGTGGAGCTCGGGGGGACCGACCAGCTGTTCAACCTCAACGTCGGGCGGGACATCATGCCGAGCTACGGCCAGACGCCGCAGGTCGTGCTGACCACGCCGCTCCTCGAGGGGATCGACGGCGTGGAGAAGATGTCGAAGTCGCTCGGCAACTACGTCGGGGTGGAGGAGTCCCCGTCGTCGGTGTTCGGGAAGATCATGTCGATCGGCGACGACCTGATGTGGCGGTACTACCTGCTCTGCACGGACGTCTCCCCGGCGGGGATCGAGCAGATGAAGCAGCTGGTCCGGGACAAGACGCTCCACCCGAAGAAGGCGAAGCAGGGGCTCGCGATGCGGATCATCGCCGACTTCCACGGCGAGGCCGCCGCGCGCGCCGCGATGGAGGAGTTCGACCGGGTCCACTCCGACGACGGCGTCCCGGACGAAGTCCCCGAGTTCGAGACCGAGGCCGCGGAGGGGCGGGCGTTCCTCCCGAAGCTCCTCGTCTCCTGCGGGCTCGCGAAGTCCAACGGCGAGGCGATGCGCCTGATCGCGCAGGGCGGGGTGCAGATCGACGGCGCCCGGGTCCCGCCCGGGACGCGCGACATCGAGGCGCGCCCCGGGAGCCGCGTGCTGATCAAGGTCGGAAAGCGTCACTTCGCGCGGGCGACGTTCACCAGCGGACGCTGATCCGGTAGGTCAGCTTGACTTCCTTCCCCGCGGGCACGGGGACCTGGAACTCGAGCGTGTTCTGATCGATCTTCTTGCCGGGCACGCTCGAAGTCATGAGCGTCCAGTCGCCGCCGACCGGCTCGCGGACGATGATCGTGACGTCCTCCTCCTTGCGGTTCCGGAGGCTGATCGTCCAGGCGGATTCCGCCTGCCGGCGGCCGACCATCTTGAAGTCGGACTGCGCGCGCTCCGCGACGACGTCGAACGCGTCGCCGACGTGGAGCTTGAGCGTCTCGTCCTTGGGGGTGTGGTCGATCGCGTCCTCGCCCACGAACTGCTCCGCGCCCGACCGGTCCTTCTTGTAGACGCGGACCGTCCCCTTCGGGAGCGGGATCCCGAGCCCCGCGGATTGCGCGTTGACGAGCTCGAGCACCACCGCGACCTTCTGCGGCTGCGTCCCGTCCCCGTACGGGTTGCGGTAGTAGCCGTAGTCCCCGGTCAGCATCAGCTTCTTGGCCACCGGGACCGAGGGGGCCGAGAAGAGCGAGAGCTGTTTCGTCTGGTTGTCCTTGATCGTGGTGGGGCGGTCGAGCGTGTACAGGTGGTACTCGAAGAACGCCTCCTCGGTCATCTGCGGCGCCGAGGCGGCCGCCTCGCGAACCGCCATGTCGTACTTCATCAGGGCCTGGGGGCTCACGCGTCTGACGTCGCCGGCGACGAGCTTGAGCGTGGCGTCGCGGAAGGTCGCCCCGGCATGGTTGTCCACGGTGACCCACCCCGAGAGCCCGGCCCGCTTCTCGTCGGCGTCCACGACGGCGACGTAGTCCGCCGACCAGTTCATCCCGTCGGTCAGATACGAGACCTCGGCCGGCGCGCTCCCCGCCTTCGGAGCGTCGAGCGTCCAGACCAGCGTCGGTCGCGCGACGAGGTCCGACGGGAGGTCGGGGAGCGTGACCTTTCCCCCTTGGCCGATGACGATCCGGTCGCCGATCTTGTAGACCGGTCCGCCGTTGGTGGAGAGGAGCGTCGCACGCACCGAGCGGTTGGTCAGGTCCTGGGCCTGCTCGACGATCTCGACCTCCCGGCCGACGTACTTCTCCATCAGCTTCTCGGGGGAGATCAGGTCGTACTCGTAGTTCTGCTCGAGCACGGTCGGCCCCGGCGAGGAGAGCGGCTGCAGGTGGACCGTCCGCGGGTTGATCTGGGAGGGAACGTCCATGAATCTCAGGGTCCCGGACCCCGCGCGGTCGATCTTCAGCGTCCGCGTCTCCCGGACCAGCGCGAGGTTCTGGTTGTAGACCGTGACCGCGACCGACGTGCGGTCGGCGGCGGTGCTGTCGGGGAGCGTCGGACGATCCACGGGCGTGGCGGCCGAGGCGCCGATGACGAGCGCGAGCACGGACAGCAGCCGGAGCAGGCGAGCGATCATGGAGTCCTCCCTACGGGATTATAGGGACAGCGGATCGCGTCGGGAGTTCCCGGGAGAGGGTCTCTAGCGCGCGAGCGAGCGGGTGAGAAAGGCGACGATCCGGTCCTCCGCCTCCTCGGGGCGGGGCGAGTCGTGGCCGAGCCCGCGAAGGGGGACGAGCAGGAGCGGCGCGGTCGCGGCGCGCTCGAGCGCCTTCGCGTCGGAGTAGGGGACGACGCGGTCCGCGTCTCCGTGGAGGAGCAGCATCGGGGCCCGCACGCGCCGGATCGCCTCGACCGGCTTCACGGAGGCGGGGTCGTATCCCGCCCTCCACCCCGCGACCGCCATCAGGAGCCGGCGGACGAGGAAGGCGGGGACGTGGCGCTCGGCGAGCGCGCGGTCGATCAGCGCGGGGAAATCAGCGTAGGGGCTGTCGAGCACCAGCGCCTTGACGCGGGCGTCGTCGGCGGCCTCGTAGATCGCCGCGACGGCCCCCATGCTGCGTCCCGCGAGCGCGAGGCGGAGCGGATCGACCTCCGCTCGCGCGGCGAGGAAGTCGAGCGCGGCACGGAGGTCGCGCGCCTCGTGCAGGCCGAGCGTGATCACCTCGCCGTCGCTCTCCCCCCGTCCGGTGAAGTCGAAGAGGAGCTGCGCGAACCCGGCGTCGTGCACGGCGGCGGCGAGCGGGAGCCAATGGCGCCGGTCGGTGGCGTTCCCGTGGCCGTAGGCGACCGCGGGGGCGCTTACGCCTGCGCTCGCCGGAGCGGGGACGTACCAGCCGCGCAGGACGAGACCGTCGGCGTTTCGGAAGGAGACCTCCTCGAAGCGCAGTCCCAGGTCCTCGGGGCTGACCTTCCGGACCGCGACCGGGACCTCGGCGAGCACGCCGTCCTCCTTGCCGGGCGGACCGCGGCGCGCGCGGATGCGGACGAAGCTCCCTTCGGGACGCGTGCCGACCCGCGACTCGAGGTCGTCGAGGGACGGCGACTCGATGTCGTCGATCGCGACGATCCTGTCCCCCGCGCGGAGCCCCGACGTCCGGCTGGCCCCCGAGGCCCGCGCGACACGCAGCCCCCCGGGGGCGGCGCGGACGGCGAGCCCGATCGTCGGGCGCTCCGAGCCGTCGATCCGCGGCCGGGGCGGCGCGACCATCGCCTGCGAGAGCCAGAGCACGAGCGCGAGCCCCGCCGCGAGCAGGGTTCCGGCCGCGCCGAGCCATCGGTCGATGCGGGTGAAGGCGATCCGATCGCGAACCGGCGCCAACGCGTCCTCCGCTTGTCCGCCGGCGTGTCGTCGGCTAAGTTCCACGCCGGCCGCGGAGCTTAACTTAGGACCCGATCCGGCCCGGAGCCCGCCCCGTGCTCTCGACCCTCGAGTGGCTCGAATGCTCGCGCTGCCGCGCCGCGACGAGCGCGAAGGAGCCGCGACAGCTCTGCCGCTGCGGCGGCGTGCTGCTCGCGCGCTACCGGCTGGAGGAGGCCGCGCGCGCGATGACACGGGAGGCGATCGCCTCCCGCCCGCCGACCATGTGGCGGTACGCGGAGGTCCTCCCGGGCTCGGCCGATCCGGTGACGCTCGGGGAGGGGATGACGCCGCTCCTCCCCGTTCGCTTCCTCGCGCAGCAGCTCGGCGTGGAGACCGTCCTGCTGAAGGACGAGGCCCTCAACCCGACCGGCTCGTTCAAGGCGCGCGGGATGGCGACCGCGATCACGATGGCCCGCGTCCACCGGGTCCGCCGCGTCGCGCTCCCCTCGGCGGGGAATGCGGGAGGCGCCGCGGCCGCCTACGGCGCGCTGGCGGGGATCGGGGTCGCGGTCTTCCTCCCCGAGGACACCCCGGAGCCATTCCGGCTCGAGGCGGCCGCGCACGGCGCCGACCTGCACTTCGTGCGCGGGGACATCGCGGAATGCGGCCGCGCGATGCGCGCGCGGGAGGACGCGGAGGGCTGGTTCGATCTGTCGACGCTGCGCGAGCCCTACCGCCTCGAGGGGAAGAAGACGCTCGGCTACGAGATCGCCGAGCAGCTCGGATGGTCCCTCCCCGACGTGATCGTCTACCCCACGGGAGGCGGGACCGGCCTCATCGGGATGTGGAAGGCGTTCGAGGAGATGGAGCAGCTCGCTCTCGTCCCGGCCGGGCGCCGCCCGCGCATGGTGGCGGTCCAGGCCGCCGGCTGCGCGCCGATCGTCGAGGCGTTCGAGGCGGACGCGCCGGCGGCCGCCGCCTGGGAGGGGGCGCGCACCTACGCGGCGGGGCTCCGGGTTCCCTCCCCGCTGGGAGACCGTCTGATCCTCCAGGCGCTCCGCGAGTCGGGGGGGACGGTGATCGCCGTCACCGACGCCGAGATCGCGGAGGGTCAGCTCGCCATCGCCCGCGGCGAGGGGATCTTCGCCTGTCCCGAGGGGGGCGCCACGCTCGCCGCCGCCAGGAAGCTCGTGGAGGGAGGCTTCCTCCGGCCGTCCGACCGGGTCGTGCTGTTCAACACCGGGACCGGCCTGAAGTACCCGAAGGTCCCGGGCCTGCAGGTTCCGTGAGCTATCGCGACGCGCACGTCCACCTCGCGGCGGGGGCGGTGGACCTGAGCGGGCTCGACCTCCGCTCCGTCGCGAGCGTGGAGGATGTCGCCCTCGCCGTCCGCGGCGCGACGCAGGCGCGCGAGGACGGCGCGCTCATCCGCGGCTGGGGCTTCCGCGGCCACCTCCGCGAGCTGGACGCGCTCGAAGGGCTCGCGCCGCGCCACCCCGTGGTGCTCGCCCGCGCCGACGGGCATGCGGCCTGGCTGAACGCCGCGGCGCGCGAGGCGTTCGGCCGCGCCGGCGCTCCGCCCGTCGTCGAGGAGGAAGCGCTCGAGGCGCTGCGGGCGAGGCTTCCGGCGCCGTCGCCCGCCGAGCGCGCCGCGGCGGTGCGCGCGCGCATGGACGAGCTCGTCGCCCTCGGCGTCGGCGCCGTGGACGACATGGTCGATCGGGACGGGCCCGATCTCTACGCGCGCCTCCGGGATCGCGGCGAGCTTCGGATCGCGGTCGGCCTGTGGCTCC
>DASRJG010000223.1:0-2980 GCA_035649595.1 Candidatus Polarisedimenticolaceae bacterium
TGAGGTGGGCGGCGATCCAGCACCTGGGGGCGACGTCGGCGAAGCTGCCGCCCGCCGCGCTCGCCTCGCTACGCCGGTCGCTCGCGGATCCCAACCCGGCGCTCCGCCGCGCCGCCGCGCATGCCCTCGGCCGCGTCGGCGAGCCCGCCGACATCGAAGCGTTGCAGCGAGCCACCGCCGACGGCGATCCGTGGACGGCGCTCGAGTCCGCGCACGCCATGGGACAGCTCGGCGCCCCCACCTCGGGTGCGCGGCTCCTCCAGCTCCTCAAACGACCCGACCTCATCGCCGACGCCCGCGCCCAGTACATCTACGGCCACGCCTGTCTCGTCGGGCAGGACGCGCCTCGAGCCGAGAAAGCGCTCCGCCGCGCGCTGGAGCTGAACCCGATGATGGTCGGGGCGATCAACGACCTCGGGCTCGCGCTCGTCGCTCAGGGGAAGCGGGACGAGGCCCGCGCGGCGTGGCGGCGCGCGCTCGAGATCAACCCCCGGTTCAGCGCGGCGCGTCAGAACTTGGACGCCGCGGTGGAGCCGCAGGCCACGCGCTGAGACGTCAGTCGCGGCCGAGCCACCTCGAGAAGACGGACCTCTTCCGCTGCGGCGGGTCGGGGAGCGGCGGGAGCTCCGGATCGCGTCCCTCGAGGAGCGCGCGCGGCGTGCCCTCGACCATGAGGTGCGCGGACTGCTCACCACCCGCCCAGGAGGCGAGGCGAGGCATTGCCGCCGTGAGGACGGGGGGGCGTCCCCGCGTATTGTGGGCGTCCGACGCCATGACGTGGACGAGGCGCTTGCGCACGAGCTCCTCGGAGAACACCTCGATGTCGCTGCCGAACAGCCCCGTGATGCTCCCCGTCGTGATCTGGCCGAAGGCGCCGAGGCGGATCACGGCTTCGTACCGGCGCACGTCGTCCTGGAAGAAGCGGATCCGCTCCGGGTGCGCGAAGAGCACCTGAAGGCCCGCCAGGCGCATCCGGAACACGAAGTCCTCCAGGTCGATCGGGTACTGGCTCATGGAGAGCTCGAAGAGCACCGTCTTGCCGTTGTCGGCGAGCGTGGTGGCGTGCCCGGCTTGGACCCGCTCGATGAGGTCGGCGCACATGTGGATCTCCGCGCCGGGCAGGACCTCGAGACCGATCCCCTCCTGCGCGAGCCGCGCGCGGAGCGCGGCCACCCCCGCGACCACGTCCTGGCGCGCGTTGACGTAGAAGCCGTCGCGATAGTGAGGCGTGGCCACGACGGTGCGAACGCCGTCGTCCACGGCGACGCGGGCGAAGTCGATCGCGTCCTCCATCGTCTTCACGCCGTCGTCGACGCCGGGAAGGATGTGCGTGTGGAGATCGATCACGCAGGCTCCCCCTGCCGGTCCTCGGCGCCGAGCGGGCGCGTCATCAGGCGCAGCACAGCCTGCCGCGGATCGCCGTCCTCGTAGAGGATGCGGTGGACCTCCTCCACGATCGGCATCTCGACGCCGGCCTTCGCGGCGAGCGCGCGCGCCGAGCGAGCGGTGCGGATCCCCTCGGCGACCTGGTGCATCCGCGCGGCGACGTCGGCGAGCCGCTCGCCGCGGCCGAGCGCCTGCCCGACGCGGCGGTTGCGCGACAATCCTCCCGTGCACGTGAGCACGAGGTCCCCCAGCGCAGCGATCCCGGAGAAGGTCTCCGGCGCGCCCCCGAGGGCGACGCCGAGCCGGCGCATCTCCGCGAGCCCTCGCGTGACGAGCGCCGCGATCGTGTTGGTCCCGAACCCGAGCCCGTCCACGATCCCGGCGGCGATCGCGACGACGTTCTTGAGCGCGGCGGCGACCTGGACCCCGACGAGGTCGGCGTTGGTGTAGAGGCGGAGCGTCGTCCCCGAAAGCCGGTCCTGCACCGCGCGCGCGAGCGACGGATCCCGAGCCGCGAGCACAGCGACGGTGGGGATCCCGCGCGCGACCTCCTCGGCGAACGTGGGACCGGAGAGCGCCGCGACCGGCGTCCCCTCCGGCAGGGACGCGGCGGCGACCTCGGTCGGGAGCATCAGGCTCCCCTCCTCGATCCCCTTCGACGCGACGACGACCGGGGGCTTCGCCTCGGCCAGCGCGCCGCGCATCGACTCGTAGACGCCGCGGGCGAACGGCGTCGGGACCGCGACCACGACGAGCGACGTCTCCGCGAGGGCGCTCGCGAGGTCGCCGGTGGGAACGACGGTGCGCGGAACCTGGATCCCGGGAAGGTAGGCGGGGTTGTCCCGGCGCTCCTCCATCCGTCGCACGAGGTCACCCTCGTGGATCCAGAGACGCACGGGGATCCCCCGCCCCCCGAGATTGACGGCCAGCGCCGTGCCCCAAGCGCCGCCCCCCACGATCGTGACCGGGTCCAACGTCACGGCGAACGACCCCCTCCGGCGGACCCCCGATTTCCGACCCGTGGCTCCGTCCCCGCGCGCATCCTCTCAAAGTTCTCGCGATGACGCCACGCGATCAGCGCCGCGATCGAGGCCGCGGCGATCGCCACGCGTCCCCCGGCCCCGGCAACGAGGGCGGCGACGGGAAGCGCCGCCGCCGCGGCGACCGAGCCGAGCGAGATCCATCGCGTCCACGCGACGACGACGACGAACACCGCGGCGGCTCCGAGCGCCCCCCAAGGCGTCAGCGCGCCGAACGCGCCGGCGGCCGCCGCGACCCCGCGCCCGCCCCGGCCTCGGAGCCATGGCGAGTAGACGTGCCCCACGACCGCGCCGATCGCCGCCGGAACCGCGGCGCCGTCCCCCCGTAATCGCGTGGCGATCGCCACCCCGGCGGCGCCTTTCCCGATCTCGAGGGCGAGCGCGAGGACGCCCCATCCGCGGCCGGCGGTCCGATCGACGTTCGACGCTCCGGGATTGCCGCTCCCCTCTTTCCTGAGGTCGCGACCGGTCGCGAACCGGTGCACGAGCCAGGCGAACGGAATGCTCCCCGCGATCGCGCCGCAGAGGAGTCCGGCGAGCGCGTCCCTCATGGG